>CAJTZN010000012.1:0-7822 GCA_910584065.1 uncultured Eubacterium sp.
AACGGATATAAGTCCGGTCGAGGGGATGACGGAATTGACTTCTTTTGTTATAATAGATTCTGACATAAGCACTCTGCCAGATTTGACGAAGCTTACGAAATTAGTCAGTAAAGATACGCATTTAGAGAGGAACAACCTGACAAAAGCGGAATTGACCACAAAATTACCGAAGCAGTTAGTCGACGATAAAGTGTGGCTTGGCCAGATGGTGGACCTGCAGAAAAACAATCTGAAGAAACTGAAGAAAACACTGAAAGTAACTTCTCCCAAAAAGATGACGAAGATTACGAGCAAGACGAAAAAAATTGTCGGGAAAGCTGGCAAAAACCTGAGAGTTGAGCTCTATTACCGCAGCGGACGTTCTCGTGAAAAGCTGATAAAAAGTGTAAAAGCAGATAAAAATGGTGTGTTTACGATGAAAAACTTAAACCTGAAGAAATATAAGAAAAAGAAATTGATTTTGGAATCGTATTATTTTGACCACTGTTTTATGGATGATCCATACCTGATGAAACAGGTAACGTTTAAAATAAAAAAATAGTTTCGCGGGGCGTCCCCTCCAAATGAACGATCATTGTCTGTCATTTTGGAGGGGCGCTCATTTTATCATTTTAGATCGGGGAAAACATCCAAAAGGCTTACTTGTCTGGCGTGTATTTTTTTTTCAAAGGTATGTAGATACTGGAAGATCTGCTCATTATCATGAACAATTCCGTGCTGGCGGCAGGTTTGGACAAATAATTCCATTAGGCGGTTGTTGTTTGGACTTTCAATGATGTATTGATTTCCGTATATTCGCATATATTTTTCTTTTAAGGGCGGGAACAGGCGGTCTAATTGTTCATAAAAATACTCTCGATTCCCTTCCCGCAGCGTAAGTCCCATGCCATAACAAATAATGCCATACACGTCTGCCTCGATGCACAGATCTAAAATACCGGTGATATTTTTTTCAGTATCGTTGATAAACGGCAGAATTGGTGTTAGCCATACAACGGTTGGTATGCCCGCGTCACGAAGTTGTTTCAATACCTCAAAGCGTTCTTTTGTCGTACTCACATTTGGCTCGATTTTTCTGCACAAAGCTTCGTCATAGGTCGTTAATGTCATCTGTACGACGCATTTCGTTTTTTCATTAATTTGTTGTAATAAGTCCAGATCGCGCAAAATGCGGTCTGATTTTGTGATGACGGTAAATCCAAACCCATATTTATAGATGAGGTGCAGAGCTTTTCTGACGTTTCCGATCTCCATTTCGAGAGGGATATAAGGATCGGTCATGGAGCCTGTTCCGATCATACATTTCTTTCTTTTATGAAGCAGCGCGTACTCTAATAGTTCGATCGCGTTTTCTTTTATTTCGATATCTTCAAAAGCGTGTTCCATGTGATAGCAGCGGCTTCTGGAGTCGCAGTAAATGCAGCCGTGGGAGCAGCCGCGATATAGATTCATTCCGTTTTTGGAAGATAAAATTCCTTTTGCTTTTACAAAGTGCATGCTGAACCCCTCGTTTACTGGTAAGATTGTACCTAAATGTACTGACATGATTATACCACTTTGGGCGGCGGAATAGAAGCCGTTTATTTTTTTGCATGATTCCATTCTTTGCTGCATATATTCAAATAAACGCAGACAAGGAGTGATGGGAGATGGAATGGACGGAGATTAAAAACATACTGCCGGCTAAATTTAGGCCATGCTTTACGGGCGGGCGTGTGGACGTGGACAGGCTGCGGGAGATACGATTCCGCATGGGACAGCCTGTGGAAGTGATCGGTGGGAAACGCCGGATACTCGGCGCTGGAAAAGTGGACAGGTCGGATCTGAAGGAAATGATCGCTTACATAAGCGGCTATTCCCTGTATGCGTTTGAAGAGGAGATCGCTCAGGGATTTATGACCATCCCGGGCGGGCATCGTGTCGGGGTGGCCGGGCAGGTGGTGGTCGAGCGCGGGTGCGTGAAAAATATCAGGAATATTTCATTTGTCAATGTCCGTATCTCCCATGAGGTCATTGGCTGCGGGAAGAACGTGATGCCGTATCTCGATGAGGGCGGGCGGCTGCCGGATACGCTGATCATCTCGCCGCCCGGGTGCGGGAAGACCACGCTGCTGCGCGATATTGCGCGGATGTTGTCCGGGGATGCCGGGAGTTCGGAGGGAAAGACCGTGACGGTAGTGGACGAGCGGAGTGAGATTGCCGGATGCTACCGCGGCGTGCCGCAAAACGATGTGGGCTGCCGGACCGATGTGCTCGACGGCTGCCCGAAATCGGAGGGGATGATGATGGCGGTCCGGTCGCTCTCACCGGAGGTGATCGTCGTCGATGAGATTGGCGGAAAAAAGGATGTACAGGCATTGGAACATGTGATGAACTGCGGCTGCCGCATCATCGCGGCCATCCACGGCGAAAATTATCAGGAGGTCAGGAATAAACCGGAGGTAGGAAGACTGCTGGAACAGGAACGGTTTGGCCGGTACATCGTTCTCGGACATGCGGGAGGGCCGGGTAGCATAGAGGATGTGCGGGATCGGAAGGGAAGGATCTTAGTGTGAACTACGTTCACACGGCAATTTGTGTCTGCGCGCTGCTTGACACAAAGTTGCTTTATGCGCAAAAAACAGCGCAGAAAAGAGGATTATGATGGCTGAAACGATAGCAAAAGTAATGGGAGCGGTGCTGCTCGTGTTTGGAACAACGGCATTTGGCGTTTATAAAGGATGCCTGTACAACAGCAGGCTTCTGAACCTGTATGAGATCAAGAAGGCGTTTCTGTATGTGCAGGGTGAGATCCGGTATATGAATACGCCGATGGCGGAAACGTTAGAGGGGGCGGCGCATCAGATCCGGGGGAATAGCCGGCGCTTTTTTTCCCGCGTATCAAAAGAACTGCAGGCGGGAAGCCGGAAGGAATTGAAGCAGGTGTGGGAGGATGCCGTTTCGAAGGAAATGGGCGGGGAATGTTTAGAGCGGGAAGCGGTCGAAGTGCTCCGGGAAATGGGAGGGCAGCTCGGGTGTCTGGACCGGCAGGCGCAGGAACAGGCGATTGATTATTTTCTAAGTAAATGGGAGTTTTTAATAGAAAAAAGGCGGAGAGAAAAAAACGAGAAGTTAAAGCTGTATTATGTGTGCGGGATCATGTGCGGGTTACTAATGGTCATTCTCATCGTGTGAGCACCGGAAAGGATTAGCTGTGGAAGTTAGTATTATTTTCAAAATTGCGCTGGTTGGCATTCTCGTGTCGATGCTCAATCAGATCCTGCGGCAGTCGGGCCGGGAGGAACAGGCGTTTTTAACAGGGCTGGCGGGATTGATCCTCGTGCTGTTCTGGGTCATTCCCTATATCGCGGAGCTGTTTGAGATGATCGAGCGGCTGTTTGCGATCTAGTGCATGGTACAATCGCGGAGCAGGGCGGAGGACGCGGCATTTTTAGCGTTCGCTGCATTGTCAGCGTCCGCTGCATCCACAGGAGAGAGGGGGAGCAGGTTAATGGTAAAGATCGCGTTGATCGCCATCGCCAGCATGACGCTTGCCATCGTGGTGGGGACGATGAGGAAGGATATCAGCATTTGGATCACGATCGTGAGCGGAATGATCATATTCTTTTTTGGTATTACAAAATTTGAGTATATTGTGGACATGTTCCATGAACTGACGGAGTACATCGGGATCAGTGAGACGTATATCAAGATCATCTTAAAAATGATCGGCATTGCGTACTTATCCGAATTTACGGCGTCGATCTGTAAAGATGCCGGGCAGAATACGATTGCCGGGCAGGTGGACTTTTTTGGGCGGATGAGTATGATCGCTGTCAGTCTGCCGGTGCTGCAGTCGCTTTTGGAGACGATCGGGGAATTGATCCCGTGACGTTTCATCAGGCAGGGGCGGTATTAGCTGGGAAAAGGAAGTTTGTGGGCAGAAACGGGGATTGAGGATCGGGGGAAATGATGGGAATGAGGGGACTACGGATACATAAAAACCGGGTGATCCGGTGGAAATGGATATGGCTGTTGTTTTTTTGTGTTGTCCTGCAGCCGCGGGCTGATGTTCACGCGGAAGAGAGTGCGTTTGGTCAGGCGGAAGCTGTGCTGGCAGAGAAGGAAATATTGGTGGCAGCAGGTAATGGGGAACAGAGGACAGAAGATGTCTATGATACGATTTACGACAGCATCCCGCTGGACGAAGTGGAAGAAATCCTTCAGGAGCTGAAAGCGGATGAGATTGATTTTTCCGTGCGGGAGTATGTGGATCAGGTGCTTCAGGGAAACGCGGAACTTTCCCTTGCCGGGATCGGGGAATATGTCAGGCAGTATCTCTCGGAGCAGTTGGAACACAACAAGAGTACCTTTATCCGGCTTCTATTATATGGCATCCTGTCGGGCATATTTATCAATTTCTCGACGAGCCTGTACGAAAAACAGATGGGGGATATAGGATTTCAGATCATTTATTTTCTCGTGGCGTCGGTTTTATTTGCTGGGTTTTTCTCCGCCTTCGCCGTGGCTGGTGAGGTGCTGAAGAATATCGTAGATTTTATGCGGGCGCTCGTGCCCACCTTTTCGGTCGCGCTCACGTGGAGTTCGGGCAGCGCCACGTCGATTGCTTTTTACCAGACGGCGCTGTACGCGATCGCGATCGCGGAACATCTGCTTGTCAATCTGTTTCTGCCGATCGTGCAGGTCTATTTTCTCGTCGGTATGCTGAATCCGCTGATGGGATGGCGGTTCACGAGATTTACGGCGCTGCTGCGGAGTTTTGTGCGCATCGGAACGAAGACGCTTCTGGCGCTCCTCATTGGCCATCAGGGCATCCAGGGGCTGATCATGCCGGCGCTCGATGGCGTGAAGCGGTCTGCCGTATTCAAAGCGGCGAACAGCATACCAGGGGTGGGAAATGTATTTGGTGGCGTGGCGGATACGGTCATCGGCACGGGCATCCTGATCAAAAGCGCCATCGGCGTCGGCGGCCTGGTGGCGATCGCCGTCATCTGCCTCGTGCCGATCTTGAAACTCGTTGTCTTTACTGTGCTCTATAAAGGACTGGCGGCGTTTTCCCAGCCGGTTACTGATAAAAGGATCGTGTCGGTATTTCAAAGCACGGCGGACAGCGGGAGGCTGCTCCTGCATATGGTGTTTATGACGGCCGTCATGTTCCTGATCACGCTCACGATCGTCATAGCCGCGACAAATATGGCGCTATAGAAGAAGGGCGCCAAAAGGCATGGTTTTGCAAAAGGAGGATTGGTATGGATGAGATGCTTCAAATCGTAAAAAATGTAACAGTTTTTGTCCTGCTGTTTTCAATCGTATCGAATTTATTTGCCAAATCGAAGTATGAAAAATATTTTGATCTTGTGCAAGGTGTCATTTTGATCATTCTCGTGATGATGCCGCTGTTTTCATGGATCACCGGCGAAGATTTCATCGACGGGCTTTTGCGGGATAATATGTCGAAGGTCGAAGAACAATTCCGCGAGGATGAATTGCGGCTGATCGGTGAACAGCGGGAACAGATGTTACAGGATGGTTTTGGACTCGATGGGAGGGAGGCAGATGAGTGATTATTTGGAGAAAATAAAGGAAATGGTGAGTAAGGCAGGGCCGTTTCGGATCGCGGCGGTCATAATCTCGGGGGTGCTTTTGTTATTGCTCTCGTGCGGCAATGTTTTTTCTAAGCCGGATACCGGAGGGGAGTCCGAAATGGTGCCGGAGTCCGCGGGGCCGCCGGCAAACGAACTGACGGATTACAAAGAACAGATGGAAACACAGGTCAAGGAAATATTGGAGCGCGTGGAAGGGGTCGGCGCGGTCGATGTCATGATCACGCTGAAAAGTTCGCGGGAGAAAGTGACATTAAAAGATAATTCGGCCGGCGGGGAGAGGAGTGAGGAAAAGAGCGTGCTGATCGAGGATGAGGATCATAATACAGAGCCCTATATCGTGCAGGAAGTGGAGCCGGAGATCGAAGGAATCCTCGTCGTCTGCGGCGGGGGCGCCGATCCTGGCATACAACGAGAAATAATAGCAGGCATTTCGGCATTATTTCCTGTGGAGAGTCATAAAATTAAAGTAATGAAAAGTAAGGAGGCAAAGAAGTGAAGAAACTTTTGCGGAAAAATCAGATCATTATAACGGCACTCGTCGTCATGGTTGCACTTGCCGGATATTTAAGCCTTACCAATGAGGAGGATCTGGCAATCGGCGTGCTGAATAACGGTTCAGCGGTGAGCGAGCAGGCAGCAGAGGGGACGGACGATGCAGAAGGGACGGACGGAAAAGCATCGGAAGAAGCTTCTGTACCCAGGGAAGATGGTTCTGTTCCCTCGGACGGCGGGGCGGCTGAAAAAGACGCCGTTGCATCGGAAAATGTAGCGGCGGACGATGCCGCCGATTCGGAGGTTCAGGATGACGCCGTGGCAGACATTTCTGATGAAGACATTGCAGCCGCGGAACAAAAAGACTCCTCGGAGGCATCGAAAGAAAATGCCGGGGAAGCGGTGCTTGTAAATAATACAGTGACTTCGGACTACTTTGAGTCGGCGAAGCTGTCGAGGGAACAGACGCGCGCGAAAAATAAGGAAACACTTCTCGAACTCGTAAACAGCAAAAGCGCTTCGGACGCCCAAAAGGAACAGGCGATGAACGAGATCGTGTCAATGACGGCGGTAAATGAAAAGGAAACGGCGACCGAAAACCTTCTGGCGGCGAAAGGCTTTGAGGAAGTGGTTGTCACGATCGTCGATGACAGCGTGGACGTCATTGTCAATGCGGAAAAGCTGAATGAGCAGCAGATCGCGCAGATTGAAGATGTCGTGAAAAGGAAGACGGAATGCGCTTCTGATAAAATTGTCATTTCACCTGTTGGCAAAAAAGGCTGAATGTGGTAAACTAGAAACTGTATATATGCTTTTGGGCGTATGTATAGTTTTGTGACAGATGAGGTGACAAGTATGGCAAAGGACGTATTTGGTACAGAAGACAGCATCGGAGAAGTACAGATTGCCAGTGAGGTTGTGGCAGCGATTGCAGGAATATCCGCATCCGAGGTGGATGGGATCGAGTCTATGGCAGGCGGCAGCATCAATGACCTTGCCGGAAAATTTGGCGTGAAAAACCATTCCAAAGGGGTAAAGGTAGAGATTACAGATAACCGGGCTTCGGTGGACATTGCTGTGAATATGAAATTTGGATACAGCATTCCGAAAGTGTCGGCGAAGGTACAGGAGAAAGTAGCACAGGCGATCAGCAGCATGACGGGACTGGAAGTGACGAAAGTCAATGTCCGGATTGCCGGGATCGTTCAGGTGAATGCGGAGTAGATCGCAGTTTTTATTCAGCCAGAATAGGATGTCAGGGTCAAAAGGTCAAAATGCCGCTCATGCCGGCATATTTGACCTTGGATCCGTGGCGTCAGAACATGCCGGCTGGATGGAACTATCATGGAGAGTATTGAAGATGACGAGAAGAGAAATTAGGGAGCAGTTATTTGTTCTGCTCTTTCAGAAGGAGTTTTATGGGGAGGAGATATTTGGAGAACAAAGGGAAGTTTATTTTCAGACACATTCGATGGAGGAAAAAGAACGGACATATCTGACCGAGAAATTGGGAAACATAGGAAAGAGGCAGGAAGAACTGGATGCCATGATCTCCGAACACTCGAAGGGCTGGAAGATTGACCGCATCGGGAAAGAAGAGCTGGCGATCCTGCGGCTGGGCGTGTACGAAGCTGTTTTTGATGAGGATATCCCGGTCGGCGTAGCTATCAATGAAGCGGTCGAGCTGAGCAAAAAGTACGGCGCGGAGGGCGGTGCGGCGTTTG
>CAJTZN010000012.1:7922-76280 GCA_910584065.1 uncultured Eubacterium sp.
TCAATGGTATATTAGGAGAAATCGTAAATGAATAGAGGACAAGCAGGCAAAAAATGCAGAATGGATGGCGGCGTTTGTCAATGGTATATTAGGAGAAATCGTAAATGAATAGAGGACAAGCAGGCAAAAAATACAGAATGGATGGCGGCGTTTGTCAATGGTATTTTGGGGGAGATTGTAAATGAATAGAGGACAAGTATATTCCGTGTCGGCAATCAACCGATTTATTAAAGATATGTTTTCGAACGAATATGCCCTTTCTGTCGTGTTTGTAAAAGGTGAGATCTCCAATTGCAAATATCACAGTTCCGGGCATGTTTATTTTACGTTAAAGGATGCTTCCTCTTCGCTCGCCTGCGTCATGTTTGCCGGCGACCGCAGAGGACTTTCGTTTCGTCTCACCGACGGCCAGGAGGTCGTGATCGGCGGTACGATCAATGTATATGAGCGAGACGGGAAATATCAGCTTTACGCGAAAAAGATCACGCTGGCTGGCGACGGCGTGCTGTATGAAAAGTATGAGCAGTTAAAACGAAAATTAGAAGAAAAAGGGTATTTTGATGAAAAGAGAAAGAAGCCGCTTCCCCGCTATGTAAAGCGGGTCGGGATCGTCACCGCGCGGACCGGGGCGGCCGTTCAGGATATGATGCAGATTGCCGCACGGCGCAACCCGTATGTCCAGCTGATCCTCTATCCGGCAAAAGTGCAGGGGGAAGGGGCGTCGGATACGATCGTGGAAGGGATCCGGCGTCTGGATAGTCACGGGGTGGATGTGATCATCGTCGGCCGGGGCGGCGGCTCGATCGAAGATTTGTGGGCGTTTAATGAAGAAAAGACCGCGCAGGCAATTTTTGAGTGCCAGACGCCCATCGTGTCCGCGGTGGGGCATGAAACCGATACGACGATTGCCGATTATGTGGCCGATCTGCGGGCGCCGACGCCTTCGGCAGCGGCGGAACTGGTCGTCTATGACGTGCGGCAGGCGTTGGAACAGCTCTATGGCGGGAAGGAGCGACTGATGCGGAATCTGTTTGACCGCATCGATGCGGCGCGCCTTGATCTAAGCCACATGAAAAAGATGCTGAAATCGTACAATCCGGAGAGCCAGATGAGGCAGAAGCGGCAGTACGTGACCGATATGGAGGACAAGCTTTCCCACCAGTGGGAGCGCATTTTAAATGAGAAGAAACACCGGCTCCAGTTACTTGCGGGAAGGCTCGACGGCCTTTCGCCGCTGAAACGTCTGTCCGGTGGATTTGCCTATGTGGCGGATGAAAAGGGGACGAGAGTCGATCGCGCGGAGATGGTGAAGCCGGGGGATGTTTTGGATATCACATGGTGTGACGGGACGGTGCGGACTAAGGCTGAATAAGGCAGTCAGCCTAGCTGAATAAGGCAGTCAGCCTAGCTGAATGAGGCAGTCAGCCTAGTAAGTTTGAGCGTGAACGCCCAAATTTGAGAGAAAAGCGCCCAAACATTGAGTGAAACAAATGCGTGAATTTGGAGGTTATGATGGAACTGGAAGAGATTATGGAACAGCTGGAAGAAACGGTAGAGAAGATGGAGAATGAAACATTGACACTGGAAGAGGCCTATGATACATTTTCCCACGGGATGAAGCTGGTAAAAGCGGGGAATAAGGCAATTGACAAGGTGGAAAAAAAGATAGAGATCCTAATGGAGAAAGAGGTTCAGGGAAGTGAAGATGAATGAATTTGAACAGGCATTAGCGGAGCGGGCGGCGCAGGCTGACCGGATGATCGAGCCGTTTCTGCCGGCGGAAAAAGGGTATCAGCGCACGATTTTTGAGGCTGTGAATTATAGTATCCACGCGGGTGGGAAGCGCATCCGCCCGATCATTATGAAGGAAGTGTATGAGATGTGCGGCGGGACGGACCCGGACGTGGTCGGGCCGTTTATGGCAGCGCTTGAGATGATCCACACGTATTCCCTCGTGCACGACGATCTTCCGGCGATGGACAATGACGATTACCGCCGGGGAAAGTTGACGACACACAAAAAATTTGGCGAGGCGATGGGAGTCCTTGCGGGGGACGCTCTTTTGAATTACGCGTACGAGACGGCGTTTCGGGCGTTTGACAGCGGCGCGGATCCGGCACGACTGGCGGCGGCACTCAAAGTGCTCGGCCGCAAGGCGGGCATGTACGGCATGGTCGGCGGCCAGGTGGTGGATGTCGAGGAAAATGGAACGTTTGTGGATGAGGAGACGTTACTGTTTGTCTATGAGAAAAAGACGTCGGCGCTTTTGGAAACGGCGTTTATGGTCGGCGGCATCCTTGCGGGCGCTGCTGACCGGGAAGTGGAACGTCTGGAGCAGATGGGAAGAAAACTCGGAATCGCCTTTCAGATCCAGGACGATATACTTGATGTCGTCGGGGATGAAAAGAAGCTGGGAAAACCGGTTCATTCGGATGAGAACAATGACAAATCCACGTTTGCGGCGATGAACGGGATCGAGGCATCCAGGGCGAAGGTGCGGGAGTACACGGATGCGGCCCTGAGGGATCTGGAGGAGTTTGACGGGGAGAAGGAATTTTTGACAGAACTGATGAATTGGCTGGTCGAACGGGACCGTTAGCAGGGAACGAATGTTGCATGGAACGACCGATTGACTTTTTGTTGTAAGGATAAGGCGAAAAGTGTATAATATGAATAGTAGCATACTTGTAAAAGGAGATGGTTGCTTTGACATTGACAAAGGTAGAAATTGATGTGCCGGAAGAAATTGTGCCATATACTGTGCTGAAGGATAAGGACGCACAAATAACAAGGAATGCAATGCTGGTATATCCTTATATCAAAAAGGGCGTTATGTCTCATGGAAAGGCAGCAGAAATGCTTGGAATCCATAAGGTTGACCTGATCACATTGTATGGAAAACTAGGCCTGCCATATTTTGATGAGACGGAAGAAGAGTTTGAAGAAGATTTGGCAGTATTGAAAAAATTAAGAGGTGCGGCCATATGAAGAGGTGAAAATAAGTACATAAATGTGTTTAAAAGCACAGGGATTACATTTTCCGAGTTAAGCAGAGAACGGAGGAAAAACGGACATTGGGCATTTTATTAAATCAGATAAAAAAGGAAAATGATATAAAGAACATTGCACCGGAAGATTACCGCAAGCTGGCGTGGGAACTCCGCAAGCGGCTGGTGGGGAGCGTCAGCCGGACGGGCGGGCATCTCGCTTCGAACCTGGGGGCGGTTGAGCTTACGATGGCGCTGCATCTGTTTTTAGACTTTCCGAAGGACAAGCTGATCTGGGACGTCGGACACCAGGCGTATGTGCATAAGCTTTTGACGGGGCGGAACCGGGAGTTCCGTACGCTGCGCAGACTGGACGGCATCAGCGGTTTTCCGAAAGTGAGTGAGAATCCCGCGGACACGTTTAATACCGGGCACAGTTCCACGTCGATCTCGGTCGCGCTCGGGATGGCGAAAGCCAGGGATATACGGGGCGGCGATGAAAAAGTGGTGGCGGTCATCGGCGACGGCGCCCTTTCCGGGGGCATGGCGTTCGAGGCGCTCAATAACGCGGAACAGATGAAGTCGAACCTGATCATCGTTCTCAATGACAACAAAATGTCCATCGCGAAAAATGTGGGCGGCATGTCAAAGTATTTAGGAAAAATGAGGACAAACCAGAAGTATAATAACCTGAAGATCAATATTGAGGGCCGTTTGAATGAAATACCGAATGTCGGAACGACGATGGCGGAGACGATTAAAAACGCCAAAAATTCCCTCAAGCATCTGTTTGTGCCCGGCATGTTTTTTGAGGAGATGGGCATTATTTATGTAGGCCCGATCGACGGTCATGATATCGAAGGAATGCTGGAAGCGCTCCGCGCGGCGGCGCGCATCAAAAATCGTCCAGTTCTGATCCACGTCGTGACGAAAAAAGGGAAGGGATATCTGCCGGCCGAGACGAATCCGTCGATGTTTCACGGGGTCGGCGCGTTCGATCCGAAAACGGGAGAACTGGCGGAGCCGCCGGAACGGACGTACACGGACGTGTTCGGCGAATGGCTGCTCGAGAAAGGGAGGGCGTGTCCGGAGCTCGTGTCCGTCTGCGCGGCGATGCCGGACGGGACAGGTGTAAAAGCATTTGCGGAGGAATTTCCAAACCGTTCGTTTGACGTCGGTATCGCGGAGGAGCATGCGGTGACGTTTTCGGCTGGCCTGGTGACCGGCGGCCTGCGTCCGGTCGTGTCTATTTATTCCACATTTTTACAGCGCGCGTATGACCAGATCCTGCATGACATCTGCCTGAACCGGCTTCCGGTTATTTTTGCGGTTGACCGGAGCGGCATCGTGGGACGGGACGGTGACACGCATCAGGGCATTTTTGACATTTCTTATCTGACGTCCATTCCGAATATGACGGTGCTATCGCCTGCGGATGGAACCGAACTCCGGAAGAGTCTGGATTTTGCGTACGATTGGGATGGGCCGGTGGCAGTCCGCTATCCGCGCGGCGCAGTGTCGGAAGCGGAAACGCCGGAGGAGGTGGCGGATTTCGTATATGGCCGTGCCAGCATCATCATGGAAAACGGAGCTTTTTGTGAAAATGGGTCGGTTTGTGAAAACGGGTTGGCTTGTGAAAACCAGATGTGTGACAGCGAGGGAAAACATGCGGGGAAACAGGCCGGAGGAAACGCGGGAAAACACGCGGGGAAACAGGCCGGAGGAAACGTGGGAAAACATGCGGGAAGACACGCGGGCGGCGATTTTGTCATTTTCGCTGTGGGGAATATGGTCGGGACGGCGATCGAAACCGCGCTGTTACTGCGGGACGACGGGATACGCTGTACAGTCGTGAATATGCGCTTTGTGAAGCCGTTTGACGAAGCGCTCATGCGGGAGCTCGTGCCGCGCCACAAAGGGATGGTAACGATGGAAGATAACGTGGCAGCGGGCGGTTTCGGGCAGCAGGCGGAGGCAATGCTTGCGGAGCACGGGATCTACCCGGAGCGGATGCTGAACATATCTATCCATGATACATTTGTAGAACACGGAGCGCCTGCGGAATTATACGCCCGGTACGGCATGGACGCCGAACATGTGGCAGAGCGGATGCGTGAGATGATGAACGAAACGGTATCCAATGGGAAAGTATCCAATGGGAAAGTATCCAATGGGAAAATTTCCCATGGGAAGGAACCGAAAAGAAAGGCGGAGAAAGAGCGGCTGGACATGCTTTTAGTGAACCGCGGCCTGTCCGAGTCGCGGGAGAAGGCGAAGGCACTCATCATGACGGGAAATGTATTCGTGGACGAGCAGCGGGAGGACAAGGCCGGGCACAAATTTCCGGTGGATGCGGACATAGAGATCAAGGGAAAGCAGATGAAGTTTGTGAGCCGCGGCGGGTATAAACTCGATAAGGCGGTGCAGGTGTTCCCCATCGACCTCAACGGTCTTGTCTGCATGGATGTCGGCGCATCCACAGGCGGCTTTACGGACTGTATGTTGCAAAATGGCGCAAAATTCGTGTACGCCATCGACGTCGGGACGAACCAGCTTGTGTGGAAACTGCGTCAGGACAGTCGAGTGAAGTCAATGGAAAAAACGAACATCCGTTATGTCGTACCGGAAGACATCGGCGAACCTGTCGATTTTGTCTCAATTGATGTGGCGTTTATTTCGCTGACAAAAGTGCTCGCTCCGGTGCGTGAACTGATGAGGGACGGGGCTCAGATCGTGTGCCTCGTGAAACCCCAGTTTGAAGCCGGACGGGAAAAGGTGGGAAAAAAGGGTGTTGTCCGCGATCCGGCTGTTCATAAGGAAGTGATCCGGACGGTCATGCAGTACGCAAAAAGTCTGGGTTTTGTCATTTACGGACTGGATGTTTCCCCGATTCGGGGAGCCGAGGGAAATACCGAGTACCTGCTCTATGCAAAAAAGGAAGGGGCGCAGCCGGAAGAACTGACCGAAGAAGAAAAGGCGCAGATAGATCGTATCGTGGAGCAGGGAGGCAGATGATTCCCTGTTCCTCAGCATCTTATTATAGAAAGGTTTGTGAACATGAAGCGGATATGCCTGATCGTGAATGAGGAAAAAGATGCCGAGTATGCCGTGGCGAATGAGATAAAAACATATTTGGAAAAATGTAATATTTGTGTTACAATAATAAGTCATAGGGAACCGATCTGCCCGGAAGGAGACGGCTGTCCTTCTGCTGGCACCGATCTGGCGATCGTCTTAGGCGGGGACGGTACGGTCATCCGGGCCGCAAAGAAGATCGCGGGAAAAGGGATCCCGATTCTCGGCGTGAACCTCGGGACGCTCGGATTTCTGACCGAAGTGGAGCCTCCCCGGGTGTACGAGGCGCTGGATGCCGTACTGGCCGGTAAGTGCCGTATAGAAAAGCGAATGGTTTTGGAAGGGGTGATGCAGGCTTCGGGTGAGCGGAGTCTTACCGTAAATGAAATAATTGTCGGAAAAAAGAATCTGGGTAAAATGATAACGACGAGCGTATGGGTCAATGATGAACTTCTGGATACGTACGTCGCCGACGGCGTGATCGTGGCCACCCCGACCGGTTCCACGGCGTATAACCTTTCCGCCGGCGGGCCTGTTTTGTCGCCAAACATGGAGGCATTTGTCATTACCCCCATCTGCCCGCATTCACTGAACAAACGCAGTCTCGTGGTTTCCTCCGACGACTGTATCCGCATCCGGGTAGAGCGGACGAGGGAGAGTGCGCCGGACGAGGCATCGGTCCGTTTTGACGGCGATGTGCTGTGGCAGGCAGAGACCGGGGATGAAATACATATTCGGAAAGCGGAAGAGTCATTTGACGTCGTTTCGCTGCCGGATGTAGGATTCTATGAAAAAATGAGGAGCAAGCTAAATCGGTTTTAGGAGAGATGAAGAAAAAGAGACAGGAAAAGATCATTGAGATCATAAATAAATATGAAGTGGAAACGCAGGAGGATCTGGCGAGGTATTTAAACGAAGCCGGTTATTCGGTGACGCAGGCCACGGTCTCCCGCGATATACGGGAAATGTCGCTCGTGAAAGTGCCGGGGATCCGCGCGAAACAGCGGTATATGACGGCGGCGCGCGGCTCGGGTACAAGCGCCGGGTTTGGTGCCGGTACCAGCTTCGGCCGGCAGTATGCCAGCGTACTCCAGGACGGAGTCGTATCGATGGAGCAGGCGGGAAACCTGCTCGTGATCCGGACGCAGAGCGGAATGGCGATGGCAGTTGCGGCCGCTATCGACGCGATGAAGGTCGAAGGTATCGTCGGTTCGATCGCCGGAGACGATACGATCATGTGCGCGGTGAAAACGGAGGAAATGGTGACGCATGTGATGGCAGACCTGAGACAGTGTATCGTTCAGATCTGCGAATAACAAGGCAAAAATGTTTCACTCAACGAGTTTGTGTCTGCGCGCTGCTTGTCACAAACATCGCTTAGGAGTAAAAGGCAGCGAGAAAAGAGGAAGATATGTCAGGACATTCAAAATTTGCGAACATCAAACACAAAAAAGAAAAAAATGATGCAAAAAAGGGTAAAATATTTACCGTGATCGGGCGCGAGATCGCCGTGGCGGTAAAAGAAGGCGGTCCGGATCCGGACAATAACAGCAAACTGCGCGATGTGATCGCCAAGGCAAAAGCAAATAACATGCCGAACGACACGATCGACCGCGGGATCAAGAAGGCGGCGGGAAATATTGATGCCGTGAATTATGTGAGCATTACATATGAAGGATACGGCCCGAACGGGACGGCGATCATCGTAGAAGCGCTGACCGACAACAAAAACCGCACGGCTTCGAATGTAAGAAATGCGTTTACAAAAGGAAATGGCAACGTCGGTACGACGGGCTGCGTCTCTTATATGTTTGACACGAAAGGCCAGATCATCGTGGACAAGGAAGAATATGATACCGATGCGGATGAATTCATGATGCTTGCTTTAGACGCCGGCGCGGAAGATTTCTCCGAGGAAGAAGACAGTTATGAAATCGTGACAGCTCCGGATGATTTCAGCCAGGTCCGCGAGGCGTTGGAACAGGAAGGCGTCCCGATGGCGCAGGCGGAAGTAACGATGATCCCGCAGACTTACGTGGAACTCACCGACGAAAACGATATAAAAATGTTCAACCGCATTTTGGATCTGCTCGACGAGGACGACGACGTCCAGGCAGTATACCACAACGTGGATGAGTAATGGCGACCTGGAATTCCAGAGGTTTACGCGGTTCCTTTTTAGAAGAACTCATCAACCTCACAAATGAAAAATACCGCTCGCAAAACCTTGCCCTCATACAAAAAGTCCCAACTCCGATCAAACCGATCCGCATTGACCAGAATACGAGGCATATCACGCTCGCCTATTTTGAACAGAAAAGTACGGTCGATTACATCGGTGTGATCCAGGGAATCCCCGTCTGCTTCGACGCCAAGGAATGCGTGGGCGACCGGTTCCCGCTGGCGAACATACATGAACATCAGATGAAGTTCATGACCGAGTTTGAGCAGCAGGAAGGCATCGCCTTTTTGCTGATCTATTTTGCTGCCAGGGACTGCTATGTATATCTGCCATTTGAAAAATTAAAATATTTCTGGACGCGCATGGAATCCGGCGGAAGGAAGAGCTTCGCCTTTTCCGAACTCGATCCCGCCTTTGAAATCTCCACGTATTCCGGAACCTTTGTGCACTACCTGGAACAGGTGTCTATGGACATGGAACAACGGCAGTCACGTTGACAGAAACTACCAGAATGAAAAAAACCTTCGTGGGTACAATAGTATCAGATAACCGAGTGGCTTCGATTTGAAATGTTTCGGATAACGGAATGTTTCAGGGGACATTCCGTTATCTCTCAAGATAAATACTAAAAACACGGAGGTGAAATGTGATGAGCAAATCTAGCAACAGAATGGAAGTACCACAGGCCAAAGACGCTATGAACAAATTCAAGATGGAAGTTGCATCTGAGATCGGCGTAAACCTGAAGGAGGGTTACAATGGTGACCTCACATCCAGAGAAGCCGGCAGCGTAGGCGGCGAGATGGTTCGTCAGATGATTAAAAAGCAGGAAGAGTCTATGCGCTAGTTGATCTGTCAACCCGGCAGAATGGTGGAAATACGTGACACCGCGTACTTCCACTACCGCGACGCACAAAAATACCTGCGACAAAAGGCACCCCGGCTGCCAGACGGCAGCCGGGGTGTTTTTTCGCTTGAAACCATTCTTTCCAAGTGATAAAATAAAGCTAGTGTATTGTACTGCTGAAAGGAGGCGCTGAAATGAGCGGAGTATACCAGCTCCCGGGACTGGCTCTTACCGTGCTGTGCCATATTATTGTGGTTTGGTATGTAAATGAACAGAAATATTCCAAAAAGAAATTTGCGATGATCAGCTGCCTTTTTTCCGTCAATTTTGTATTCCTGATGGGGTATGGATTTGCGCTGGGGGGATGGAGCACTTTTGTCTCATACATAGGAATCGTAGTGCTGTTGATCATTTATTTCTGTATTATTTCACGGGAAGGATATCCCAAGAAGTGTTTTTTATTTATGACCTATTTTTGTTTGTTTTCCGTGCTGGATAATATGCTGAAACTAATGGTTCGATTATTTCTGACCGGGCTTTCCGAGGCGGCGGGATATTATGTGGCAATCGTGCTGCGCAGCATCGTGATACTGCTGGTGCTGGTCCTTTATAAAAAATATGTCGCGGTCATTTTAAAGTCTTTGACAGACAGCGGTGGAAAATGGTGGAATATGGCGTTGATCGCCCTGCTGTTCTATGTAGCGCAGGTTGTGGTATCGGTATTGAACGTAGCGGATACAATGCCGGATCGGTATCTGCTTTTGACATTCGCCGCCATCAGTTTTATTATGTGTGCGGTATATGGCGTTATTTTCAGCAATATCAATTACATGAAAAAGGATGTCGACGTAGCGTTAGTCCGGCAGAACATAGAAAATTTTTCGAACAGGCTGTCTGCCCTGCAAAATGCAGAGGAAGCAAACCGCAGGTTCAGGCACGATCTGAGGCATCACATGGAGGTGATCGCTGAATACGCAAAATTAGGAGATACTTCTGCTATTCTTACCTATATCGGACAATACAGGAATGAGATCTCGGAAGTGGAAGTAAAGCAATATTCCCTGAACCGCACGATAGACAGCATTCTTTCCGTTTATGCGGACAAGGCGGAGAAGGACGGTATTTCCTTTTTGGCACGGTGCCATACGCCGGAGGAACTAGAGGTGCGGGAAATTGACCTGATCGCACTGCTGGGAAATCTGCTTGAAAATGCCCTGCACGGATGTCAGGAGTCCGGGATGGAAAAACAGCGTATTGAAGTATACATACGGCTGCTGAACAACAGGCTGGTTATCGTTTGTAATAACTCCTGTTCTGACAAACTAAAACTTTCCGGCAGTCTGCCTGAGGGCAAGGGTATCGGTATTTCCAGTATCCTTTCCGTCTGTCAGAAATATAGCGGAAATCTGGATTACAGGATAGAACATAATGTCTGTACTGCTTGTGTAGTCTTGAATCTGTAAAGCTGTCAATGGATTTGCCAAGGGGCTGTCGGTAAATAACCATTTTTAACTCCGAAACATGAAAGGAAGAACATCCCCCACAGCACCCGCTATTATGGACTATCTATTTTCCGTCAGCCCCCTTTTTTGTATCTTACAATTTATATGAATGTCATTTAGTTAAGGCATAGGAAGTGACACTCCTTACAGAGCAGGGTATATGGAAATATGTGCCCTGCTCTTTCTAATGGGTGAAGGTCCCGGGTACAATACACTAGTCAAATACCCCCCTCCACATTGACATTTCCCCCACATTATGTTACGTTATACACATAGCTTTTTCTATTTGAAACGAACAACTTACCATTAGGAATCACTTGAGAGTTACAGAGCTTAACACGTAATTTTTCGTTGCGGAGCAGAATGTGAGGAGAACATGAAGATCATTATTGTTGGGTGCGGAAAAGTCGGCAGGACGCTGGCGGAGGAACTAAACAAAGACGACAATGAAGTTACCGTGATCGACCGCAGCTATGCAGTCGTCGAGGAATTATCCAACCAATTTGATGTGATGGGCGTAGCCGGAAATGGAGCGAGCTACAAAACCCAGATGGAAGCGGGGATTGAGAAAGCAGACCTTCTGATCGCCGTTACCGCTTCGGATGAACTGAACCTTTTGTGCTGCCTGATCGCCAAACGTGCCGGCAACTGCCAGACGATCGCCAGGGTGAGGAATCCGGAGTACAGCGCGGAAATCGATTTCGTAAAAGAAACGCTCGGACTGGCGATGACGATAAATCCGGAATACGCAGTAGCACAGGAAATCGCCAAAGTACTGCGGTTTCCATCTGCGATCAAGATCAACTCATTTGGCAAGGGACGCGTGGAGATGCTTAAATTCCGCGTTCCGCCGGAATCCAATTTAAGTGATATGCTGGTGATGAGCATTGCCCCCAAACTAAAGGCCGACGTGCTCGTCTGCGCCGTGGAGCGGGGAGGAAATATTTTCATTCCCAAAGGGGATTTTCGTCTTCATGAAAAAGATGTGGTATCGATTCTGGCCGATGCCAAAAAAGCGAGCGACTTCTTTAAAAAGATCGGCATCGAGACGCACCAGGTCAAAGATACGATGATCGTCGGCGGCGGGGACACGTCGTATTATCTGGCAAAGCTCCTTTTGCCGATGGGTATTGACGTCAAGCTGGTGGAGCGGGATGAGCGGCGCTGTGATCTGTTATCGGAACTTTTGCCGAAGGCGCAGATCATCCATGCGGACGGCGCGGAACAGAGCGTTCTCATCGAAGAGGGAGTGGCCCAGGCGGAGGCGTTCGTGGCGCTGACGAACATTGATGAGGAGAACGTTATGTTGTCTTTGTTTGCCCGCAGCCAGGGAAAGGGCAAGGTGGCGACGAAGATCAATCGCATGGACTTTGACCAGATCATCCGCGAGCTCGATCTGGATACGACGGTATATCCGAAAAAAATTACCGCGCAGCATATCCTGCAGTTTGTGCGCGGCAAAAAGAACTCGATCGGCTGTAATGTCGAAACGATGTACCGCATACTCGATGATAAGGCGGAGGCGCTGGAATTTGTCGTGAAACAGGACTCGGAACTGTCCGGTATTCCGCTGGAGGAACTGCAGATCAAGGAAAATACGATCGTTGCCTGTATCATCCGCGGAAAGAGCATCATCATTCCCCGTGGTAAGGACACGATGCGGGTCGGGGATTCGGTCGTCATCGTGACGACGACACTCGGACTGAAAGATATTCACGATGTGATCCATGTCAGGAAGCAGTAGGGGGAAAGTAAGAAATGAATTACGGGGTTGTCATTTATATGCTCGGCTGGCTGCTGGATTTTGAGGGCATCTTTCTCATGCTGCCATGCCTGGTGGGGGCCGTTTACCGGGAAGAGGATGCGGTATTTTTTGCCGTGTCCGCGTTGATCTGTCTTGTGACGGGATTTGTTATAACGAGATTTAAACCGAAAAATAAATCCATGTATGCCCGGGAAGGATTTATCATCGTGGCTCTCAGCTGGTTTTTACTCAGTATTTTCGGCGCGCTGCCGTTCGTGATGTCAGGCGCCATACCTTCCTATATTGATGCGCTGTTTGAAACCGCGTCGGGATTTACGACGACAGGGGCGACGATCCTCGGGGATGTGGAGAGCCTTTCAAAATGTATCAATTTTTGGAGAACATTTACCCACTGGATCGGCGGCATGGGGGTTCTCGTCTTTATGATGGCAGTCGTACCGCTTGCCGACGGCAGGAATATGTATCTGATGAAAGCGGAAAGTCCGGGCCCTACGGTAGGAAAGCTGGTGCCCCGCATCAAATCGACGGCCAAGATCCTCTACGGCATGTATCTCGTACTTTCCGTCGTTGAATTTCTTTTCCTCCTGGCGGGACGGATGAGTGTCTACGATGCGCTCACCACTACGTTTGGTACGGCGGGTACGGGCGGATTCGG
This sequence comes from uncultured Eubacterium sp., assembly GCA_910584065.1. GTDB lineage: Bacteria > Bacillota > Clostridia > Lachnospirales > Lachnospiraceae > Eubacterium_F. Next base: position 20,936 of record CAJTZN010000012.1, read on the forward strand.
CATCTACAATGACAGTCTGGCCGGCTTTTCTCCGTACATACAGATCGTCGTGACGGTATTTATGATAGCATTTGGAGTTAATTTTACATTTTATTATTTGCTCATCTTGGGAAAACGCTGGAAAGAGGCGTTTCAGATGTCGGAAGTCCGCGCGTACCTGGGCGTGATCCTCGTGGCGGTGACCTGCATCACCATCAATATCCGGGATATGTTTGACAGCTTGGGTGAGGCGCTGCGGCATGTAACTTTTCAGGTGGGATCCATCATCACGACGACAGGGTTTTCGACAGTGGATTTTGACCAGTGGCCGGAATTTTCCAAAACGATCCTGCTCCTTCTTATGTTTATCGGCGCCTGCGCGGGCAGTACCGGCGGCGGTATGAAGGTTTCCCGCATGATCATATGGGCAAAGACCTTTTTGAAAGAACTGAAAGTTATGATCCATCCCCGGAACGTGTATAAGATTTCCGTAGACGGACGAAAAGTGGAACATGAGGTCGTGCGTTCGGTCAATGTGTTTTTAGTGGCGTATCTCATCGTATTTGCCGCTTCCGTGCTGCTGATCAGTTTGGATGGATTTGATTTTGTGACGAATTTTTCTGCCGTGGCCGCCACGATCAATAATATCGGCCCCGGTTTGAAGGATGTCGGTCCAATGGCGAATTTCTCGTTGTTTGCACCGATGTCAAAACTTGTTTTAATTTTCGATATGATTGCGGGAAGACTGGAACTGTTTCCGATCCTGCTGTTATTTTCACCTAGTACGTGGAAAAAATAAATACGCGTCGTCATTCGGACGCGTTAGAAAGTGTAGTTGTAATGTCTCATAATAATCAGAAAAAAATAGCGATCATCAATGATATATCAGGATTTGGCAGGTGTTCCGTGGCGGTATCCCTGCCGGTCATTTCCCATATGAAGGTGCAGGGGTGCGTGGTTCCGACTTCTGTTTTTTCAAACCATACCGGATTTCCGTCGTTCTTTTGCGATGATTACACGGATCGGATGCCGGCGTATATCGAGGAGTGGAAAAAACTGGGACTGCGGTTTGAGGGGATTGCCAGCGGCTTTCTCGGTTCCGCGGCGCAGATCGAGATCGTGACCGATTTTATCCGGGCGTTTCGCGACGAGCGGACCAAGGTGGTGATCGATCCGGTCATGGGGGAGAACGGAAAGGCGTATCCGACGTACACGGCAGACATGTGTGAGCGCATGAAACACCTCGTTCAGTTTGCGGATATTTTAACGCCGAATGTGACGGAAGCGTGTATGCTGGCCGGCGTATCGTATAAAGGCTCCGGCTGGACCGGGCGGGAACTGCGTCAGATCATGGAGCGGCTGCGCGGACTGGGGGCGGGAAAGATCGTGATCTCCGGACTCGAATCGGGCCAGTATGTTTCGAACGCGGTCAGTGAACGGCCGGGCGAACTAAAGATCCTGCGCCAGAAACGGGTTGGCAAGGTGCGCTCGGGCACGGGAGATATTTTTTCCGCCGTCATCGCGGCAGACTGTGTCAACGGCGTGGATTTCGAACAGTCGGTAAAAAAGGCGGCGGCCTTTGTGAAGGACTGTATCCTGGTAACGGAAGAAATGGACATTCCAGAGACGGACGGCGTCTGTTTTGAGGAAGTTCTCTATAAATTAAAATAAAATATAACTTTTGGAGGTAGCAGACATGAAGAAGGTAGAAGGACTGATCAACACAAAAAGAAGGCAGGGGACCATTAAAAAAGAAATTTACGGACACTTTTCCGAGCATTTGGGCCGCTGCATCTATGAGGGGATCTTCGTCGGTGAAGATTCGGACATACCAAATACAAAGGGAATGCGTATCGACGTGGTAGAGGCCTTAAAAAATCTGGACATTCCGGTACTGCGCTGGCCGGGCGGGTGTTTTGCCGACGAGTATCACTGGATGGACGGCATCGGGCCGAAGGAGGGCCGCAAATGTATGGTAAATACGAACTGGGGCGGCGTCGTGGAAGATAATAGTTTTGGCACGCACGAGTTTTTTGAACTGTGCAGCCAGATCGGCTGTGAGCCGTATATCAACGGGAATGTCGGAAGCGGAACCGTACAGGAGATGTCCGAGTGGATCGAGTACATGACGTTTGACGGCGAATCCCCGATGGCGAACAAGCGCGCGGAAAACGGCAGAAAAGAGCCGTGGAAGCTGAAATATTTCGGCGTCGGCAACGAGAACTGGGGCTGCGGCGGCAATATGACGCCTGAATATTATGCTAATACATATCGCAGATTCCAGACATTTTGCAAGAATTACGGCGACAATAAGCTGTACAAGATCGCCTGCGGCCCGAACGCGGACGATTATGAGTGGACGGACAAACTGATGAGCATCATCGGCAGTAATTTCGCGGACGCCATCAGTATGCACTATTATACCGTTCCATGCGGCTGGGAGAAAAAGGATACGGCGACCGGTTTCGATGAAAAGCGCTATTACGAGACGATTGAGTCCACGCTTCGCATTGAGGAAATGATCGACCGCCATCTGGAGATCATGAGCAAATACGATCCGGAACATAAGGTGAAACTCGTCGTGGACGAATGGGGCACCTGGTATCAGGTAGAAGAGGGAACGAACCCGGGATTTTTGTACCAGCAAAACACGATGCGCGACGCGATGGTCGCCGCGCTGAACTTAAACATTTTCAACCGCCGCTGCGACCGCATCGACATGGCAAATATCGCGCAGGTAGTCAATGTCCTTCAGGCAGTCGTTCTGACGGAGGGCGCGAAAATCGTAAAAACACCGACGTATTATGTATTTGAAATGTACAAGCGCCACCAGGGGGCGACGCTCGTTGACTGTTATCTCGATGTGCCGGAGGAAGAATGCGAAGGCTATACGGTGCCGCTCGTCTCTTCATCGGCCTCGGTCAATGAGGCAGGAGAGCTGACCATAACGCTCGCCAACGTATCCCTTTCCGAGAAAATTGAGTGTCAGATGGACGTCGTCGGCAGCTACGGCGCCGTGTCCGGCACGATGCTGACGGGAAACATGGGCGATTTCAACACCTTCGAAAAGGACGATGTAGTAAAACCGCAGGCATTTATAGGTGCGAGTCTGGCAGACGGCGCGCTGACGGCGAAACTTCCGCCTTGCAGCGTCGTAACCCTTGTCCTGAAATAGGGACGGCGCGATGGGAAAACAGATCCGATTTTGTCCGCGGTGCGAGTGGACAAAAGAGATGATGGAAAAAGAACTGTTAAAGCTGGAGCAATACATCGACCACATCCCCGAGGAAGACCGGGTTTCTGACGACGAGTACGAGCGGCGGCTCCTTCTCTGCGACAGTTGTCCCCAACTGCGGGGAGGCTTATGCGGGCAGTGCGGCTGTTACGTCGCGGTCCGCGCCGCGAAAAAGGCCGGATACTGCCCGCTTTTCAGGGCGAAGTGGTAAAAATAAGTGATTGAAAAAAGGGTGGCGATGGTGTAGAATAATAAGTACTAGATTTTACACAAGATTAGGAGTTCAGAAAGGAGAGGATTGCGTGTACAAAGATAGAAAAATCAGGAAAAGGCTGATTGCCTTTTTCTGTACGGAAGCGCTCATGTGCTCCGTTTGTTCCGCGGTAGCTTACAGCTATTTTTCATCGGCGGAAGAAGGCGGCAGCCACTATCAGGATGCCAGCAGCATCCAGTTGGAGGAGCCTGTTTTAAACAAGGCGGAAGATAAGGTCGAATTTTCGCTGGAAAACCTGACAGATGCCGATAAAGACGTTGTGGTCCAGATCGATCATTACAAGGATCAGGCGTTTGTAAACCGGGATGAATACAAGCTGACGCTTCCGTCGGGAACCGAGCAGACGAAGCTGTCCCTTCCGGCACAGCCGGGGAGCCGGTTCACACTGGCGGATAGCGCGGGCAGCGTCTATAAAGACAAAAAGGAACTCGGTACATACGACTGGGTAGGCACCTGGGCCAGTTCACAGCTGGAGGCGACCGGTGAAAACGCGCCGCCGAAACCGGGGCTGAGCGGAAATACATTCCGCCAGTTTATCCGTCCTTCTACGGGCGGAGAAAAGATCCGTCTGAAATTCTCGAATAAAGTCGGGAAGACGCCGGCGGAGCTGAAATCCGTACACATCGCGAACCAGGTCAATGCGGCGCGTTCAGAAATCGATCCGGCGACCGATACGGTCGTGACATTTAACGGGAGCGAGAGCGTGTCGATCCCGGCGGGCGGTATGGTAACGTCGGATCCGATCGACTATAAAGTCGATCCACTGCAGCTGATCGCGGTATCTACTTATTTCGGAGAAGTGCCGGCAAATATCACGAGCCATACGGGCGCGCGGTGCAACAATCATTTTGCCGAAGGAAACCATGTCAGCGACGAGTCGCTCGGAAATGACCTCAACCGCCGAAGGGTGAGCTGGTATTTCCTCGAGGGAATGGATGTCATGTCGCCGGAGAGGAACGAAGCGGTTGTCTGCTTTGGCGACTCGATCACAGACGGCTATGGAACGAATCCCAACAAGTATCAGCGGTGGACCGATGCGTTTGCTGAGAAACTGATGGAAAATGAGGCTGCGTCCCATTTGTCCGTACTGAATCAGGGAATCGGCGGAAATTCCATCTTTGGCGGACTGGGGCAGGCGGCGAAAGACCGTTTTGACCACGATGTTTTGGAGCAGCCGGGGGCAAAATACCTCGTGATGCTCATGGGGATCAACGATATCGGCTATGCGACAGACGAGTCCCTGACAGCGCGCATGATCGAGCAGTATGAGATCATGATCGACAAAGCGCACGAAAAAGGGATGAAGGTATACATGTGTACGATCCTTCCATTCAAAGGAAACAATTATTATACGGAAAACGAAGGGCCTCTCCGTGAGAAGATCCGTCTGGCAGTCAATGAATGGATTCTTACGAAGTCGGAGGCGGACGAGGTGATCGACCTGTCAGCCGCGTTCACGGATCCGGAAGATCCGGAAAAGATGATCAAGGAATTCAGTAACGACTGGCTTCACCCGAACGCAGCCGGATACCGGGAAATCGGCCGGATCGTGTACGAAGCGATGATGAAAGGGGAGGGATTCGATGCGAAATAGAGCAGGTAAAAAAATACTGGCGGCGGGGATGGCTGTGATCCTGACGGCCGGACTGTTTTCCGACAGTTCCGCGACCACTTCCCAGGCGGCGAAAAAGGTCAGCAGCGTGACGATCACGAACCCGCAGACGAGTTCCCTCTATCTGAAAAAAGGTGAAAAATTTCAGGTGAAGACGAAAGTGGCGCCGGCCAGTGCGAAAAATAAGAAACTAAAGTTTAAGTCTTCCAACAAAAAAGTGGCCGCCGTTTCCGCAAAAGGAAAGGTCACGGCAAAGAAAAACGGCAAGGCGAAGATTACCGCAGCCGCAAAAGATAAGAGCGGCCGGAAGGCGGCCATCACGGTACAGGTCGTGAAGAACTTTAAAAAAGCTTCCGGCGTGAGCCTGGATCAGAAAAACGTGGAATTGTATTTGGGTAATGGGGCAAATACGGTTACACTGGCCGCCACAGTTACACCGAAAAAAGCGACCGTGAAAAAAGTGGTTTACAAAACGTCGGATGCCTCCGTGGCAGGCGTGTCCGCCAAAGGCGTCGTGACGGCGAAAAAAGAAGGCACCGTGAAAGTTACGGCATTTGCGGCAGACGGCCGCGGGGCGAAAGCGGTATGTACGGTCACGGTGAAAAACCAGCCGGTTCAGCCAGTTCCATCGGTTGTACCAGCAACGACGCCATCCGCGGCGCCGCCGGTATCGACACCGGCAGTTCCGACCGGAAAACCGGATGATGGAAAGCAGCGGGTGCTCTTCCAGTCGTCCAACAATTTCCGCAGTTATGCGGTCGTATCCTATTCGCTGCCAGAAGGGGTCAAGGCAGAGGATATTTCCGAAATCTCGCTCGGTGTGGATTCCGACAAACCGGTATCAGTGCGTCTGTACGCCGGTGCGAAACGGAACGGTGCGGCAGAGCTGACAGGAGCAGAACACAAGATCACCGACACGGTGACCGGAACGCAGGACGTTACCGTAGACGGTGTCCAGGGTACGGCAACATTACATCAGTTAGAGATACAGGAGACGTCCTCCACGCGGTTTGCCGTGCCGGCAGGAATCGGAAATACATGTTCCCTTTCGCTGGATGATCAGGCAAAGAGCAGGCTGGCCGAGGGAGACGGTAAAGAACGGCAGATTACGATCTATCCGCACGCTGTATGTCCGAACATTACCATCTGTGATCTGGTGATCACGACGGTTTCGGGAAATCGTTACACGATTTCGCTAGATGAAACGACGGTTCAGGCAGCAGAGGGAGGGAAGGTATCCTTTTTGTAAAGCATTGCTTTTTGTGAAGCATCGCTTTTATGAAGCATAGGATAGGCGTGACGCTTAATCAGAAGAGAGGTATTGTATGAGGGGAAAAGGTAAAAAACTGCTGGCAGTCGTGGCGGCCGCAGCCATGACCGTGTGCACCGTGGTTCCAGCGGCGCCGGCAGAGGCGGCAAGTGCAGCAAAAGTAAAAAGTATTGCGTTTTCGAAGCCGGCCGTGCAGACGCTGGCACTCAAAAAGGGCGAGACATTCCGCTTAAAGGCAGATGTGAGCCCGAAAAAAGCAAAAACAAACATGACGTATTCTTCCAGTCGGAAGAAGGTGGTACAGGTTTCGAAGAAAGGCGTGTTAAAGGCGAAAAAAGCCGGAAAGGCAACGATTACGGCAGTAAGTACGACGAAGCCGAAAAAGAAAGCGTCGATCAAAGTGACCGTTTATAAAAAGTTCACGAAAGTGAAAAACGTTTCTATAGACAAGACAAGTGCGGTTTTGAGCGAGGGACAGAACCTGACGTTGAACGCGGCTGTCTCACCCGCCAAAGCGACCGTGAAAAAGGTTACGTACGTGACTTCAAAAAAGGCGGTTGCCACCGTGAGCAAAAAAGGGGTTGTGACGGCGAAAAAAGCCGGTACGGCCGAGATTGCGGCTTACGCGCAGGATGGACGGGGAGCCAGAGCGGTCTGCCGCGTCACGGTTCAGGAAAAAGGCGGCGTCACAGGATCTGCCACCCCGGTAGCACCAGGGGTGTCGGCAACACCCGGAGCTTCGGCAGCAGCAACCCCGGCAGAGACACCGCGTCCGCCGCTCGACCAGTTCGTCGTAGCTTCAAAGGATCGTTCGGTTCCGGTCTATGTGGATGAAAAAGGCGACGACTACGACGGGTTGAGCCTGATCGCGGATTCTTTTGCCGAAGATGTTGCGATGGTCGCAAAGAGCGGCAAGGCGTCCGAAGTCGTAACGAAGTCGCAGGATCTGAAGGGGACGGCGATCATCGTCGGTTCGATCGGCAATAACGCTGTCATTGATTCCCTGATTGCCGCGGGAAAACTCGATGTGTCGGATGTTCAGGGCAAATGGGAGACCTATAAGATCAAATTTGTCGATAATCCGGCTGCCGGTGTGGAGAAAGCGATCGTTGTCGCGGGAAGTGATAAGCGCGGAGCCATTTACGGACTCTATCACATTTCCGAGGCGATGGGAGTTTCCCCCTGGGTGTTCTGGGGAGATGCCGTACCGGAGAAAAAGGACGAGATCGTTCTCTCGAACTGGGATCTCGAAATGACCTCGAAAGAGCCATCCGTCAAATACCGCGGTATCTTCCTCAACGACGAGGCGCCGTCGCTGAGCGGATGGGTGAAAGAGAAATTCGGCGATTACAACGAAGATTTTTATGACCTCGTATACGAGGTGATCCTTCGCTGCAAAGGAAATTACCTGTGGCCGGCGATGTGGGGAAATGAGTTCAGCGAGGACGGAAAATCTTCTCCGATCGCGAACGCCGAGCTGGCCGATAAGTATGGCATCGTCATGGGAACGTCCCACCATGAACCGCTGTGCCGCGCCGGCAACGAGTGGGGCCAGAAGTGGCGGGATTACGCAAAGCGCTCGTACTGGGATTTCAATAAGAATGAAGAAGGAATCACAAATTTCTGGCGGGACGGCGTCAAAAGGAACATGGCGTATGAAAATGTCTATACGCTCGGCATGCGCGGCGAGGCCGATTCCGCGCTGGGAGGCAGCGTGGAGGACAATATTGATCTGCTCAAGCGGGTCATTACGACGCAGAAGAATATTTTGGCAGAGTACGACCGCAGTGACGCGCCGCAGGTTCTCACCGTTTACAAAGAAGTGGAAAACTTCTGGCACGGCACGAACGAGACCCCGGGACTGAAAAAATGGGATCAGCTCGATGACGTGGTCATCATGCTCTGCGAGGACAATAACGGAAACATGCGTACACTGCCGACGACGAAGGAAGAGCAGCAGCGCGCGGGCGGCTGGGGCATGTACTACCACTTTGACTATCACGGCGGCCCGACCTCGTACGAGTGGGTCAATACGAAAGAGCTGAATAAAGTGTGGGAACAGATGACGATGGCATACGAACACGGCATCGATGATATATGGATCGTCAATGTCGGCGACTTAAAGCCGATGGAGATGAATATTTCCTATTTCCTTGACATGGCATATGACTATGACACATGGGGGAAAAATGGCAGGAATAAGACCGGCGACTACATGAAACAGTGGGTGGGCCAGCAGTTTGGTTCCGCGCTCGACGAGCAGCAGACCGAAGCGGTCGCCTCCCTGTTAAAAGAGTATACGTGGATCAACGGATCCTGTAATCCGGAAACGCTGAAAAATCATACGTATCATGTCACCAATTACAACGAGGCTGTTCGCGTCCTGAACCGGGCACAGAAACTGATGGATGATGCCGAACACTATAAATCGGTGATCCCGGATCATCTGCAGGCGGCGTATTTTGAACTTGTGTACTATCCGGCGGTGGCATCGGCCAATGTGGCAAAGATGCAGATCCTGAGCGGTCTGAACGAGTACTTTTTTGAGAAGGGAAGCGCTGCCGCGAACTGGTACGCCGACCAGCTGGAGGAATCGGTGAAACTGGATGAAACACTCCAGTACACGTACAACAACGAGATGCCGGGCGTCGGCGACAAATGGAAAAACATGATGAGTTCGCCACATGTCGGTTATGTCACATGGGATTCGAAAGGCTGGTCGTATCCGGAAGCAAAAAGGCTAGATTCCCTTGCGGATCGGGCGCAGATGATCGTGACGCTGCAGAATCAGGAGGCGACCTTTACCGAGGGAGAGTGCGCGCTCGATACATTTACGAACATCAATAAAGAGACGTATACCGTAACGGTTTCCAATGGCGGCAGTCCGTCCTTTGATTACACGGCAAAAGCGAGCGCGGACTGGATCCAGGTTTCGAAAGCTTCCGGCACGGTGGAACTCCAGGATACGTTTACCATTTCGGTTGACTGGAGTAAGGTGAGCGCGGATGCGGACGGAACGGTGACGGTGGTCGGAACAGGCGGTACGGTTACGATCCAGGTCAAGGCGAAAGTGGTTGATGTTTCTTCGATGGATCCGCATACGTACGTATATGCCAATGGGTACGCGTCCATCCTTGCCGGCGGTTTCGTGAACAGCGGGGCAGGAGAAGGCGGTATTGCCTGCGGCGTGATCGACAATTACGGAAAGATGGGGCAGGCGGTCAAAGCATTCCCCAGCAATTTCTGCTTTAAGGATGATCCGGGAAAAGCGCCATTTGTCGAGTATAAAGTGTACGTCGATCAGGAAGATGCGTACCAGTGTACCGTTTATGCGGCGCCTTCTAACAACATCGACCGCGATGATGTGGCGATCCGTTACGGACTTTCCGTCAACGGCGGGAATACGGATGTCGTCAATATGCTGAACAGCGATTTTGCCGCAGGCGAGTACAGCGGTACGTGGGCGAACGATGTATCTGCCAATGGCAGGAAGAAAACGACCCAGATTCAGCTTAAACCGAGGATCAATACGATCCGCGTCTACGCGATCGACCCGACGTTTGTCATGCAGAAACTCGTGATTTCGAAGGAAGAAGTACTGGCTTCACATCTCGGGCCGGAAGAAAGTTACTATGTTGGAAAATAAAGGATGTGGATTCTGGATGTATCAAATACATTACCGCATACATCATTGATAAAGCGTACTTTTATTTGGTATCATAAAGTTACTAAATGTACTATCAATCAAAAATTTTAGGAGGTATTTATATGTTTCACAAGAAGAAATGGGCGAAATTGACAGCAGCCGGGCTTGTCTTTTCGCTGGCAGCTACGATGGCAGTAAGTCCTGCGGCTGAAGCGGACGCGCTTGCGACTTCCCAGCAGTCATATAAATGGGAGGATACGTATACATACGCATGGGAAGGTTCCGTGGTTGCGTATAAAGACGGCGTAAAGCAGAAGGATGCGCAGATTACGACGTATGAAACGGAGGGCAGTGATCCGTTCGTGCCGGAAGAAGAGCAGGCATGGGACACGGAAGAGCTTGTGTTAAAGCAAGGAGTGTCTTATACGACGAATGAAAAGAAATTGGATGAGAACGGGGAACCTGTATTGGATGGAGAAGGTAAGCCGGTTTACGAAGTAAAGGTTCATCCGATCACGAGTATGCTCACAAACTGGAACCTGTGCGCAGACCCGACAGCGATCGATAACAGTGATGTTGATGGAAAACTGTACGTCTATGGTACGACAGAGGCAGTAGAGTATGACAAGAGCGGAGAAATAAAGCACAATGGTTACAACAACCATTCCCTGACGATCATGTCCACGAAGGATATGGTGAACTGGACGGATGAAGGTTTTGTTGATCAGTTGAACCTGACAAATGAGCCGGAAGATTCGACGGAAAAGGTAAAATGTAAATGGGCGACGAAATCGTGGGCACCATCGGGCTTGAAGATTGACGGCGACAAAGACGGGGAAGATGAGTATTACCTTTTCTATACGAATAGTGGAGCGGTCGGCTATGTACAGGGTGATTCCCCGACCGGCCCTTGGAAAGATGACCTGGGTAAGGTTTTGTTCAGTCAGTCATCACCGAACTGTAAAGGTGTAAAATGGTGCTTTGATCCAGCTGTACTTGTGGATGATAAAGGAGATGCCTATGTATACTTCGGCGGCGGAGTATGGAATGAAGGGAAAGAACCTGAGACGCATCCGGATGGAATCGCACATCCTAAAACCGGACGTGTATGTAAGATCAAATTTGAAGAAGGTACTGGTAAGGTGCAGTTAGATGGTGAACCGCAGGAAATGGATGCGTTCTATCTGTTTGAGGACAATGAGATCAACCAGTTTAATGGCAAGTATTTCTATTCCTATTGTACGAACTTTTCGGTGCCTGGTTCCGTAAAAGCACCGGGGGCGCTTGCACCAATTGCTTCCGGACAGATTGCATGTTATGTATCGAAAGACCCGATGAACATCACATTCAATCCGGACGAGCAGGACAGCACGAATGACCTGAAATATCTGGGATCAATCCTGAGCAATCCAAGCAGTATTTATGGTAAATCGTACAATAACCATCATCATATGCTCTCGTTTAAAGGAAAAGAGTATATGACATACCACTCGACAGCACTGGAGAATATGCTGTATCATACAGGCAAAGGCGATTACCGCTGTCTGCATGTAGCTCCGATGACGGTAGACAAAGATACCGATGCCATCAAGATTGACCCAACTTACGAAGGCGTAGAGCAGGTAGAGGACTTCAATCCGTATGAAACTATCAATGCGACGACGACGTCGTACAGCGCAGGCGTAAAATCCAAAAAATCCGACGCTGTAAAGTCAATGGTACTGGATAAGATCAACACAGGTGACTGGACAAAGATCAGCGGCGTGAATTTCGGTGACAAGGGCGTAGCTAAAGTGAAAGCGCAGATTGCATCGACGACAGAATACGGTGCAGTTGAGGTGTTTAGAGATGATCCGACGATAAGTGCAAATAAATTGGCAACTTTGGATCTGAGAGTGACGGGCGACGAAACCTATGAAGCATTCGAAGCTGATATTGCGGGAGATGTGACAGGCAAACATGATCTGTATTTTGTATTCCGTGGTAACGGATACAACGTAGCTTCCTGGGAGTTCGAGGAGAAACAGGCAGCACCGGAAACTCCGGCGCCTCAGACCCCGGCACCACAGACACCGGCGACGCAGACACCGGCTACGCAGGCCCCGTCAGCTACGGTGACACCATCTCCGAATGTTGATGATGAGGATGACAAAGATGTTTCTGTTTCCAAACCGGCAATCAAGTCTGTGAAAAATGTCAAAGGAAAGAAAGCAGATGTAACGCTGAAGAAGAAAGTGAGCGGGGCAAACGGATACGAGATCCGGTACTCCCTGAAAAAGACTATGAAGTCTTCGAAAAAGGTGACGATCAAGAATGCGAAAACACTGAAAGTGACACTGAAGAAGCTTAAGAAGAAGACATACTATGTTCAGGCAAGGGCTTACAAGACGGTGGACGGTAAAAAGTACTACAGTGGATGGAGCAGTAAGAAGTCAGTGAAGATTAAGAAGTAAAACACAACGATATATCGTGCTTTGTATTGTGGCTATGCGTTTTGGCATAGCCACAATTGTTGTGGGAATACGCGTGTAAAGCGGCGCAGAAATGAGGATTATTATGAACTTACGGGATTTTTGTGATATGGGGAAATTTGAAGAAATTATGAGAAATTGGGCACAGAGTACTGGCCTTGCGACGGTAGCAGTGAGCGACGATGTATTGAAGCGGCCAGGGCAGGAGAAGCGGGGAAAGGGAAGGAGTGAGTGGAATGAAACAGGTTTATCCGACTTTTATAGTTAATACAAATGATGGATCTGAACATCCTTTTTTGGTTTGTGTTCCGGATATGGAAATTGTGACAGAAGGAACTGATTTTGCAGATGCAATTGAGATGGCGCGAGATGCGATCGGATTAACTGGCGTTTCGATGGAAGATAATAAAGAAGAAATTCCGATGCCTTCCGATCAAACAACTGCCCTGGAAAAAGTATCTCGGGATACGGTGGATATTGATTTTACAAAAGGAATTCTGACTTATGTGGACGTGGATTTCTTTGAATACAGGAGAAAAATTGATACCAAAACGGTCAGGAGAAATGTGGCGCTTCCCAGCTGGTTAAATTATGAGGCAGAACATGCAGGAATTAATGTATCAAGGGTACTTCAAGAGGCACTGGTGAATGTATTGAAGTTAGAGAGAAATGTATAATCAATGAGAGCAGAAAATTTCCTTTCGTTGAAAAACAGAAAAACTTCAAGGTTATTTCAAGGTTTATTCTTTATGCTATGTAAATAAAACCATCGATGAGCGAGAGGAGATCTGTTATGAATCAAAAAACAAGAAAAGTGGCATTCGTTTTGACGGCTGTTATGATTCTATACTCTGTCATGAGTACGGTAACGCCGGCTGATGCGGCAGCAGGCGTCTCAAAAGGGACAAAATGGTACACGATCAGTAGAACATCCGGAACTTATACATCGGCTGTCCATGTATCATTAAAAGCAAAAAAAGGCTATCAAATTTACTACAGCACCTCCGGAAAATTAAAAAAGAGCAAAGTCATCAAGAGCGGAAAGAAGAAAATATTTCATATCAAAAAAACAACGACACTTTCCCTGTACATAGGAAAAAAATCAGAAAAAATAACGGCTTCGAAGCTGAAAAAAATAGCGAAAAGTAAAAAGAGTAAGTTCTTTGTACAATACAAATATGTGATCAAAAACGGAAAGGCACCGTCCTCCCCAGCGCCGGGCGGTAAAGCAGAGCCGACAGCCGGCATCTCAAATTCCGTGTCTGGCACAGAGGGGCCATCAACCAGTACAAACGCTCCCGCGGCCGACACAGCAGCGCCTTCCGCCGGCACAAACACCCCGGCGTTCGGCACATCAGAGCCATCAACCGGCACAACCCCCCCCCCGCGGCCGACACAGCAAGTCCTTCTGGCTCGACGGAACCCGGAGCAGTAAAGACGGAAGATCCAGCTCAGGAAACGGATCCGGGATCAAACGGCGGAAGCGGCAATCCGGAGAGAGAAAAGGAAAAAGCGGAAATCCAGACAAAAATAAACGAGTGGACAGATTCCCTTCAAACCCAGATAGAACCGGAAGAAACGATAGCACCGGCCAAAGTGGGGGAAGACACGCCGACGGTACGGCTGACAAAAAGTGGGATTGAATGTGAAAAGGTAGGCGACGGGGCCGTCACTTACGAGAGCGGTTCTGCCTGTTCCTCCGTCACGATCAATGAAGCTGGCACCTACCGGTTGACCGGCGGGACATTAGACGCTCCGATTGAAAATGTAACGATTGCCGTGGCAAAAAACATATCGGATCCTGTTCATCTCATCTGGGATAACCTGCACATTGATAACAGCCAGTTAGAAGCGGATGAACCCGTAGTTTCAGCAGGAAAATCAACAACTCAGCTGAATATCACGCTGAAAGGCGCTTCGGTCCTAAAGGGGAGCGGCAGCTACAAAGAAACTCCGGCGACGGCGATCATCAACGCCAGCGATGCCGCTGCCGTGATAAATATGTCCGCCCATGAGGGGGAAGAGAAAACGGCATCCCTTACCATTGTCGATTCCATGCCTTCGGACACGGATTTCGGGGCAAATGGCCCGAGCGATGGTATCTTTTCCAAAGGGAAATTGATCCTGAACAGCGGTATATATAATGTAACCGTAAACGGGGACTGCGTAAAGGGAACGGGAAAAGACGGAACCGGAGGGATCGTTGTGAACGGAGGCGTATTGACCCTCTGCTCCCATCAGGGCAACGCCTTGAAATCCAAAAACGGAAACATCGTGATCCGGGGCGGGGAAATAAAAAGTACCTATACAAAGGACGACGCGATCAACGCCAAAAATTACAATGTAGTCATAAAGGATAGTAAGATTGAGATCGACCACTGCTACGGAGACGGGATTCAGGGGGAAAATGTCGGGATCTCCGGGGACGCGACGGAACTTTCGATCCGGACGTATTTCGAAAACGCAGGCATAAATTACTACGACACCTCGCCTGGCAGCGGCAAACAATGATGGACAGTATATCATCGGTTCGCCAGATGACGCGGTCCATAGCAATAACACATGTGTGATCGCCGGCGGATCACTGGATATCGTATCTTCTGACGATGCGATCACGGCGGCGCGGGATCTTATGATCATGAACGGCTGCGATATTGCGATTCGCCAGTGCTACGAGGGAATCGAGGCCGGAACGATTGTCATGGGCGCCGCGGGCGATTCAAAAGAAGAGCCAACGGTAAAAATATATTCCAATGACGACGGGATTAATGCGTCATCAAAGACGTTAACTTATGTATACGCCGATGAGTCCGAAGAGAAGTATACAAAAAAATCCACATCTTCGGCGGGGAATTGTTTTCATATGCTGTCCGGGTATTTGAACATCATGATTGCGGACGACCAGACGCACAGCTTCTCTCTGGGAACGGAAGATGGGAAGCAGATAACGGGAACCTATTCGGCAGACGGAGACGGGATTGACTGCAACGGCTCCTTTTACGCGCATGGCGGGACGATCGTTATTTTTGGAGCAATAGCAAATGACAACTCACCGGTCGATACGGATCAAACGTATTACATCGGGCACGGCGTCTCGCTTTTGGCAGTAGGGAGCAGCGGGATGATCGAGTCGCCGACGGAAACCGGGCAGGCCGTCGTCAGCTATCCGTCGTCTGGCGGCCAGGGTCAAAGACCCGGGCAGATGTTTCCGGGGCAGGGAGGCGGCTTCCCGGGCGGAGGATCCGGGAGTGCGTCATTTGG
The DNA here is from genome assembly GCA_910584065.1 of uncultured Eubacterium sp. Classification (GTDB taxonomy): domain Bacteria; phylum Bacillota; class Clostridia; order Lachnospirales; family Lachnospiraceae; genus Eubacterium_F. The sequence continues at coordinate 36,684 of CAJTZN010000012.1, forward strand.
CTCGGACACACCGTTTGCCATTTTGGATGCCGGACAGAATGTGCTGCTTTCCATGAAACCGATCAAGGCGTACAGCTATGTGTTGTATTCGGCGCCGCAACTGGCAGCTGGTTCGACTTATACGTTATACAGCGGGGGGGGGAGTGAGCGGCACAAAACTGAATGCGGACAGCGGAGCGTATGATTACCGTTATTCGGGTTATGATACATCCGGTGCCGATACGGTAGGGACGGTAACAGCGAAATAGCGATTATCCGAGTGTGCTTGGAATTGACAGCTGACAAAATGTGTAGTATAATTTCTTTGTTCCATATTTTTACAATGAAAGAGAGGTTTGCACATGAAAATAAGAAAGAGGATGATTGCTGTTTCCTGCGCGGTCGCACTTTTAGCGGGTATCATTCCAGTGGGATCCGTGGCAGCAGCTAAAACGAGTAAATTATCATTGAATAAGACCACTTGTGTAATGAAAAAGGGCACAAAAGTCAAGCTGAAAGCTATGATTTCGCTCGATCAGAAATACAAGTCTGTGAAATGGTCCAGTAGTAACTGGCAGGTGGCGTCAGTGAACTGGAAAGGAGTAGTACAGGCCAAAAAGAAGGGAAAAGCGACGATCAAAGTCGCTGTGGGGAGCGAAAAAGCGTCGTGCAGGGTTATCGTGGGAACTCCTGTAAAAAAAGTAAAGGTATCGAATAAAAATATCGTCTTAACGGTAGGAAGTACGGCGTCTATAAAGGCGGGTGTGCTGCCGGAGAAGGCAAGTATCAGTAAATTGAAATATACTTCAAAAAATAAGGATGTGGCTTCCGTAAATAAAAATGGACGGGTGAGGGGCATCAACGTAGGGACGACGCAAATCGTTGTCCGCAGCACGGATGGCACGAACAAGAGCGCCCGGGTAAAGGTAGTAGTGGGACAGAAGGAAGAAGGCAGCAAAACAGAACCTCCGATCAATGTAACTGTGAATGTGACCGTAAATGTACCTGAATCTTCGAATCGGCCGGGGGATCGTTCTACGCAAAAGCCGGATGGACCGACGGATACGCACAAACCGGACGATCCGACGGATACGCACAAACCGGACGATCCGACGGATACGCAGAAACCGGACGATCCGACGGATACGCAGAAGCCGGGCGATCCGACGGAAACGCAAAAACCCGGTGTCGAAGCGACAGGAGTTTCTTTGTCGGAAACGGAAAAAGCATTGAACATAAATGAAACGCTCCAGCTCACCGCACATATTACCCCGACGGATGCCACTGATCAGGGCGTAAAATGGAAATCCTCGGATACAGGAGTTGCCACCGTTTCAGATCAGGGACTCGTAACTCCGGAAAAGGAAGGAACGGCGGAGATTACTGCCACGACGGCAAATGGTAAGTTTACCGCGACATGTACGGTGACCGTTTCCCCAACCGCGGTCGTTTCCACCGACAAGGAGATTGCGTACGCGCTGTCGAAACAGCATTTAAAAACGCTGGAAGTGAAAAGCGATACAGACAAGAAACTGACAGTGCCGGCGGGGACGTATGATAAGGTTGATATGGTGATAGACCTGCCGAATGGTGAACTGGAAAACAACGCGGTGTTCCACAAAATCGAGATCAAAAGGATCTCCGAAAATACGTTTTTTGAAAACGCGGTTGGAAATATCATTGATATATTAAGTAAAAAATCTCACATCATCATTGGAGAAGGCGCGGACGCAACTGTCACTATTTCTGAGAACAGCACAGAGGTGTCCGTAGAAAATAATGGAACCATCAAGAAACTGAACATCAAGTGTGAGGGGAAGGTAAATATTACGGGTGATTCCGATAAGAAGATCCCGGTTGAGATCCACGCGGACGCAACTGTTTCCACGACAAAAGTACTTGACATTGACGCAAAGGAGCATTTTGACATCACGATCCGCCCCGGGGCAGAGAGCACGAAAATAACCGTTGATGCAGAAATCCATGTTCCAGGAATTTTTGGATTGGGGATGATCTCTGTCAAGATCAATGCGACTGGCGAAGTGAAAACCGTGATCAGCGAAAATGTCGGCCCGGATGAAATGGCAGAGCAGGTAGATTTCAATGGCGTTGTCCATGATGTGAATGGGGATGCGTTGGAAGGCGTAGATATTTATATGGTTGGATATCGCCCGAATTATGATATACAGAACATCGAGTCGGACAGCGACACGATCCGGCTGACTACGGGCGCCGATGGAAAATACAGTTCGGAGAATAAGGTAGTGACGGGGAACTATTATCTCTTGGCGAAAAAAGAAGGCTATATGCCGGTCAGCCAACAGATCATCATAACGAGCACTTATGGCGATACCTATACAAATGAAGAAATCATACTGATCCCATCCGACTGGGAGGGGAAAACCGGTAATGTGACAGGCAAGATCCTTGATAGTGTGCAAAAGGATCTCGCAATCTCCGATATTGATGTCCAGGTGCGTAAAGGGAAAGGGTCTTTCGATACCGAGGTTCCGGTCGTGGTGGAAACGCAGACGAATGAGCAGGGGATTTATCTGGTCAATGATCTGCCTGCGGGTTATTACACGATTCAGTTGAGCGATAAGAGGACGCTTCCCGAAGGGGAAGAAAACTATCTCCCAACCTGGATCAGCGTCCTGATCCGGCCGGGTGAAACTACGATAGAAGGCGCGGTAATGAGTAAGACGCTGAATGAGGGCCAGCTTCGTTTTATTTTGAGTTGGGGATCAGAAGACAGCGGGGCAGCTGCGGATCTGGATGCCCATTTGAGAGGGCCGGGAAGTTATGGAGAACGATTCCATACGTATTTTAGCAATAAATCGTATAACACGGAGGAGTCCCACTCTGATCTGGATGTGGATGACATGGATTATGAGGGCCCCGAAACGACTACGATATACCAGCGTGTTCCGGGTGTTTATAGTTATTATGTACACAATTATACAAACCGCTATGACGCAGATTCCTCCAAGCTGTCAGAGTCATCGGTAAAAGTAGAAGTGTATGATGGCAATTACAAGCAGAACACTTACTATATTCCGAAACAGGCGGGAAATGTATGGCATGTCTTTGACTATGACAGCAATACGAAAACGTTTAAGACGATCAATACGATGTATGATGAGAGAGACGAATGGAGGGTGGGAAATACCATCGAGGAGTATAAGCAGGAGATTTCTTCTGATCTGGAAGCTATACAGCAGTATTACAAAACGTTAGAAGCAGGAACAGGGGAAGATATTCCTGAGAAAGCAGCGGCTTACAAGAAACGGCTGGATGCCCTTACGGACACACAGGAGAGTGAGACGGTCAAACTGTATCGTGATGTATATGATTACCGTGAGCAATTGTATTATGAATGTTATCTTTCCTGTTACACAGAGGGCGTTTATACGAGTAATTATGATTGGATGGAAGGTAAGCTGACGGTTGATCTGAATGATGAGGACTGTGAGTTGACGACAGATGCGATCACTGGGTGGAGCGAAGCACAGCTGTCGCCGGTTACTCCGACAGACAGTGACGCTTGGGCGGCAATCCGGGTTGTGGCAGAGAGCGGCCATACGCGAATTGTCAATGTGTATAAGAACTTTAATTTTGACTACGTGGAATTAAAGAAAGCGATGGTCGGTGAGGAAAGTTTAAGCTGGAGTCAGGAAAGTTATTATTCGGAAGATGGCGGGCAGTATTATTCATGTCTGTATATGTATTCCGATCAGGGAACGGAGTTTGATCTAAAGGATGTCGCATTTACGTTTTCTTCGAAGTCCGTGACAGTGGAAAGTGATTCTCATAAAGTGGAGGGCGAGTACACGGTGACGATCCAGTCAGGAGAGAAGGAGAAAACATGGGTGATCCGCAAGAGGCAGCTTCCGCAGATCAATGACGGGGACAACAAGATTTATAAAATGGTATTCTCAGGTGGTTCCTCGCTCTATGTGTATGCGGACAAAAAGATGTTCAGCGACGAGTGTACGATAACCTTAAACGGTCAGAAATGTGAGATGTATAGACTAAAGTCAGAACCTCATTATTCGCAATACAGTGTGAGTGCTCCGGATGGATCGTCTTACTATGTATACTGCTATCCGATTGATTACGCATGCAGTTTGACGGATGTATCTTTTTCGCCATATGTCACAGTGGAGATGAAGCAGTCAGAACAATCGATCATCGTGACGGCGGGTTATTCAGGGGTTACGCCGGAAGAACTGACGCTGAACTGGTCTAATACAAATGCGCCTATAGGCGCTGTCACGAAATACGAGCCTGTGAGCGGAGAGGATCATATCGGCGTGATCAAGGTAACGATAGATGGCGTCACAGATTATGAAAAGATATACAAAGTATATTTTAAACCTTATGAGTAAATATAAATATACACGCACGATTGAGTGAGTGCTAAAACTGCCGCGCGGACAGGTATAGTGTCCTGTGCGGCAGTTTTTTCCTCCGTTTTTTATCGTATCGGAACGCGCACGCCTTTTGCGCATGAAGAGTGAAAAATTTATTTTTCGCTCTTCACCCTTGAAAAATATCGCATGTTGGTTTACAATCGAATTACGTAGATCTTGGCGCGCAAGGAGTAAGCAGATGAAAAATATTATATTAGTAGTGGACGACGATAAGACAAACCTGACGCTCGCACAAAAAATTTTATTGTCACAATTCCGTATTGCTGCCACGAATTCCGGGAAGGCGGCTTTGAAGTATCTGGAACATAACCATCCGGACCTGATCCTTTTGGACATCAATATGCCGGAGATGGATGGTTTTGAAGTGATGGAACAAATCCGCGGCGACAAGCGGACTGCGGACATTCCTATCATATTCCTGACAGCGGATGATAAAGCGGATACCGAGATCAGATGTTTTCAGATGGGGGCGATGGATTTTGTCCGCAAGCCGTTTATACCGGATGTTCTGATGAGCAGGGTCAGCAAGACGATCGAGCTGGAGCAGTACCGGAACAACCTGGAGAAGATGGTGGAGGAGCAGGCGGATAAGATCACGGAAAGTACCAGGCGGATCAGCGCGATCCAGGATTCCGTCATTGTCGGCATGGCAAATCTGATCGAGAGCCGGGACGGGAGTACGGGGAAGCATGTGAAGAACACGCAGATCTATGTGAAGATGATTGCGGATGAGTTACATAAGCGCGGGTTGTTTCCCGGCGAACTGACGGAAGAATTTATTGAAAATATCCGCAAGGCGGCTCCGCTCCATGATGTGGGGAAGATCAAAGTTCCCGACGCCGTGCTGCAAAAACCCGGAAAGCTGACAGTGGAAGAATTTGAGACGATGAAGACGCATACTGTCCACAGCCGTAAGATCATTGATACGATCATCGGTGATGTCGAGGACGGAGAGTATGTAAAAGTGGTGGGGGATATCGCGATGTATCATCATGAACGATGGGATGGAACCGGCTATCCGACAGGGCTCGCGGGAGAGGATATCCCGCTGGCGGCGCGGATCATGGCTGTGGCGGACGTGTTTGACGCCCTTTATGAGGAGAGGGTTTATAAACCACCGATCCGGCCGATCGAGCGGATCCTGCAGATCATGATGGAAGGCAGGGGGACGCAGTTCGACCCGGTCATCATTGATGTTTTTATGGAAATGATGCCTGAAATTAAAGAGATGCTGAACATATCCTGAAGAAAGGGGCGGTAGAACGCTGTGGAAGACAGAAATTATAATGACGAAAAAGTTATGAAAATGCTGGAACGGACGGTGCTGATCATCTTTTCCGCCTATTCTGTTGTCTTATTCGTTGTTTCCTGTTTGCTCGGGTGGAGTGTTTATGTGCGGGAACTGATCGCCCTGTCGCTTATTGTGATCTGGGCGGCTTGTATCAGGCGGGTTAAAACATATGACGACCGTGCGCTGCTGATTTCCGTGCTGTCCTGGATGAATTTTGTGATCTATGCGCTCCATACCGATAATTTCATATCGATCATCCCGGTCATGGCGGGACTCATTATTTTACTCAGTATTTTTTGCGCGCACCGCATCGTCTATTTGGGGATGTTTGTTTCAAATGGCCTGTTTCTGTATCACGGGCTGCTGGCCAGGACGATCCCGCTTGACAACGCAGATGATGTGTTCCGCCTTGTCCTGCATGTGCTCGCCGTGTATACGGCGTCTTTTACCGCTTGGATGACGATACGGATCCGCATGCAGATCAGCGAAAAATTATATGAGAACATTGGCAGGCTGGAACGTGCCGAGCAGAGCAAAGACGATTTTATGGTAAATATTTCCCATGAGATCCGCACGCCGATCAATGCGGTATGCGGTATGAGCGAGGCAATCCTCCAGGAGGATATTCCGGTCGGCGTGAGGAAAGATGTGATCGATATCCAGACAGCGGGGCGGAATCTTTTGTCCACGGTCAGCAACATTCTGGATTACTCCGAGCTGGAGAGCGGGGATCTGGAACTGGCGGAGGAAAGTTATAACATCACATCGACGATAACCGATATTATCAATATGGCGCTGACATTAGAAAACGGAAAGAAACTTGAACTGGTCGTGGACTGCGATGCGGACCTGCCGAGTAATCTCGTAGGGGACGAGCAGAAGATCCGGCGTATCGTCATGAACCTGCTGGAAAACGCGATCAAATTTACGAAAGAGGGAGGCGTTGTCCTTTCGATCGTGGGCCGGAAAGAAGAATACGGGATCAATCTGGTCGTCAGCGTGAAGGATTCGGGCATCGGCATCAAACCGTCCGATCTGGAGCACGTCTTTACGAGGTTTCAGCAGGTGGATTCCAAGCGGAACAGGGAGGAAGGCGGTTCGGGCATCGGCCTTGCGATCACGAAAGCGCTTGTCCGGAAAATGGGCGGATTTATTACCGTGACGAGCGAGCCGGGCGTTGGGAGCGAGTTCCGCTTTACGATCCCGCAGAAAGTACTCGACGATACGCCGATCGTGTCGATCAAAAATAAGCAGCAGGTGTTCGCGGCGTGTTATATCAATATGAGTAAATATGATTACACGGTTGTGAGAGAGGGTTATGAAAGCTGTATGGTCCATGTCGCGGAGCAGTTCGGCATCATGTTCCGCGTATGCAGGAGCCTTTCTGAACTGAAACGGCGGCTGGAGCGTGAAAAGTATACCCACATATTTATCAGCTGGGAAGAGTACTGTGAAGATAAAAGCTTTTTTGAGAAATTGGCGCAGACACTCAGCGTCGTACTGATACTGGATTACGGCCAGGAAGTGCGGGCGGGGAGCAATATGCTGCGCATTTATAAGCCGTTTACCGTGCTGTCCATCGCGGCGGTATTCAATGGAAGGAAAGTGATCCAGAGGGATGAACAGCATGCGGACCTCCGCCACCGATTTATCGCGCCGGATGCAAAAGTGCTCGTCGTAGACGACAACGCTATGAACTTAAAAGTCATGGCGCGGCTTCTTCTGCCATACCAGATTCGGGTGACGATGGCCGGAAGTGGCAGGGAGGCGCTGGAAAAACTGGATTCCATGCAATTTGACTGTGTATTCCTGGATCATATGATGCCGGAAATGGACGGAGTGGAGACGTTACATAAAATACGGCAGAAACCGGGGTCGTATTTTCAGTCGCTCTCGATTATCGCCTTTACGGCGAACGCCATCGGAGGTGCCAGGGAAATGTTTCTGGCGGAAGGGTTTGACGACTTTATTGCCAAACCGATCGAACTAAGTGTGCTCGAACGTATGCTGCGCCGTTATATCCCGGTGCAGAAGCAGATCCGGCTGGAAGATCTGCCAGAAGAAGGCAGAGCCTCAGGTGCGGCGCCGGAGCAGGCGGTGATTGCCGCGGAAGAAGAGGAACGCGTGGATACAGCGGAAGCGGAAGGAAAAGCTGCCGCACAGGCAGACCGCGGGGCAAAACAGGATGCGTATAAAGAGCAGCAGCTGGCAGAACTGACTGCGGCGGGTATCAATATCGAGCAGGGGATGGCCTTCTGCGGTGACGAAGAAGGATTTCGCGAGATCACGGCGATGTACCACGCGGAGGGGCCGAAGAGAAAGTATTCCCTGCAGCATTTTTTTGAGGAAGAGGACTGGAAAAATTATGTCATAGCCGTGCACGCATTGAAGAGTAATTCCAAAGGGATTGGGGCGGACAAAGTTGCGGCGCTCGCGCTGAATCTGGAAATGGCGGGGAAGGAAGACCATATCGACTATATTCTGGAGCATCATGAAGAACTTTTGGAAATGCACGACGCCCTGTTAGGCATTATCGGCGGGAACGCCTTTATCTATCCGGAAGGGACGGAAGAAAGCGGTGAGCCATCTGCCGGGCAGTCGGAACACGAAGCAGACCAGAATGCCGGCCAGGAAAGCGAATCGGCGCCGATGCCGCTTGACCAGCTGCTCTCACAGCTGGAGGAACACCTGGAAGGTTTCGAGAGTGAAGGGATGAACGAACTTTTGGACGCCCTTCAAAAGTGTGAGCCGCCACACAGCTCCGCGCAGGAGACTTCGCCTGCGGAGCTGGCGGAACAGATACGGGAAAAAGTAGATGATTTTGATTTCCTGGGAGCAGCGGACATACTCAGCTCATGGAAAGATGCGCGGAAAGGTTAGGTGCCGTATGATGAAAAGAAAATGGCAATCATTACAGCAGACATTGTTTGGCAGTGATCTTGATCTTTGGGAAAAGACGGTCCGCATCGTATTATTACTCGTCTTTTTTACTTCGTGTATCGGTTTGTTCCGCTTTCTGCGCGGGATGGACTGGCGTATGTTTTATGTGCGGTTGGCGATGGCCATCGTATCGGGGGTTGCGCTAAAACTGGCGATCAAAGATCACAAATCCAAGCAGGCGTCGTGGCTGATCGTCGTGGTGTCGAACGTATTCCTGTATCCGATGATATTTGTCCTTGCCGGCGGCGTAAATTCGGGCACGCCGCTCTGTTTTGTGATGGGATTTGTATGCGTTTTCCTGTTTTTTAAGGGAAAAGAATTTGTCGCGGCATTTATTCTCTCGGTGGCGGGCTGCGTGGCGGCCTTTTATATCGCTTACCACTATCCGCAGATCGCGGGAGCCAGTCCGCAGCGTCTGTTGAACCATATGGATACCTTTGGCACGATAATGATCACGAGTTGTTTTGTCGGCATCATGAACCGGCTTCAGACGTTGACGTATGACCGGGAAAAGAGGCGGGCGGAGAGACAGAAAGAGGAACTGGAGCAGATGGCCCGCTCGAAAGATAACTTTTTTGCCAATATGAGCCATGAGATCCGCACCCCGATCAACACGATCATCGGATTGAACGAGATGACGCTGCGGGAGGATATTTCAGAGGAAATCGCGGAAAACGCGATCAACATACAAAACGCCAGTAAGATGCTGCTGACGACGATCAACGACATCCTCGATCTCTCGAAACTGGAATCGGGGAAAATGGAGATCGTGCCGACGCAGTACGAGATCAGCGGGATGTTCAGCGACCTCGTGAACCTCATCTGGATCCGGGCGCATCAGAAGGAACTTGAATTTAAAGTGGACATCGACCCGAACATTCCGTCGATGTTATACGGCGACGAGGTGCGGATCAAGCAGGTCGTTACGAATATGCTGACGAATGCGGTCAAATATACGGATGCTGGTTCCATTACGCTGTCGGCGCAGGCGGAGCGCCTGTCCCCGGTTACGATCCTGCTCCGCATTTCCGTCAAGGATACGGGGAAAGGGATCCGCAAGGACAGTCTCGACGACCTGTTCCGTTCGTTTAAGCGTGTGGACGAGACGGTGAACCGGAATATCGAGGGCACCGGACTCGGACTCAGCATCTCCAAACAGCTTTTGGAAATGATGGGCGGCCGGATCTATGTGGACAGCGTCTACCACAAGGGGTCTACGTTTACGATAGAATTGCAGCAGGATATCGTGAATTCGCGGCCGATCGGCGTCATTGACTTTGCCGCCCAGAAGCAGATCAGCAACCGTGCCGCATACAGACAGAAGTTTATGGCGCCGGATGCCAGGGTGCTCGTCGTAGATGACAACGACATGAACCGCATGGTGGCAGTCAAGTTGCTGAGAGCTACAAAAGTCCGGGTGGATACGGTGGGAAGCGGCAGGGAGTGCCTGAATAAAACGGCATCAGAAGGGTATCATGTCATCCTGATGGATCATATGATGCCGGAAATGGACGGCGAGGAGACGCTGCATGCGATCCGTGCCCAGACGAAAGGATACTGCCAGAAAACGCCGGTGATCGCGCTGACAGCCAACGTTATGGCCAATGCGGATCAGATCTATCGGGAAATGGGATTTGACGGCTACCTGGCGAAGCCGATCAACACCGCACTTTTGGAGGCTGCGCTCATGAAGTACCTGCCGCCGGACCTGATCGAATTTACGTCCGATGAAGCGGAAATGTCGGACGCCGAGGAACTTGACGGACTCAATCAGGTGAAGAGCGCGAGAAAGCGGAAGATCGCGGTGACGGCCGACTGTATCTGCGATCTGCCGGAACAGCTGCTCCGCAAATACCAGATCCGCCTGATGTACTGCTACGTACATACAAAAGAAGGACGATTTTGTGATATTTCAGAGGTATCTTCTGACAGCCTGCTGGAATACTTAAAGATAGAGGGAAATTACGCGCATTCTTCCACGGCGCCCCCTGAGGAGTATGAATATTTCTTTGCCGATACACTGGCGACGGCGGAGCAGGTCATACATATTACGGCGACGACCGATCTTAGCGGCGCCTATCCGGACGCGCTGCAGGCAAGTAAGAGCTTTGATAATGTGACAGTCGTAGATTCCGGCCATATCAGCAGCGGCCACGGTCTCATGGTGTTATACGCGGCAAAGATGGCGGAAGAGGGAAGAAGCGTGAAAGAGATCTGCAGCGCGCTTGACAAGTTCGGTGAGTATGTGTGTTCCAACTTTCTCATTCCGGGCACGGATTCGATGTACCGAAACGGGAAAGTCAGCGGCGTCGTTCATAAGATCAGTACGGCGCTGCGGCTGCATCCGGTTTTGTACATGAACCACAACCGATTGAAAGTGTGGCACATCGAGATCGGAAATATGAAGCGGGCCAGCCGGCGATATGTGAGAAAACTTTTGCGGCGGAGGGAACAGATCGATACGCGCGTCCTGTTTCTGACGTATGCGGGCTGCAGTGTGCGGCAGCTGGATGAACTGCTGGAGGAAGTGCAAAAATATATCGGCTTTCAGAATATTTTCCTGCAGAAGGCATCGGCTACGGTATCCAGTAACTGCGGCGTGGGAACATTTGGCCTTATCTTTATAAGATTAAATGATCTGGAGTAAAGAGTAAAATGAAACATTCCCGGAGTAAACCGTACCGGGAAGGAAATGAGGAAAGAGAATGAAAGAAAAACTTGAAAAAATCATGCAGGATGCCCTGGCTCAGATCGAGCAGACCCAGGGACTGGAAAAACTTAACGACATACGGGTTGCTTTTCTCGGAAAGAAAGGCGAGCTGACGAGCGTTCTCAAATCCATGAAGGATGTGGCGCCGGAAGACCGGCCGAAAGTCGGCCAGCTCGTCAATGAGGCGCGAAAGGATATCGAGACGAGGCTGGAAGCGAAGAAAGCGGCCTTTGCCAAGGCGCTGCGCGAGGAAAAAATGAAGGCGGAAGTGATCGACGTCACGCTGCCGGGCCGCAAACCGGAGATGGGACACCGCCACCCGAACACGATCGCCCTGGAAGAGGTGGAAAAAGTATTTATCGGTATGGGCTATGAGGTTGTGGAAGGACCGGAAGTAGAATATGATTATTATAACTTTGAAGCGCTGAACATTCCGGCGAACCATCCGGCGAAGGATGAACAGGATACGTTTTATATCAACGATGATTTCCTGCTGCGCACGCAGACATCTTCGGTTCAGGTCCGCGTGATGGAGGAGGGAAAGCTGCCGATCCGCATGATCGCGCCGGGTAGGGTATTCCGTTCCGATGAGGTCGATGCCACCCATTCGCCGTCATTCCATCAGGTCGAGGGACTCGTCATCGACAAGCACATCACATTCGCGGATCTGAAGGGGACGCTCGAAGTGTTTGCCAGGGCGTTATTTGGGGAACAGACGAAAGTTAAATTCCGCCCCCACCATTTCCCGTTCACGGAGCCGAGCGCAGAGATGGATGTGACATGTTTTAAATGCGGCGGAAAAGGATGCCGCTTCTGTAAAGGAGAGGGCTGGATCGAGATACTTGGATGCGGCATGGTACATCCGCATGTATTGGAAATGAGTAAGATCGACCCGGATGAATATACGGGATTCGCATTTGGTGTCGGGTTGGAGCGCATCGCGCTTTTGAAATATGAGATCGACGACATGAGACTTCTTTATGAGAATGATAAACGCTTTTTAGAACAATTTTAGGAGGGAAACAATGAATACACCATTATCATGGATCAAAGCCTACGTTCCGGAGCTGGACTGTACGGAAAAGGAGTACATGGACGCGATGACCCTTTCCGGCACGAAGGTGGAAGGATTTGAAAAATTTGACGCCGATCTGGATAAGATCGTTGTGGGAAAAATAGAGGAGATCAAAAAACATCCCGATGCGGATAAACTCGTCGTGTGCCAGGTGGCCATTGACAGCGAGGGACATACGGTGCAGATCGTGACCGGCGCGCCCAATGTAGAGGAGGGGCAGAAAGTTCCTGTCGTTCTCGAGGGGGGACGTGTCGCCGGCGGCCATGACGGCTCGAAGACGCCGGGCGGCATTAAGATCAAGAAGGGAAAACTGCGCGGCGTGGAATCGTTTGGCATGATGTGTTCCATCGAGGAACTGGGATCGTCAAGGGATTTTTACCCCGACGCGCCGGAAGACGGGATTTATATTTTGAGTGACAACCCCGAATACAAAGAGGCGCCGGTCGGAAGTGACGCCATCGAGCTGCTCGGCCTGCGGGATGCGAATGTTGAGTATGAAGTCACGTCAAACCGCGTGGACTGTTTCGGCGTGATCGGCATTGCCAGGGAGGCGGCAGCCACGTTTCGCAAGCCGTTCTGCCCGCCGGTCGTGACCGAAGTGGGAAATGACGAAAAGACAGAGGATTATATTTCCGTTGACATCGAAAATGAAAAGCTGTGCTCGCGCTATGTGGCGCGCGTCGTAAAGGACATCCGTCTGGCCCCGTCGCCGGAGTGGATGCAGCGGCGTCTGGCGGTCTGCGGGATCCGGCCGATCAATAATATCGTGGACATTACGAATTACGTGATGGAGGAATATTCGCAGCCGATGCACGCCTACGACCTCGATACGATCGCCGGACAAAAGATCGTGGTGCGCAACGCGAAAGCCGGTGAAAAATTCACGACGCTTGACGGGCAGGAGAGGGAGCTGGACGACTCGATCCTCATGATCTGCGACGGCGAGAAAGCGGTCGGTATCGCCGGCATCATGGGGGGAGAAAATTCGAAAATAACGGACGACGTAAAGACGATGCTGTTTGAGGCCGCCTGCTTTGACGGCACGAATATCCGTCTTTCCGGTAAGAAACTGGGGATGCGCACCGACGCCCAGGCTAAATTTGAAAAAGGACTTGACCCCAACACGACGCGCGAGGCGATGGACCGCGCCTGCCAGCTGATCGAGGAACTCGGCGCCGGCACGGTAGTCGGCGGCTGTGTGGACGTCTATCCGAACGAGAGGAAGGAAGAGACCGTTGCCTATGATCCGGACCGCATCAATGACCTTCTCGGCACCGAGATCAGCGAAGACGAGATGATTTCGTATTTTGAGATGGTCGGACTCGGCGTAGACCGCGGGGCCAGGATCGTTCATGTGCCGACGTGGCGGCAGGATGTACACTGTCTGGCGGATCTGGCAGAGGAGGTCGCGCGCTTTTTCGGCTATGATAAGATTCCGGCCACGCTTCCGAGCGGAGAGGCGACGATGGGCAAATTGTCCGCTCAGACGGTCATCGAAAATATCGCGAGAAATGTCGTGGAGCAGGCCGGATTCAGCGAGGGCATGAGTTATTCTTTCGAGAGTCCGAAAGTATTTGATAAACTGCGGATACCGGAAGAGAGCGAGATGAGAAAGACGATCTTGATCTCGAATCCTTTAGGAGAGGATTACAGTATCATGCGGACGACGCCGTTAAACGGTATGCTCACGTCGCTGTCAACGAACTACAACAGGCGGAATAAAGATGTGCGCCTCTATGAACTGGCGAAGATCTATCTGCCGAAATCCCTGCCGTTAAAGGAGCTGCCGGACGAGAGGATGCAGCTGACGCTCGGTATGTACGGAGCGGGTGATTTCTTTGATATGAAAGGCGTCGTGGAAGGCGTTTTGGATAAACTGGGGATCCGGCGCGGCATCTGTTTTACACCGGAAGCCGACCGTCCGTATCTCCATCCGGGCCGCAAGGCCGATGTGTCGGTCGGCGCGGAAACGATCGGTTATCTCGGCGAGGTGCATCCGGATGTGCTCGACGAATACGGGATCGGGACGAAAGCGTACGTGGCCGTGCTCGATGTGGAGCGGCTGACCGGACTTTCGGATTTTGACGTTAAATATAAGGGCGTGGCAAAATTCCCGGCCATTACGAGGGATATTTCCCTGGTGATGAAAAAGAATGTCCTCGCCGGAAGCGTGGAGGAAGTGATCCGCAAAAACGGCGGAAGTCTGCTGGAAAGCTATCAGTTGTTCGATGTGTACGAGGGCGAACAGCTCGGACAGGATGAGAAATCGCTGGCGTACTCCATCCGTTTCCGCGCGGCCGACCGCACGCTGGAGGACAAAGATGTAACCGAAGTCATGGATAATATACTGAAGAAAATGGAAGTATTAGGAGTGACGATCCGAAAAGCATAAAAGGCGAACGGGAGGTCTTGCTGTGAGAAAGCTAATTCGCAATATGCTGGCACTTGCTTTTGTTGGTTATATGATCCTGCTTATTTATTTCCTGTTTTTCAGTGAAGAATATGGACGCACGACACATTTTCTGAATTACCAGTATAATTTCACTCCGTTCCGCGAGATCGCCCGGTTCATCAAATACCGGGAGATCCTGGGGACGGAGGCGTTTATGATCAATATCGTGGGAAACATCGTTGTTTTCATGCCCTTTGGATTTTTTATCCCGGGATTGGAAAAGAGGAAGCTGGGTCCGTTTTTAAATTTTTTAAAAATTACGGGATTCGGTTTTTTATTCAGCCTGACGGTGGAAACGGCACAGCTCGTGTCCAAAGTAGGATGTTTTGATGTGGACGACCTGATCCTGAACACGGTAGGCGTGGCGCTCGGCTGTGTGTGCTACAGCATCTGCCGCGGTATGCTCACATGGTACCGGAAAAAGAGAACTCGTAAGGAAAGGGAGAAAAAATGAGGGTAAATATACGGATTGGAAAGAGGCGGAAGATACAATTTACGGACAAAAAACACCCGTTTATCGGCATTGTATCCATGCTGATCGCTGTTTTATCGCTGGTCTTTATCATGGCGCTGTTTGTCTGTTCCAGTATGGAAAAGGGGCGGGGCGGCATCCAGTACGGGTATCTGGGGATCGTGAATTTAGTGTTATCCGTAGTCGGTTTTATATTGTCGCTGCGATGTTACAAAAAAGAGGATATCTATATGACATGTCCGGCCATCGGGTCCGTACTAAATGGAATCATCATTATTTTGTATTTGATCCTGTATTTTCAAGGCGCATTATAAAGGCGAAGGCGCCCTGCAGGGGCGCCTTTTGCTCTTTATCATGCGCCTTCGGCGCCCTGCCATTCCGTAATGCGCCGTTCATTCTTTCGGCTCGAGTGTCTGGATCCGTTTGGATATTTTTATTTTCTTAAAACATTCTTTATACTCCTCGCTGGATAGTTCTTCGAGGTAATTCACGGGAAACCGCTTGTCATATCCTTTGCGGATCAGGGTGGAGGCGGCTTTGTTATAGGCGACGGCCGCTTCGGTTTCGGTTTCATAGCGGCCGACGATGAACTCACCCCGCAGATGGATCCTCGTCTCATAAATCATTTTTCCCTTGTGCTGTTTGCGCAATACGCCGTGATAGCGGTTGATGATTTCAATATTTTCATAACGGAAGTCCCGTTTGTCCCCGTTGACGAACAGAAAATCCCGTCCGGCGACACCGTAATTTTTAATCCCGTAGCGGGACAGGATATTGATCTGCATGCCGTAATCGCTGACGAACAGATGACCGCCGCGGCGTATGATCGAATGGGTGGAATAGTAAAACAGGTCGTCTATATCGAAAATGTAGTAATCGTCGGGGGCAAAATAGTAGTGAAAATAATTTTTCCGCATATAGATCGGTGTTTTGATGTAAATCCCGTTGTCGCGGAAATTGATGAGAGTCACCCATTTCGGAAAAGGGAGCGCGGGGGAGCGGTGTTTGACGTTTTCATCTTTGAGAGAGGGGGGGAGATAGGAATCCAGGGAGCGGCAGGGGTCGTGAAGAATGCCGTCCGCTTCGGCGTATGCGCGCGCGGCGGCCGTTTCGGTCGGGAAACTTCCCAGGCTGATATGTTTGTTTTGGAAGGTGATAGAACTGCGGTAATAGGGAGTCCCGTCCTTTTTTGTGGCGGCATACACACCTTTTTTCATTTTGTTCCACCATCCTTTTTGTATGTTGTCTGCGTATGGACTTTTGCCCGTGCCCTGTTTGAAGTATAACAAAAAAACAGGCTGGACACAAGAGAAAACTTGTTGCTTTAGGGGTAAAGATATGATAAAATAAAGAGTAACGAATCTACATATGAAAAAAATTTCAGGGACAGAAATCATATTGTTTTTTTGGAAAGGTTCAGGTGAATATTATGAGGAGAGTAAAAAGATCATTATCCATTGTTTTGGCACTATCTATGATGGTATCCTTGATAATGCCCGTGGCGCATGCTGGCGCAAAAGGGCGGGAAGATGGCCGGGAATCTGAAAAGGAACAGGGGGACGCAGCGGTTGCAGTTCTTGAACTGAGAGCAGGCGGGAGTGAGAAGTCATTAGGACAGGAGCAGTATGCAACGATTCCGGTAATAGAAGAGGAAACAGGATTTTCCCTGGATGACGGGGATTCCGTAGTCGGCATCAGGGCACTGGATGAGAACGGGGAGGTGCTCCGGGCAGGAAAAGATTATACGATAGAAACGCCGGAGGGAGATGGACTGGAGCCGACGGCAGCAGGAGATGGCGTGATCATCGGGAAAGAAGATGTTGTTCGGGATGGACTGAAGGTTGTCGATGCGTCAGGAGAAGAGGTGACAGAGCTTGTGTTCGTAAACAAGCCGGAAGGGATCAATGAAGGTCCGATTGCCACCAGCACACCGGCCCCGGTATCTTTGGAGGTGACGCCTATTAGCAGTGACGCCGCCGTGAAGTTCGAGAATGGATCTATCATCTCAAATGGGATAAAACAGAAGTATTACCGTTTAAATGAAGCAAAAATCTGGGAACTTTATCATGTTGAGCTTACATATGAGGATGGGACGAAATACACGAACAGCCTGTCACAGGCGGTAGAGGAGGGAAAAGTAAGTGCTGTAACGAACCAGAGCATATCCTATATATGGAGGGAAGGCGGCACATCCAATTTCCTTACCGTTTCCAGCGGAGCTGTTAGTAAGAGAGTTAATGTGCCGGTAAAAGGATGTTTTGCCGATCTGTATCCGGATAAGGAACTCGAAGAGGATACAGAGATGCCGGTTGAGTATCTGCCGGTGGAACCAACTAGCGGGACTTTAAAGTTCAAGCCAAAGAGTGATAAAACCTACCACTTTTATTCATCTGGTGATACGGATACCCTCGTATATGTATTTGACGAGTTCGGTAAATCGATCGCCTACGATGACGACGGTTACGATGATCACAATTTTCTGGCTTCGGTGGAGATGAATGCCGGAAAGACATATGTCATCCAAACACAGGTTTATGGAAATAAGGAAGGTTCTTTTTCCGTGACTGTAACGGGCAAAGATGAGGAATTCGGCTATGGTTCTCTGAAAGGAAAAGATCTGACTGGTAAATATATCAATCTGGCGCTCATTGTCGATACGACAGGATCCATGGGCGGTATTATAAATAGCGTGAAAGAGACACTGAAAGAGTTTGTCGATGCGATCGCGGCCACGAACGCGACGCTCCGCATCTCCCTGATCGATTATAAGGATATTACTGCTGGAAATGGTGGAGATCCGACTGTGCTGCACTATTCCCCGGAACTTTCGATCTGGTTTGAAAATGATGATGTGGAGGCGCTGAAAACGGAAATCGGCGGACTTAGAGCCACAGGGGGCGGCGATGGCCCGGAATCAGCGTTGGATGCGCTCGGGAACTTAATAGAGCCGGATGTTATGACTTTTAACAGTGCAGCGGCAAAATTTGCATTTCTCATCACGGATGCTAACTATAAAAATGAAAACACCCATGACCTGGAAAATATGAAGGAACTGATGCACAAGATCGTTGAAAAAGGCATCATTACTTCGGTCATAACGCAAAAGGGAAATTATCAGTATTATCGCAAACTGGCTGCGGTGACGGAAGGGATACTCATCAATGTAGACAGTGACTTTTCGAATACGATGGGCAGATTTGCGGCGAAGATCGTAGAGGATGCGGAGATTTATGAGGCCGATGAGGATATTGTACCCGTAAAGGGGATTGAACTGGGAGGGGACCTCACAGTACCAGAAGGAAAGATCAAGAGCTTCAGGCCGGTATTTGATCCGGTCGATGCGTCTGAGCAGGGAGTTGTCTGGATGGTAGAGAACGAGGAAATTGCGGAGGTCTCTCCATATACGACAGATGGTGTCCTTGTCGTCCGCGGGAAAATAGGCGGGACGACAAAGATCATTGCCCGTTCGCTGGACGGCGGTTATGTGGCGGAATTCGATCTGACGATCCAAAAGACAGTTGTGACAGATAATAAAATGGAGAGCTGTGATATCGATTCGATCCTTGAGGAACTGGATAAACCGAAAGATCCGAGCGTTGAAACGCCAGTGACCGATCTGGTCTATTACGGGGATGCCGAGCCAAAGGTAGAGGATGAGAAGCAGAAAGGCATTTACAGCCGTATCATACGGACAGAAAAGAGCATTACCTATGTGTTTGACGATGAGTACGGGGACCTTTTGTATGAGTGGAAGTTTGAGGGAGAAAGGCTCAGTGATTCGGACATCGCGGTAGATCTTGGAGCGACGATCGATGCGGAGTCTTCAAGCGTAGAAGAGGCAGCGATCGAGAAAGCCGGCCTTGACCCCTATACGGTCATAGATTTCTCCCACAGCGGCTCCCTGCCGGGGACGGCAACGGTTTCCGTAAAAGTGGGGGATAAATTCCCAGATGGCATATATGAATTGTATCATTATAACAAGACGACGCATGAGTTGGAATTGTGTGAAGATACGGTAGTGAAAGTAGCAGGAGGCGTTGCCCGGTTTGATATTTCACACTGTTCTTCCTATGTGATCGGGAAAAAGGAAATGGTACCGACACCAGAGCCAACGCCGGTCGTGACGCCGACGCCTGTACCGACAGCGCCTCCGACGCCAGAACCGACAGTGAACCCGACGGCAGTGCCTACGGTGGAACCGACGGCACAACCGACGGCAAAGCCAACGGATACACCGACGGAAGCGCCGACAGCGGAACCGACGGCAGAACCAACAGCGAAACCGACGGAAGCGCCGACAGCGAAACCGACGGCACAACCGACAGCGAAGCCGACGGATGCGCCAACGCCAGTACCGACCGATACACCGACATCCGCACCGACGGATAAACCGACGGCGAAGCCTTCAGAAGCGCCGACAGCGGTACCGTCGGTATCCCCGGCACCGGCAGTCAGTGTTCCGGTAAAGGGTACGAGGATTTCGGATAAAAAGGCAGTGTATACAGTAAGTAAGGCCGGGGAAACTGGTGGGACGGTCACGTACACCAAACCGGTAAAGCGGAGTGTTACGGCAGTGACGATTCCGAATACGGTGAAGATTAGCGGCATTACTTATAAAGTGACGGCGATCGCGTCCAACGCCTTTAAAAATTGTAAGAAGCTGAAGCGGATCACAATCGGGAAAAATATAACGAAGATCGGGGCAAAGGCATTTTACAAATGTACCAGGCTGGCCAAGATTACTGTAAAGACGAAAAAACTTGCCAGTAAAAAAGTTGGCAGCAAGGCTTTTCAGGGTATTTATAAGCAGGCAGTCATGAAACTGCCGAAAAACAAACGGAAAGCTTATATTAAACTGCTGCGCGCGAGGGGCTGCGGCGGTAAAGTGAAATTCAAATAAGTGAGTAAGATAAAACTCCAGGAGGTATTTTTAAATGGTAAACGAAAACATAAAAAATGTTGTGGATCTGGTGCCGTTGATCAGCCAGCTGTTTGAGTATGATGTGTATATCTCAGTTATGGATGAAGACAGTGTCGTTCAGGGGTATTACGTTCCCGAAGATGTTACGCCGAAATTGCACGTAGGGGATACTTTTCACGATCCGAGCGGTGCATTCCGTGATGTGATGCGGACAGGGCAGGCGAAGCACAATTTTCTGCCCAAAGAAGTGATGGGGGAGGCCTTTGAGGGCATCCTTGTACCGATCAAGGATGGCAGTAAGGTGGTAGGATGTATTGCGTGTACTCATTCCGCGGAAAAGAAGGAAGAGATGGCGGGTATTACCGTAAAATTCCAGGAGTCAATGAACACGATCAACACTTCGATCAAAACGGTTGTGGAAGGTATATCCAACCTGTCACAGATGATGGCTGGTATGAGTGAGATGACAAATAATGTGGAAGGGGATGTGCACAATACGGTTGAAGTAGTCAATAAGATCAGCAGCAATGCGTCCCGTTCCAACATTCTGGCGCTCAATGCCTCGATCGAGGCGGCGCGCAGCGGGGAGAATGGACGGGGATTTGCCGTCGTTGCCGACCAGATGGGGGAACTGGCAAAAGACAGTGGCAATTCAGCTACGGAGATCAAATCTACGCTGAATACGATCACCGATCATTTATATTCGATCATCTCTTCCATTAAGGAAGCGAATGACGTGGCGAAAGAGCATTTGGAAAATGTCAACATGATCCAGAATACACTGGAAGAGACCCTCGTACTGGCTGGAAAGCTGGAAGAGGATATTCGAAATCAATAAAAGATGAGAAAGGGGTTCAGTAAAATGAACAAGTTTATGAAGTGGTTATCACTGGCAGCGCTTGCGGTTGCTTTTTGCGGAAGCAGCCTGCTTTACAGTAAGCAGGCCGAGGCATCAAACCCATATCTGCCGCACTGGGAGCATATCCCGGACGGGGAGCCCAAGCTGTTTGAGGATCCGGATAATCCGGGGAAATACCGTGCCTATATTTACGGTTCCCATGACATCCGGAAGACGGAGTACTGCGGGGACAATCTGGTGCTCTGGTCCGCGCCGGCAGAGAACCTGAACGACTGGCGGTATGAGGGAGAGATTTTCCGGCATGAGGTTGACGGCGTAGGGGATATCTTTTATGCGCCGGACGTCGTGGAAACGAAGGACGCAGCGGGGAACAAAGTGTACTATCTGTACCCGAACAACCGTTCTTCGGGACGTTACGATATGATCGCGAAATCGAACAGCCCGAAAGGACCGTTTGAAGTATGTAACTGGAAAGAGGGCAGTACGACGGAGACGGAAGGCGTTCTCGGCTATGACGCCGCCCTGTTTGTGGATGATGATGGAAGAGCATATGGTTACTGGGGATTTGAGGGTTCTGAGATGGCAGAGCTGGATCCGAATACGATGTGTACGGTGAAAGAAGGCTGCAAAGTGCTGACAGAGGCAGATACCGGGATCGATAACAGTAAGACCGGAGATAATTTCCGCTTTTTCGAGGCATCCTCTATACGAAAAGTAGAAGATAAGTATGTGTTCATATACAGCCGAAAGACGAAAAACGGTGAGTTTGGAATGGGACCATCCAATTGTACGCTCGCTTATGCGTATTCGGACACGCCGCTCGGGCCGTGGACGTATGGCGGTACGATCATCGACGCGCGCGCGAGGGAAAGAGATAAAGACGGAAATAATATTGCTTCCATGACGACGGGAAATACGCACGGAAGTATTTTGGAAGTAAACGGCCAGTGGTATGTGTTCTACCACCGTTGTATTGATAACAGCCAGACACGCCGCCAGGGCGTCGTAGAGCCGATCGACGTACGTGTGACAGCGGACGGCAAGGTGGAGATCAAAGAGGCGGAAGTGACGTCGCAGGGATTTGAGATCAACGGCCTGAACCCGTATAAGAAGCTGTCGGGAGGAAGCGCCTGCTATCTTACCGGTGGCGCGCAGGTTGCGTCACATTATGACGAGTGGAATCCGGGCAGTAATGTGTACCGTATCTCGAACGGCGCCGTCGTTGGCTATAAATACTTCAATTTTGATGCCGGAAGGGGAACGCGTACGAAAGATATGCTTGCGGTCTCCCTCATTCCGAAAGGGAAACCGGTGACTATTCAGGTCATGCTCGACCGCCCTTGGGAAAGTGCTGGCGGCAAGCTGCTCGGTACGATCGAGATATCCGAATCGGATGATGTGAACGGCGTGATCAAGACGATCGATGTGGACGGCCTCAGTTCCCTGACAGGAAAGCACGCGCTGTTCTTCGTATTCAGTTCTTCCAAGCAGGGCGGCGTCTGCGAGCTGGAAGCGTTCCAGTTCGGAGAGGCAACCGTCACCGATGAAGACGAAGGGCAGGATCCGCCGCTTCCGTCGGAGACGCCGAATGTAACGCCGACAGCCGCACCGGGCCAGAATCCGACAGCCGCGCCGCCGGCAAATGCCAGCCAGGCGCCGTCGGCCACGCAGGCTCCTTCTGGTACGGCCACGCCTGCCCCGAGTCCTGCTGCAAAAGTGGTAAAGGGCCAGACATATACATCGGGCAGTCTCGTGTACAAAGTGACAAATGTGGACAAAAAGACAGTCACGGTAACCAGAGCGAAAACGAAAACGATGAAAACGATCAAAGTCCCGAATACGGTGACGATCGAAGGTGAAAAATTCCGTGTGACCGCGATCGGAAAATCCGCTTTTAAGGGATGCAAAAAGGCGACGAAGGCGACGATCGGTAAAAATGTAACGGAGATTGGAAGCCAGGCCTTTGCTTCGTGTAAGAAGCTGAAAACGATCACGATCAACTCGACGGTACTGAAAAAAGCAGGAAAGAATGCGTGCAAGGGAATCCACGCCAAAGCAAAACTAAAGGCGCCGAAAAAGAAACTTGCCGCATACAAAAAAATGCTAAAACTATAAAAAGCTAAAGCTATAAATAAGGCAGAGTTCTCTCCGTTCCTGTTTTATCCGGGTGAAGTTCGTATGGCATCCGGCGCGGACAGGGGCGGAGTTTTTATGTGCAATTTTTTTCCAAAAAGCGCGGAAATTCGGGAACTGTCTGTGATGGTGATTGACAACTGCAAAAGCATTGTGGTAATATACTAAAGAAGCAGAGGGAAAACGTGTGTGCCAATGTGCTTTTTAATTTTAAACGCAGCAAGCAGAGAAGAAATGGAGGATAGTGTGAAAAATAAGCTTGATAGCTTATTTTTCACACGGCTATTTGTGCCGGAGCGTCACAAATAAGCCCTGATGGCAGACGAGAAATCGCCTTCGCGACTTTCTCGTCGCCCCGTCGCGTAAACGCTCCGGAATGGAGGATAATATGGCTAAGATTACGATGACGACACCACTTGTAGAGATGGATGGAGATGAGATGACGCGTATTTTGTGGCAGATGATCAAAGATGAACTTTTGCTGCCATATATTGATTTGAAGACAGAATATTATGATCTGGGTCTTGCACACCGGAATGAGACAGACGATAAGGTGACGATCGATTCTGCTGAGGCGACAAAGAAATACGGTGTTGCGGTGAAGTGCGCGACGATCACGCCGAACGCGGCGCGTATGACAGAGTACGATCTGAAAGAGATGTGGAAATCACCGAACGGCACGATCCGCGCGGCGCTGGACGGCACGGTATTTCGCGCGCCGATCCAGGTAAAGGGGATCGAACCATGCGTGAAAAACTGGACGGCCCCGATCACGCTGGCGCGTCATGCCTACGGCGACGTGTATAAAAATACGGAGATCAAGGTGCCGGGAAAAGGAAAGGCGGAACTGGTATTTACTGCGGAGGACGGAACGGAGATCCGGGAGACGATACATGAATTCGACGGCCCGGGGATCATTCAGGGGATCCACAATACGGATAAGTCCATCACAAGCTTTGCCAGGGCATGTTTTAACTACGCGCTGGACATCAAACAGGATCTGTGGTTTGCCACGAAAGACACGATCTCCAAAAAATACGATCACAACTTTAAGGATATTTTCCAGGATATTTATGACAGCGAATACAAAGAAAAATTTGAGGCGGCAGGCATCGAATATTTCTACACGCTCATCGATGACGCGGTAGCGCGTGTGATGAAAGCGGAGGGCGGCTTTATCTGGGCCTGCAAGAATTACGACGGCGATGTGATGAGCGATATGGTATCGTCCGCGTGCGGCTCCCTCGGCATGATGACTTCGGTGCTCGTGTCACCGGACGGCGCTTACGAGTACGAGGCCGCCCACGGCACGGTACAGCGCCATTATTATAAACACCTGAACGGGGAGGAGACATCGACCAATTCGGTGGCCACGATTTTTGCCTGGACAGGGGCGCTGCGCAAGCGCGGAGAACTCGACGGTATTAAGGAACTGATGGATTTTGCGGACAGATTGGAGCAGGCGACGCTGAAAACGATTGAGTCCGGGAAAATGACCGGCGACCTGGCGCGGATCACGAGTCTGGAACACGTGACGGTGCTGAACAGTCAGGATTTCATCGGGGCGATTCGCGAAACACTGGAACAAATCTGAAATGTGGTGAGGAAAGAGGCAGGGATGGCCGTGAGCATTCTCGAGGTTTTGGCGGCGTTCGCGCTTATCGTTTTGCAGATAAGGGAAAAGGATCGGCGGGCGGATAAAGTTTGACAAAGATATTTGTTTCTAGTACAATGACTATAGAGCAAGGAAAATGGAGGATTACATAGATGGATTATACGACGCAGATGGATGCCGCGAGAAAAGGAATTTTCACGGAGGCGATGAAGCGGGTTTGTGAATATGAAAAAATGGATCAGCATACCCTGATGGATCTGGTGGCAAAGGGACAGGTCGCGATCCCGGCCAATAAAAACCACAAGTGCCTGAAGCCGTATGGCATCGGAAATAAGCTTCGGACGAAGATCAATGTCAATCTGGGAACGAGCCGCGACTGCCTCGATCTCGATGTGGAGATGGAGAAAGTAAAAACGGCTGTCGATATGGGAGCCGAGGCGATCATGGACCTCAGTTCGTACGGCGACACCCGCAAATTCAGGAGAAAGCTGACGGCAGAGTGCCCGGCGGTGATCGGTACGGTGCCGATTTACGACGCCGTTGTCTATTACAATAAGGCGTTAAAGGACATCACATCGGATGAGTGGATGGATGTCGTAAAGATGCACGCCGAGGACGGCGTCGATTTTATGACGATTCACTGTGGGATCAACCGCGAGACCGCGGCCCGGTTTAAGCAGAACCTCCGCCATACGAACATCGTATCGCGGGGCGGTTCCATTATCTTTGCCTGGATGGAACTGACGGGAAATGAAAACCCATTTTACGAGCGCTATGACGAACTCCTGGACATATGTGAACAATACGACGTGACGATCAGCCTCGGTGACGCCTGCCGCCCGGGAAGCATAGAGGATGCGGGCGATATTTCCCAGATTTCCGAACTGGTGGCTCTCGGGGAACTGACAGCGCGCGCCTGGGACCACAATGTACAGGTGATGATCGAGGGGCCGGGACATATGCCGCTCGACCAGATTCGCGCCAATATGGAGATCGAGCAGACCGTATGCAAGGGAGCGCCGTTTTATGTGCTCGGCCCTCTCGTTACCGATGTGGCGCCGGGATACGACCATATCACGAGTGCGATTGGCGGGGCGATCGCCGCTACCTATGGCGCTTCGTTCCTCTGTTATGTGACGCCGGCGGAACATCTCCGCCTGCCGACCGTTGAGGACGTGAAAGAGGGCATCGTTGCCTCGAAGATCGCGGCGCACGCCGCCGATGTGGCCAAGGGGATCCCGGGGGCGAAAGACTGGGATTACGAGATGAGTGAGGCGAGACGAAACCTCGACTGGGAAAAACAGTTCGAACTTGCCATTGATCCGGAAAAAGCCCGCCGTTACCGCTCGGAGAGTACGCCGGAACGGGAAGATACGTGTACGATGTGCGGCAAAATGTGCGCCGTGCGCAACATCAATAAAATACTGCGCGGGGAAAATGTAGACATCATGGAGGACTGACCCTCCAATGAAAGAATAACTACGGCCTGTCTTGCATAAGTTTAAAGGACAACAACTTTTGGCTTGTGCAAGGGAGGCTGTTTTTGTGAAAAGAGGGAAGACATTTTTTCTGGTGCTGGCGGCGATCGCCTGTGTGGCAGCGGCGGTGTGGCTGTTCCAGTCATGGAGAGATGAACAGGATATAACAGGAAATATGGAACTGTCAAACGTTTATGTTGTAAAAGAAACAGGCGACAGGCTGACAGTCCATTCGCAGGAAGGGAAATTGGAATTCGGGGTGAAATCCGATCTCGAGGAAACGGCATACAAAGGGATGGCAGATCTGGTGATCGAGAAGCAGCAGGTGAAAAAACTCGTGTGTAAGCCGGATGTCATTTCCGGCCGGATCCTTGCGATCGGCGACACCTTTTTAGATTTGGAAAATTATGGACAAATCCCGCTCGCCGAACATACCGGCTGCTTTTCCGTGGGAGCGCAAATAACGCCGTCATCTCGTGACAATCTGTTTGTCGGTCAGGCAGACGTCACATTTTCAGTGGCGGAAGGAAAAATCTGCGGTATCCTGCTGCCAGAAGAAAAGACAGCCGCAGCCGAAACAATGCCGGGAGAAGTCCTGCTATCCCAGGAAACAACCTCCCCGAACGGCAGCGGTACGCCAAAAGGATCCGCGGGCGAACTCGGCACCAATGGCATGATCCGCGTCATTTTGAAAACAGACGGGTACGCTGCCTATGAGCACGCCGAAGTCAAACTGCGGGGAACGAAAAAAATCTATGTCAAGCGCGGAAAACAGGAGACGGAAGTACAGCCCGGCGAGGAAGTTTCCTTTACGCCCGACTCGATGAAAGAAAAAAGGGTGAGCATCCGCAGCGAAGAGGGCGGGCGCATCGAGATATCGTCGCTCAACCGCAGCTGCGGCAAGCCGCTGTACCGGGGAACACTGGAAGTCGTAAAGGCCGAGTCCGGCCTGAACCTCATCAACGAACTCCCGCTGGAGGAATACCTGTACGGCGTGATCCCCAGTGAAATGCCGGCGGAATATGAAAAGGAAGCGCTGAAAGCACAGGCCGTCTGCGCCCGGAGCTACGCGGCGAAGCACATTAAAAACAACCGTTTAAAGCAGCTCGGCGCCCACGTGGACGACAGCGTTTCCTATCAGGTTTATAACAATACCCGCGAAGACGAGCGGTGTAACCAGGCGGTTGACGAGACGAAAGGGATGCTCGCCTATCACGACGGAGCGATCGCGTCCACCTATTTCTTTTCCACGTCATGCGGAGTGACCGCCTCGGTCCACGATGTGGGATTTAGCAGTAAAAAAATCCCCTATTTGTGCGGAAAACTGCAGGAACAGACGGCCGACGCCGCAGCCGTTGAACGGGCCCAATTAGTATCCGAAACATTTGGCAACGAAGACCTCTTCCGCAAATTTTTAGACGAAGACCGCAACGTCCTGGAAAAAACCGAGCCCTGGTACCGCTGGCGCACGACGATCTCCATCGGTGATATGGAGAACAACATCAACGAAAAAATCGCGGCCCGCTGCCAGGCCTCCCCCGAAAACATACTCGTACGCCAGGCCGACGGCACATACGCGAGCGAGCCGATCAATAACATCGGCAAACTAAAACGTGTGCGCATCAAAAAGCGCGGTAGCGGCGGCGTAGTCAAAACCGCGCTCATCGTCGGCACAGAAAAAACCGTAAAAGTACGCACCGAATACAATATCCGCCTGCTGCTGTTCAATGAAAACGCGATCGTGACAAAAAACGACGGAAAAAACGTATCCGGAATGAACATGCTCCCCAGCGGCTTCTTCATCCTGAACAGCTCTGGAAGCACCACTGGCACCTCTGGTACCAATGGCACCTCCGGTGCCCAAGGCGCCTCTGGCGCCTACGAAATCCGCGGCGGCGGTTTCGGCCACGGTACAGGCCTGAGCCAGACCGGTGCGAACGAGCTGGCCCAAGCGGGAAAAAACTACGAAGAAATCATCCACTATTATTTCGAAGGAGTGGAAATCCGCCCCCTCCTGTGAAACAAAACATTCCCTTCACTGAGATACCGATTGATAAGAGCACCAAAAAATAAAATATCCATACAAATATACATCCAGAGCATAAACAAAACAATATAAGTCAAACTGCCATACACCGAGGAAAAGTTGGAAAAATAATCCACATACACTGAAAATAAATAACTGAACAAAATCCACAAAACAGCGGTAAACAAAGCGCCCGGAACCTCTTCCTTCGCATTTGGCTTCCGGTCCGGAATAAACATATACAAAAGTAAAAAGAACAGAAAAAAGATACCAAACCCCAAAATCGACCGCAGGGAAAAAATCCCGATAAACAGTGGCGCCTCAATGGAAAAAAAGGAATCCACCGCCAACAGGATCTTATTACCATAAACCAACACGATCAGCGAAAGCATCAAAATTCCGGCAAAAGCCAGCGTATACAAAAGCGAAGACAGCCTGTTCACCACCCAGTTCCTCTGATTTTTCACCTGATAGATCTTATCCAGCCCATACGTGATCCCCATAAATCCTTTCGACCCCGACCAAAGTGTCGTAATAACCGTGATCGAAAGGATCGTCCCCGACGACTGGTGATAAGCCTCCTGGATCCAGGCCTCCAAAACGCCGCGGATCCCCTCCGGCACAACCGCCTCCAGCAGCATAATAATATTCTCCTCCGTCAACGGCGTATACCTCAACAACGTAAAAAAGAACATAACAAACGGAAAAAACGAAACCATAACGAAAAACACCACATGCGCCGCATGCACCGACAAAGTATTCTCCCCAAACCTCCGAATAAACCACTGCACCACATCCCGCAACCGTCTCACAACCATTCCCCGCCTCTCCTGATCTACTTATAAATAATATATACAATTCCGCCCAAAAAATCAGACCAGAAAATTTCATTTCAGAAATTCACCAGCCCACACTCGTCATCACAGACACCATATCACAATCTCCCCCCAAATGCAACCCCTCTCTAAGCCCCCCTCCCCTCCAAAAGATATTCCCTCCCCCCAAAAAATTTACTCAATCCCTTCAAAAAAGAAAATAAGCCCCCCCGAGTTGACAGTTCCCCGCCTCATGCGGCCCCCTTTTCTGCCAACTCCCCCTACCCAATTTTGAATCGAATCCCCCCCTTCTTCCCACTCCCATCCGTCGCCGTCGCCGTAATCTTCACCGTATGCCCGCGCCCTTTCTTTTTAGCTGTCACCACCCCTTTTTTCGAAACCGTCGCCCATTTTTTCTTAGACGATTTCCACTTCACCTTCTTATTCGTCGCATTTGACGGCGAAACAACTGCTTTCAGCTTCCTCTTCTTTCCAACTTTTAAAGTCTTTTTCGACCCCTTGACCGTGATTTTCTTCACAGCCGTCTTTTTCGAAACCGTGCGCGGTTTCTCTGTAGGTGTCGAAGTAGAAGGCGGCACCAGCGAAACAGGGGTGTCGGCAACGGGCACGTAGGTATCCATTTTCCTAAGATCGAGCACTCCGCCCGTCGCACATTTTTCAGCTATTTCCGGCACGTAACGCGTGCAGGTCAGAAGCCGCTGCCTGCGGTTTTTGGCGCTGTCGTCCGGGTAGATTTCCGCGAGCAGTCCGACCGCCCCGGCCACCATCGGCGCGGCCATTGATGTACCGGACGCGGTATCGTATTTGCCGAACAGGGAAACGTCCGGATCAGCCACCGAAATGCCGATGTCGTCCAAACGATATGTCCTCGTTTCCGTCACCATCCCGTCTACTTCCAGCCCGATGATTTTGAAATAGGTTCGTCCGTCCGGCGTTTTATAAAACCGGTTTGAGTCGTCTCCCACATTCCCCTTCGAGCGCTTATTGATATGATCCCATGAAAATAACCCATCCGAGTCGGTCGTGCCGAGATACATGGAAACATAATAGGTATCTGACATATCAAGGTGCAGGTCGGTAACATCCAGATAGAGATAAGTCAGTTTACTGTTATGAAACGTCGGTTTTCCAAAATCAATCGTCCAGGTGAGGCTGCCCGAGCCGGGATTGGAGCGGAAATCAAAAGATGTATCGCGCGTGGTCGTGGAACTGATTGTGGATAAGCCGAGTTCACTTTCGGTATACAGCCTTTTTGTATCGGTATCATCGTCAAACGGCAGGAAAGAGGCCGTCAGCTGCGTTTCCGTTTTGGCGGGGTAAATGCCCGGGGAATAAACTTCCTCGGGATAAGTGGATAAAATGTTTTCGCCGGGGGCAAACAGATCCACATCCTTTTTTCCATAATCGGAAAAGTCAGACGGCCTGTCGTTTGTATCGGATGAGCCCGTTGTTATAATATAATTGCGGTTTTCACCATAACCGCCCGCGTACAGGTCATATGGACAGGAAAGAGGAAGCATCCGGTCGTGGTTCGTCCCCTCGTTTCCAGAGGCAAATATAAAGAGAACGCCCATCTTTCCAATCCGGTCAATGAGCGCAGGCAGCGTGGATCCGGAGTTTCCGCCGCCCCAGGAGCAGTTGACGGCGACGATATTAACGCCGGCAGTTTTCGCCTGTACGATATAATTCATCGCCTTGACGATGGTAGAGTTGCTCGTCTTTCCTTCGTCGTCAAATATTTTCAGAGCCATCAGTCTGGCGTCGGATATGCCGATTATTCCTTTTTCATTACCGGAAACGGCTGCGATCGTACCGGCACAGTGGGTGCCGTGTCCCAGGGAATCCCGGCAGTCGGGTGTGCCGTCCGTGAAATCGTATCCGTGGATTCCAGGAAGCGTAATATCGGAATTCACCCACATATGTCCGGCCAGATCCTCGTGATCATAGTCGATCCCGGTGTCCATAACGGCCACGACGGGCGTTCCGGTCTTTGTTTTACCTTGTGCGGCGGAAAAGGAGATGCCGGTACTTGAGCCAGAAAAGGAACCGCCGCCATCCAGATGCCATTGTTCTTTTTCATACGGGTCGTTGGAGATCGAACTCAGATGCTGTTCGTAGTCCGGTTCGACCTGAAGCACATAGGCGTTTCGCTCCAGCTTTTGCATCAGTTCTTCGGTCGAATAGACATCAGAAGAAACTTCGGATATGTATAATGTCTTATCTGAGAGGAATTCCTGCTGCGCATCCGTAGAAGCAAGCGCACCGGCTTCGCCGAAGTCATAAGATTCTTCAATCGAGATTTGGGAATCAAAGGAAGCTTTTCCTTTTTTGGTAAGTGAAGTTTTGTCCGGGGCGGCAAGGGTGACGAGAACAGTGCCCTCTTCATATTCGTCATCTGTAGTACCACCGTCGGCTGAACTGCCATCGGCTGAATTGCCGTTAGCTGAACTACCGTCGGCTGAACTACCGTCGGCTGAATTGCCGTCGGCTGAATTGCCGTCGGCTGGACTGCCGTCGGCTGGACTGCCGTCGCTGCCGTACACGGTCTGGCTGGCTGCACCCGCCCGCGCGGATTCCTGCGGGAACAGGCTGCAAAACAGGAAAAGGAATGCCAATGTTAGGGAAAATAGTCTTTTTTTCATGGAATACCTCCAAAAATTTAGTTCAATTTTTACAAAATCACAATTTATTTATTGTATTATTTTCTTATAGCTGTTATTATTATAGTAGTGTATAAGTGTGTCTAAAAAGTGAAAGGAGATAAGAAAATGCTTTTTGTAAAAGTTGATGAACTCAAGCCGGGTATGCGTTTGGGGAAACCGATTTACAATAAAAATGGTGTGTTGTTATATGACCGTGATACGAAGCTGACGATGCAGGCGATTTACGGGATACGTAATTTTGGACTGATGGGATTGTATATACTGGAGCCCGCGGAACCCCTTCCGCCGATGACGGAAGATGATATAAATTTCGAGAGGTTTCAGACGATGGCGGTGTTCAGCATCCGGGAGGATCTGGATCTGATCGCGTCGGGAAAGAAGGATAAAGGCCTTGACTGGCTGTGCAGTCTCATATTGAAAAATTACGCAAATCATTCGGCAAAGATTAACTTTGTGCAGAGTCTGCGGAGCAGCGACGATTTTGTGTACAAGCACAGCATTAACGTGGCGCTTCTAGCGGCGATCATTGCCGGCAAGATGAAACTGCCGCTCGGCCGGATCAACTCGATCGTAAAAGCAGGACTTCTCCATGAGTGCGGAGGGGTGAAGGTGAAACAGTCGATAAATTCCGAAAGTGAACAGGATACGAGTGAACTTGTCCGGGTCAATACGCGGGAGATTTTGAAGAGCCATGCGGATATGGAGGAAAATGTTGTGCTGATGGTCGAGCACATGCAGGCGCTCTGCTCAGACAGCGCATCGAAAGAGGCGAAGGAAGCGGCCCGCGCAAACCAGGGGGCTACGATCCTGTACGTGGCAGATGCCTACGATCGCCTGACGGCGATGAAATCTTATGAGGAACCGACGAGTGAAGTGAAAGCGCTCCGCATTTTGATCGAAGAGGAGGATAAATATGATCCGGAAGTGGTACGCGCGCTTACAAGAGGGATCAACGTTCTCTATCCGGGTGTGTGCGTCGAACTTACGGGGCATGTAAAGGGGCTTGTGATCATTGAAAACGAGTCAGACATTTTTAAACCGTGGGTTTTGAGCTTCCGGGATAACAAGCTGTATGATCTGTCGAATGAGAAGGAGGGTGAAGGTCTGGAATTGGTAGATATCATGAAAACGATGGATAACCGAATCAAACTTGACCCGGATCTCTTAAAGGAGTATACTAAGTAAAATCGTGTAGAGCGGAGGTAAAATATGTACGAGAAAGTTTCGAAAGACCTGAATTTTGTCGATCGGGAAAAAAAGATAGAAAAATTTTGGGAAGAAAATGATATCTTCAAAAAAAGTATCGAGCAGCGGGAGGGCTGCCCTACATATATGTTTTATGACGGGCCGCCGACGGCAAATGGAAAGCCGCATATCGGACATATGCTGACTCGTGCCATAAAGGATATGATCCCGAGATACCGCACGATGAAGGGGTATCAGGTGCCGCGGAAAGCGGGCTGGGATACGCACGGGCTTCCGGTTGAACTGGAAGTGGAGAAGCTTCTCGGTTTGGATGGCAAAGAACAGATCGAGGAGTACGGACTGGATCCGTTCATTTCAAAGTGCAAGGAATCCGTGTGGAAGTATAAGGGAATGTGGGAAGATTTCTCAGGTTCCGTCGGGTTCTGGGCCGATATGGAACAGCCATATGTCACCTACCATGACGATTTTATCGAGTCCGAGTGGTGGGCGCTCAAGGAAATATGGAATAAAAAACTTTTATATAAGGGATTTAAGATCGTTCCCTACTGTCCGAGATGCGGTACGCCGCTCTCGTCCCACGAGGTGGCGCAGGGATATAAGGCTGTGAAGGAGCGCTCTGCGATCGTGCGCTTCCGGGTTGTCGGGGAAGATGCCTATTTCCTGGCATGGACGACGACGCCCTGGACGCTGCCGAGTAACGTCGCTCTCTGCGTAAATCCGGATGAGACGTACTGCAAGGTAAAAGCGAAGGACGGCTATACGTATTATATGGCGGAAGCGCTTTTGGAGCAGGTACTCGGCGGACTTGCCGGGGACGGTGAGGCGGCAGACGAGAAAGCGTACGAAGTGCTGGAGACGTACAAAGGAACGGATCTCGAGGGGAAGGAATATGAACCCCTGTTTGATTTTGCTCTCGATATTTGTGAGAAACAGCACAAAAAAGGATATTATATTACTTGCGACGGGTATGTCACGATGACGGACGGTACCGGTATCGTGCATATCGCGCCGGCCTTTGGTGAGGACGACGCCGCCGTCGGGCGCAAATACGATCTGCCGTTTGTCCAGCTCGTAAACGGCAAGGGCGAGATGACCGAGGAAACAGACTACGCCGGGATGTTCGTGAAAGACGCGGACATGCCGATATTGCAGGATTTGGAAAAGAAGGGCCTTCTGTTCGGGGCGCCGAAATTTGAGCATGATTACCCGTTCTGCTGGCGCTGTGATACGCCGCTGATCTATTACGCGAGGGAGTCCTGGTTCATCAAGATGACCGAGGTAAAAGAACAGCTGATCCGCAACAATAACACGATCCACTGGATTCCGGAAAGCATCGGAACGGGGCGTTTCGGCGACTGGCTCGAAAATATACAGGACTGGGGCGTTTCGAGGAATCGTTACTGGGGCACGCCGCTGAACATCTGGGAATGTAGCTGCGGCCATATGGAGTGTATCGGCAGCCGCGAGGAACTGGCACAGAAGAGCGGAAACGAGGCGGCGAAGAACGTTGAACTGCACCGCCCGTATATCGACGAGATCACGATCAAATGCCCGCACTGTGGAAAGGAAATGCACCGCGTGCCGGAAGTGATCGACTGCTGGTTTGATTCCGGGGCCATGCCGTTTGCGCAGCACCATTATCCATTTGAAAATAAAGAATTGTTTGAAAAGCAGTTTCCGGCGCAGTTTATCTCGGAGGCCGTCGATCAGACGAGGGGATGGTTCTACTCCCTTTTGGCAGAATCGACGCTGTTATTTGACAAGGCGCCGTATGAGAATGTCATTGTCCTCGGCCTCGTATTGGATGAGGACGGACAGAAGATGTCGAAGAGTAAAGGAAACGCGGTGGATCCGATGGAAGCGCTGGCCCAGTATGGTGCCGATGCCATCCGCTGGTATTTTTATATCAATTCCGCGCCGTGGCTGCCAAACCGTTTCCACTCGAAAGTCGTGGTCGAGGGACAGCGCAAATTTATGGGAACACTGTGGAACACCTACGCATTTTTCGTGCTATACGCGAATATTGATAATTTTGACGCTTCCAAATATAAACTGGAATACGACAAGATCGAGGAGGAGGAGCCGAGCCACTCGATGATGGATAAATGGCTTCTCAGCAAGCTGAATTCGGCCGTCGGCGAGGTCGATGACCATCTGGAACATTACCGTATCCCGGAAGCGGCGAGAGCGCTGCAGGATTTCGTCGATGACATGAGCAACTGGTACGTCCGCCGGTGTAGGGAACGTTTTTGGGCGAGCGGGATGGAGCAGGATAAGATCAATGCCTATATGACATTGTATACGGCGCTCGTGACGATCGCGAAGGCGGCGGCCCCGATGATCCCATTTATGTCCGAGAGCATTTATCAGAATCTTGTGAGGCGGATGGATAAGAGCGCGCCGGAGAGTATCCATCTGTGTGATTATCCGCAGGCGGATCCGGCTTACATCGATCAGGAACTCGAGGCGCAGATGGACGAACTGCTGCAGATCGTCGTGCTGGGACGTGCCTGCCGGAACGAGGCGAATATCAAAAACCGCCAGCCGATCGGAAAAATGTACGTTAAAGCCGATAAGGAAGAGGAGCTGGCTGATTTCTATAAGGACATTATAGCGGAAGAACTGAATGTAAAAGAAGTCGTCTTTACGAAAGATGTGAGGGAATTTACGACGTACGCGTTCAAGCCGCAGCTGAGGACGCTTGGCAAGCGGTTTGGCAGCAGGCTGGGCGCGCTCAAGGAAGTACTCGGCGGCCTGGACGGAAACGCTGCGATGGATGAATTGAATGCGAGCGGCGAGATCACCGTGACGGTGGAGGGGACAGAAGAGGTGCTGGCAAAGGATGATCTTTTGATCGAAGCGGCGCAGATGGAAGGTTATGTCTCCCAGGAAGACCGGGGGATCACGGTCGTACTCGATACGAACCTTACCGAGGAACTGATCGAGGAGGGGTTTGTGCGTGAGATCATCAGTAAGATCCAGACGATGCGCAAGGATTCCGGATTTGAGGTTATGGATACGATTGAGATCTATGAGGTCGGCAGCGACAAGCTGACCGATATCATCATCCGCAATGCCGAGCAGATCAAGAGCGAGGTGCTTGCCGAGCGCATCATCATCGGCGGTATGCAGGGGCATACGGCCGAGTGGAACATCAATGGTGAGGACGTTACCTTTGGTTTGACAATGTCAAGGCTTTCATTTTAAAGCTGACCTGACATTTTGAAATGAGGAAAATAGAAAAAGGGAAAGAGAGGAAAATCCAATGAATTTTTTGGCAGAAAATAGTAAAAAGGCACAGTTGAAAAGTGACATTGAAAATTATATGAAACTGTTATTCCGCAAGCCGATCGAGAAGGCGACCGATCAGCAGATCTTTCAGGCGGTGGCTTACGCGGTAAAAGACATCGTAGTCGACGACTGGATGGAAACACACAGGCAGTATGAGGAAAAGGATGTAAAAACGGTTTATTATCTTTCAATGGAATTTTTGATGGGGCGTGCCCTGGGTAATATGATCATCAATCTCAAGCGTGATAAAGTTGTGCGCGAGGTGTTGGAAGACCTCGGCGTGGATCTCGATGTGATCGAGGATCAGGAGCCGGATGCAGCGCTGGGAAATGGTGGTCTGGGACGTTTGGCTGCCTGCTTTCTGGAGTCGCTCTCGACACTCGGTTACCCGGCCTATGGCTGTGGTATCCGCTACAAATACGGAATGTTCATGCAGAAGATCGAGAATGGGTTCCAGGTAGAAGCACCGGATGACTGGTTAGAGCATGGCAATCCGTTTGAGATGAAGCGTCCGGAATATTCAGTGGAGGTTAAATTTGGCGGTTATGTGGCGGTGCGCAAGGACAAAGATGGAAAAGACTGCTACGTGCAGGAAAATTACCAGTCGGTAAAAGCAGTACCATATGATATTCCGGTGGTTGGCTATGGAAACCGTATCGTCAACACGCTCCGGATCTGGGATGCTGAGGCGATCAACACGTTTAATCTCGATTCCTTTGACAAGGGAGATTATCAGAAGGCTGTCGAGCAGCAGAATCTTGCCCGCACGATCTGCGAGGTCCTTTATCCGAACGATAACCATATCGCCGGAAAAGAACTGCGCCTGAAACAGCAGTATTTCTTCGTTTCGGCCAGTGTGCAGCGCGCGGTTGCCAAATATATGGAAAAACACGATGATATCCACGGGCTGCCGGACAAAGTATGTTTCCAGCTTAACGATACGCACCCGACCGTGACCGTGCCGGAACTTATGCGGATCCTGTTAGACGAGTACCTTCTGGAATGGGATGACGCCTGGGCGATCACCACGAAGACCTGCGCGTATACAAACCACACGATCATGTCGGAAGCTCTGGAAAAATGGCCGATCGACCTGTTCTCCCGATTGCTGCCGCGTATTTATCAGATCACGGAGGAGATCAACCGCCGCTTCCAGAATAAGATCGCTGAGCAGTATCCGGGCAATTTTGACAAGGTGAAAAAGATGGGTATCATCTATGACGGACAGGTGAAGATGGCGCATCTGGCGATCGCGGCAGGCTTTTCTGTCAACGGCGTGGCAAAACTCCACACGGAAATCCTGAAAAATCAGGAACTCAAAGATTTCTATGAGATGATGCCGGAGAAATTTAATAATAAGACAAATGGTATTACCCAGAGGCGTTTCCTCCTTCACGGAAATCCGCTGCTTGCCAAATGGGTGACGAATAAGATCGGACAGGGCTGGATCACCGATCTGTCCCAGATTGGCCGGCTGACGCCTTACGTGGACGACGCGGTCGCGCAGAAAGAGTTTATGGATATCAAATACCAGAATAAAGTGCGTCTGGCGAAGTACATTAAAGAGCACAACGGCATTGATGTCGATCCGAATTCGATCTTCGACGTTCAGGTAAAGAGGCTTCACGAGTACAAGCGCCAGCTGCTCAATATTTTGCACGTGATGTACCTGTACAACCAGCTGAAAGAAAACCCGGATCTGGATATGGTGCCGCGTACGTTTATTTTCGGCGCGAAGGCCTCCGCGGGATACCGCCGTGCCAAGGCGATCATCAAGCTGATCAACAGCGTGGGTGAGGTCATAAACAATGACAAGTCGATCCAGGGTAAGATCAAGGTAGTATTTATCGAAAATTACCGCGTCAGCAATGCGGAGATCATTTTCGCGGCGGCAGACGTTTCCGAGCAGATTTCTACGGCGAGCAAAGAGGCGTCAGGAACCGGCAATATGAAATTTATGCTGAACGGCGCGCCGACGCTCGGTACGATGGACGGAGCCAATGTCGAGATCGTAGAGGAAGTCGGCGAGGAGAATGCCTTCATTTTCGGTCTGTCTTCTCAGGAAGTCATTGATTTTGAGCAGAATAACCAGTATAAGCCGAGAGAGATTTATGAGACGGACCGCGACATTAAGAAAGTCGTGGACCAGCTGATCGATGGCACATATTCCGGCGGAAATCAGGAATTGTTCCAGGAATTGTATTCGTCCCTGCTGGATTCGAACGGATATGAGCGGGCCGACCAGTACTTTATCCTCAAAGATTTCCATTCGTATGTCGAAGCGCAGAAGGCTGTGGATGCGGCATACCGTGACAGACAGGCATGGGCGAAGATGGCGATGCTGAATGTGGCAAAGAGTGGAAAATTCTCATCCGACCGTACGATTGAGGAATACGCGAAAGAGATTTGGAAACTGGAAAAAGTAAGGCTTTGATAGAGGTACAAGCCTCACGGAGAATAGATGATGACAAGATGACAGGAGCAGGAAATCCAAGCGGTTTCCTGCTCCTGTACTTGTCATTATTTTGTGTTCTGCTGATGTACCCATCGAATCATCTGTAGCTATTTCAATTTTCCCAGGGCCCAGTTTTTTACGCTTTTACTGGAAGCGTCTGTCAAGTCTTTTCCTTTCATTACTGTGGCGCCTTTGGCCGCCGCTTTGATCCCTTTCATACTGCCGGAGATTCCGCTGCCGCCGCTCGTGCAGAATGGTACGATCTTTTTGCCTTTCAGGTTGTGGGATTCCAGAAAGGTGCGGATGATCATAGGTTCTTTACTCCACCAGATCGGATAACCGAGGAAGATGACATCGTAGCTTTGTATGTTTTTTACGCTTCCTTTCATTTTCGGACGGACGCTGCCATCCTTTTGTTCCGCATTGGCCCGGCAATCGTCGTTGTCATAACTCAGATCTTCGTCTGTGTACGGATCTGCCGCTTTGATCTGGTACAGTTTGCCGTTTGTCGCTTTTTTTATCTTCTTAGCTGCGCCTTTGGTCGTTCCGGTTGCGGAGAAGTATACGACTAATACTTTTTGTTCGTTCTTTTGTTTTGTTTTTTTCGCCGCGTTTGCATGCGCCGCCGGAAGTGCCAGTCCTGCGATCAGGGCAAATGCCAGTGCGAGACCGATCCAATAGGTATGTTTTTTATGTTTCATTTTTTCCCTCCCTATATTGTCAAGTGATTTTTCCTTAAAAATCAAGGAATTTTTGATAGTC
>CAJTZN010000013.1 GCA_910584065.1 uncultured Eubacterium sp.
GACAAATCCAAATTTCTATTTTGGATATTCCTGTTATCAATAAAACTAGTTGCAGATTTTCAAGACAAGGCATATAATATACTTATAGATACATGCGAAATAACTGCACTGTGTTTGCAAAGGAGAAGTCTTTATGGCAGAACAGGTTTTAATTCAATTTAAGGCAGACAAAGCGCTAAAACAGGAAGTAACAGAAATATATGAGAGACTTGGAATGGATTTACCTACAGCATTACGTATGTTCATGGCTAAATGCAAAATGGTAAAGGGACTTCCGTTT
Source organism: uncultured Eubacterium sp. (assembly GCA_910584065.1). Lineage (GTDB taxonomy): Bacteria > Bacillota > Clostridia > Lachnospirales > Lachnospiraceae > Eubacterium_F. The sequence continues at coordinate 281 of CAJTZN010000013.1, forward strand.
GAAGTAAAGTTGCCTGAACAGACAATAACAAGATAAAATTAAAGATGAAATCCAGGCAGTAATAGCAGAAAGAAAAAGGTAGATACTTATGGAATATAATGAAAAAGAAACTGTTCACACACCCCACAAAACAAGGAGATACGCATATGTCTAATTTTGATTTCCTCAAAGCAAAAAACGAATATAACCTCTTTTCCCGAGCCGCCATAGAAGCCGAAAAGATATTTGCTACATCCGCTGCGATGTGTGCCGTTGGCTGCCGGAAAGCCTTAGAACTTGCTGTCAAGTGGGTGTATGCCGCTGACAATACGATAGAAAAACCATATCGGGATAACCTCCAGTCCCTGATCCATGAGCCGACATTTCGATTTGCCATGGATGGCAGGACATGGAAAAAACTCCCCTTTATCGTTAAATTGGGGAATCTGGCCGTACATACCGAGAGGAATATAACGACAGGTGATGTCATCGCTTCTCTGAGGGGATTGTTTGAGTTTATTGAATGGATTGATTACTGCTACGGAACCACATACGAGGAAAGGGAGTTCGACGAGGCCCTCATTCCCAAAGAAAAACGTAATATCGATCGCCAAAAGATAAAAAAACAGGAAGGCCTCTTGGAAGAAAAAGAAGCCGTGATTCGTGAACTGCAAAAACAGATTGAGGAAATGTCAGTTTCCTATACAAAGTCCAAAGAAGCAAATCAAAACAGCAGGGAATTCGAGCCAGAAGATATTACGGAATTCGAAACGCGAAAGCGTTATATCGATGTGGATCTGAAATTTTTGGGGTGGAAACTGGAAGGAGAGTCAGCAGATGTCTGGGAGGAATACCCGCTTGAAGACATGGCCGGAAATCCGGGACAGAAAGGGTACGCGGACTACGTTCTATTTGGGAAAGACGGACTTCCTTTGGCGGTAATCGAAGCGAAAAGATCCGGCAAGGATCCAAATACCGGAAGAAAACAGGCCCTTCTGTATGCGGATTGTCTTGAAAGAAAGTTCAAAAGAAGACCGATGATATTTACAACGAACGGTTTCGAGACGTATTTCTGGGATGATACCGACGGCCCGGGACGGCAGGTAAGCGGACTGTTCAGTAAAGATGACTTGCAGAAACTTATGAACCGCAGGCAGGAAAAAAAGAGGCTGTCGGACGTGGTTATTGATGATAAGATCACCGATCGTTATTATCAGAAAGAGGCGATCAGGGCCGTATGTGATAATGTGGCGGCCGGATTTCGGAAGAATCTTCTCGTGATGGCTACCGGTACGGGGAAAACCAGAACGTCTTCGAGTCTAACCGATGTCCTGAGCAGGGGCGGCTATGTCACGAATATCCTTTTTCTGGCAGACAGAACCGCGCTCGTAAAGCAGGCGAAAGATGATTTTAAGAATTATCTGCCGGACATGTCTTTGTGCAATCTTTGCGAGAGTAAGGATGACCGAAACGCGAGGATTGTTTTCTCCACGTATCCAACGATGTTAAACGCCATCGACTGCGTCAGGACAAACGATGGATTTCCCTTATTTTCACCGGCGCATTTCGATCTGATCATCATTGACGAAAGCCATAGAAGTATATTCAAAAAATACAGGGCGATATTTGCGTATTTTGACGCGGTACTCGTAGGTTTGACAGCTACTCCGAAGACGGATGTTGATAGAAATACCTATGATTTTTTCGAAATGGAACATGGGGTTCCTACTTACGCATACGACTACGAAACGGCGGTAAATGTTGATCATGTGCTGGTGCCCTATTACAATTATGAAGTGGGGACAAAATTTATGGAAGAAGGTATTACGTATGAGGAACTTTCCGAAGAAGATAAGGTGCGATATGAGGATGATTTCACGGAAGATGGAAATATGCCCGAGTTTATCCCTTCTTCTGAACTGAATACGTTTGTGTTCAATGAATCAACTGTCGATATGGTTCTCCAGGATCTTATGCAGAGAGGGATTAAGATTGAAGGGGGAAATAAGGTAGGGAAGACAATCCTATTTGCGCAAAATAAAAAACATGCGGAATTTATATTGCAAAGGTTTGATAAACTGTATCCTCATTTAAAGGGTACATTTGCCCAGAGGATCATTTGTGATGACGCTTATGCGGAAACGATCATCGACGATTTCAAAAAGCCGGATTCCGATCCGTTTATTGCCATTTCCGTCGATATGATGGATACGGGAATCGATGTACCAGAGTGTGTAAATTTGGTGTTTTTCAAAAAGGTTCGTTCCAAAACAAAATTCTGGCAGATGATTGGGAGGGGGACGAGACTGGCTCCCGAGCTGACGTGTATGGATGAAATAGAGGGAGAATACACGGGGAAAAATAAATTCCTCATCTTTGATTACTGTGGAAATTTCGAGTTTTTCAGGGAAACGCCAAATGGCTATGAAAGCAAGGAAAATAAGACGCTGGCAGAAAGTATTTACAGCAGGGAAGTCACGTTGGTCGCGGCGCTGCAGGATAACCTGTTCGTGAATGTAGAGTATCAGGAGATCAGGGATGAGTATGCAGCGGACTGTTATAACAGGATCATGGCATTGAACCACGCCCTTGTTTCTGTGCGGCTGCAGAAAAAATACGTAGAAAAATTTAAACAGGAAAAGGCGTTTGATCATATTAGTGAAACGGATAAAAGAGAATTGATCAGTCATATAGCGCCGCTCGTATTCTTTGAGGAGAAAGACGAATATGCGCTCCGCTTTGATAATTTTATGTATGGTTTGATCATTGCGCACATTGATCAGCTTCCGAGATTGAAACATGCCAAACAAGTACTTTGCCATACGGCGTCTATGCTGGAAGAGAGGAGCACGATACCGCAGATCAAAGAGAAGATGGGGCTTATTAAAGAAATCAACACGGACCAATTTTGGGATTCTCAGGATATTCTTGGATTTGAGAGGGTTCGCAAGGAATTGAGGGGCCTCGTCAAGTTTCTGGTTGATGATTCGACGAAAAGGGAATCCGTGATCACGCATCTGAACGATCCGATCATTAAAATTCGTGAAGGTGAAGGGTTGGATCCCGCTTATGATTTTGAGGACTACAGGAAAAAGGTAAACCGTTATGTGGAAGAGAACGGAAATTCACTGGCAATATATAAATTGAAGAAGAATATCCGATTAAGTGAAGCCGATTTTAAAGAACTGGAACGGGTTCTGACAACCGAACTGGGAAGCAAAGAAGATTATGAGCGGGAATTTGGTGATACGCCGTTTGGCCTCTTGATCCGGAAAATCGCGAAGCTGGATCATGAGGCGGCGATGAGTGCATTTTCTAACTTTATCAACGACGAGTCATTGAATCAGAAGCAGATCGCATTTTTGAACAAGATCATCCATCATGTAGAACAGAACGGATACATGGAGGATGTCGCCGAACTGATGAAACCACCATTTGATAAGCCGGTCAGTTTTATCAAGATGTTTGATACGAAAACGAGATCCGAGATCGTGCGGACCCTGGATCAGATAAAGGAAAATGCAGTCATAACAGCATAGAGGAGTTGTTACATATGGCAAAAAGAAACGTTTTGGCCTGCCTGCTGTTTGCCTCCTGCCTGGTGGTCAGCGGCTGCGGCGGGGAATATACCGGAGAAAACCGGGCGGCATCCAGCGGCGAGCGGCAGGAACGCAGCGCCAGCGGGGGAACCGTTTCCGGCAGCGCGGTTCAGGACGAATCGGCAAAAGACGAAAAGAAACTGCGCTATAGTACGGATAAGAATTCGTATTATGAGGATATGGACGACGATTATATCAGCGGCATTATGCAGATCAGATTGGACGGTACCCATAAAAAGAAAATAGTGAATGCTCCGGATGAAGATTATGACTGCCATTTGCAATATGTGGACGAGAACTGGCTGTGTTATGACCTCCTGGGAAATGGCGGATGTGTATTATACCGGGTTCCGATGGCAAAAGACGCGCAGGGATATGATGAGGTTAGGGTTTCCGAAACCGAGGAGTTATTTCGCGATGATCATATAAGTGCTGCCTGTTGGAGTTCCCGTGATATGATCTACGAGAATGGAAGAGGGAAAATCGTGCGATACAATCTGCAGAACAAAAGGCGGGTCGGCGAGTGGAACTTTTCCGAATTTGGCGTGGGGGAAGAAACAGAGTTCGACTTTGCCCGTCTGAAGGATTCGATCATAGCCTATGCCCAGCCCGAGGGCATTTACGCATTGTCTGGCGATGCTGTTTCCTGGAGAAAATGCAGTGAACGCAGGACTGGGTATGCACATAACATCGCACAGACTGAAAACAGTGTTTTTTCTGCAGAAGACACATTGACCCAGAAAGATGACGAAAAAAACATTCATATTTGGAAATGTGACGGGAAGTCCGCGCAGAGTTTTATCACGGGAGGTCAGGTGAAACAGGCGGTAAGGGGTGCGAGAGGGATTGAAGATGGTGTGATAGAAAGCCTTGAACTGACGGGCATTTACGCAAACGATGACAGGCTTTACGTGCAGATGGAATTGTGCTGGGATGAGGGTGATATGTTACGGGTAGAATACCTTTTGTTCAGTCAGGGCGAAAACGAGACGGAACTTCGTTATGAAACGGAACTTGTGGCGGCGATGCAGTCATTGGTAAAGTACCGGACCGGGAGATGGGAAGTGTGGGATCCGGATACGCGTACGCTGGAAAAGGTCTGCCATGAGCATGTCATTGTCAATGATGCGAAATGCATAGCTATGGCAGGTGGAAAAGCGTATCTTAGCCTTTATGATCATGAAAAGGACGCTGGCCGGCTGGGATGTTATTCGCTTGACACCGGCCAGTGCGAACTGATCACAAAAGAAGAAGCGCAGCGGTGCGGACTGGAATACCAGACAGAGGATATGGAGGATTCATTGTTGAGTGTGTTTGATAAAGAGCGGGAGGGAAATCCGTTCACGGATATTGAGGGGGTTCCGGTTCAGGATAAATTCATTTGGCGGGAAGTTTCTCCTGCACCGGCTGCGGCAGCTTCTCATACGTAACTTCTTCCCATTTGTGGACGCCTAATGATCTTACTTCTAAAGATAAGTACGCCCCTTCCCTGAGCTGGCGGGAAGTTTTAAAAGAGAATTCACGCTCCTTGCCATTTTTATCATAGCAATCTAACGTGTATTCGTATTTCATGTCCTCATTAGAAGACAATTCTTTCACCTTGCTGTTGTCAACCTTTGTGTAAAAAGTCTCATCATAATTTTCCATATAATTCAACCCCACAACGGCGCACGCGCCCAAAACCAGCACAATCGCTATAACTGCAAATACTTTCATCTGTTTTTCTCCTTTCGTTTTTGATTTGCTATCATTATAGATGATTATTTTTCGCGCTTCCATGGATTTTGCTTACATTTATCACCGCATTCTTTCAGTTTCGTAAGATGAGGTAGAACGCATGAAGAAATTTCCCTCTATGCAATCCCGCTCGAATCATGTATACTATCAATATGTAAATCTCAAAAAGAAGATAACGGAAAGCGAAAATAACGAATAGAGAATGAAAATGTAGAAATATAAAAACACAAAAACACAAAAACACAATAAAGCATGGAGGAAAAACATGACAAAAAAACAACGAGCAAATGAAATCATAAAACGCCTGGAAGAAGAATATCCGCTGGCTGGCTGTTCCCTGGATTATGACGAGGCCTGGAAGCTTCTCGTCAGCGTCCGCCTGGCCGCCCAATGTACCGACGCTAGAGTAAATATCGTAGTAAAAGACCTGTACGAAAAATATCCATCCCTCGAAGCTTTGGCGGAAGCGGACGTATCCGACATAGAGGAGATCGTCCGCCCGTGCGGACTCGGCGCGAGCAAGGCGCGGGATATACATAAATGTATGAACGTACTCGTGGCGCAGTACGGAGGAAAAGTGCCGGACGACTTTGACGCCCTTCTCGGCCTCCCCGGCGTCGGGCGCAAGAGCGCGAACCTCATCATGGGGGATGTGTTCGGAAAACCGGCCATCGTGACTGACACGCACTGCATCCGGCTGACAAACCGGATGGGACTTGTCGACGGGGTCAAAGAGCCGAAAAAAGTGGAAATGGAATTATGGAAGATTATACCCGGCGAAAAAGGAAGTGACTTCTGCCATCGGCTCGTTTACCACGGCAGGGAAATCTGCACGGCGCGCCGGGCGTACTGTGAGCGCTGCTGTGTCAGGGATGTCTGCCGGCAGAAAATCTGACAGATGATTTGATGGAAAATCCGACAGAGAATCCAACGGTAAACTACCGGAAAAGGAGAAACCTATGCGCAAAAAACGAAATTGCCTGATCCTTGCCGCCGTCATCACAGTGAGCACAGCGGCCATTTTCCTCGCCCTCGTATACTTTAAGATCATTTCCCTGACCGGGGTATGGGCCGCAAAATATGAAATCCAGGGCGTCGATGTGTCGCATTACCAGGGAGAGATCGACTGGCAGCAGATCCAGGACGCGCCAGTGCAGTTCGCATTTATCAAGGCGACCGAGGGCAGCAGCCATATCGATCAGCGTTTTGCGTATAATTGGCAGGAGGCGGCGAAAACCGATATGCGCATCGGCGCCTATCACTTTTTCAGCTTTGACAGTCCGCCGCGGACGCAGGCTGAACTGTTTATCCAGACGGTCGGTTCACTTTCCGGCAAACTGCCGCCGGTCGTCGATGTGGAATATTATGGGGACAAAGAAAAAGACCCGCCCGATGTGGAGGAAACGGTGGACCAAATAAAAGAAATGCTCGCCATACTGGAACAGCACTACGGAAAAAAGCCAATTCTCTATACGACCGTTCCGGTATACCACCGATACATTCAGGGACAGTTTGAAGAATATCCGCTTTGGATACGAAACGTGTATTACACGCCGGATTTCGATCTCGACCGGACATGGATGTTTTGGCAGTACTCGGACAGCACGGTGATGGACGGGTATCAGGGGAAGGAAAAATACATTGATCGAAATGTGTTTCACGGAACGAAAGAGGACCTGGATCAGTTACTCGTGCCGATCGCGTCCCCGAGCCGGATCTGTGTTTCATAACCAGCCGCCGTATTTGCCAGCAGATCGTCACGGATCGCGGCCTTGTCTTTCTGTAAGAGCAAAATAATGGTCGAACCGCCAAATTCAAAATACCCTTTCTCTTCGCCGCGTGTCACGGCACAGCACTCTTTATGGTTGACGATCTTCCCCACCATCAGTGCGCCGACTTCCATCTGAACGACAGCGCCGAACTGAGGGGAGCGGATGACCGTATATTCCCTGGCATTTTCCTTGTAGATTGGATAAAAGTCGCCGGCGATCGGATTAACGGTGTGGAGTTTGCCGGGGATGCGGTAATGTTTCGACTGCGTTCCGCTGACTGCATAGGCGTAACGGTGGTAATCGCTCACCGTGAGACGCAGGATCAGAGCGACGCCGTCCTGAAAACGTGCGGCAAGCTTCCGGCTCTTGAGCAGCGAGCGCAGCGTATATCTCGTGTGCTTGACGTCAAACGTCTGATCTTCCGTGATTTCATAAGCAGAGGCATAACAGTCACACGGACTGATGAGCGTATCGGCGCCGCCGCAGACCGTCCTCGCGCCGGGCCGGAGCCTGCGGGTGAAAAAATCGTTGTAGGAGCGATAGGAAGTTTTTTCAAAATCATTCATATTGATATGATTGGAGCGGATAAAAGGCCGGATGAAAAGACAGGAGAGCTTAGTGCTCAGAAATTTCCCCGCCAGTTTCGAAACGCCGGGGCGTACGAGCGGCTTCAGCAGCATGCGTCCGGCCGCGGATGTGTACAGTGTGCGCAAAAGTTTATCCTGCGCGTTATCATGATCGGATTTTATCCCATTTCTGTCAATCTGTTTCATTTTATAAATTCCTTTAATAAAAAAATGTTAGACAATAGACCCTGGCATCTCAAAATACGCCCAGGATCCGCAAAACGACGATTCCCATAAAGACGATGATGAACGCCACCATCGCATTGGACGGCTTATTCAGTTTAAAGTCCAATATATACAAAAAAGCGATCGCGAGCATGGCGAATGGCAGCGCGGTCAGGAAGAACTGCTCGGACAGGGGGCGGAACATATAGAGGATTGGGAACAGGATCGCGATAGACGTGATTGGCAGTCCGTGGTAGCATTTGCGGTCCTCGACTTCCGGCTCCGTGTGTTTCAGTTCTTCCAATACGTTAAAATACGCCAGGCGGATGACGCCGCACAGGACGAAAATAATCTCCACGGCGATGCCGAACGGATTGTTCAGGCCGAGAGAATAGGCGATGATCGCCGGTGTGACGCCGAAACAGATGGCATCGCAGAGGGAATCGATCTGTACGCCGAATATTTCCTGCTCCCGGGTGCGGTTTTTCATGCTCCGGGCCACCTTGCCGTCAAACGTGTCACAGCAGCCCGCCAGCGCAAGGCATAAAATAGCGATATCATAATTCCCGGTCAGGGATTGCGTAATACCGAACAGTGAAAGGGCGACGCCCAGATAAGTCAGTATCACCGAATAATTGTAAAAGCCGATCATAACATTCACTCCTCTTTAGATGTTACGGTTAGATGTGTAATACATGTAACAATGCCGCTTATGATGATGAGCATGTAGTAACTGATCCCCCGGCTCATAAGCATACCGGACAGCGTCAGCGCCGTGCCGCCGAAAATCGGCGAGAAGATCTGTAAAAACAGTCGCTCACTGATTCCCATTCCGCCCGGCAGCGGCAGCATATCGACGGAAACCGAGATCGCCGCCTGCAGAAGCGTCACCGTCACGGCCGATAGACCGCTCAGGCCGAAACTCCGGTATACGACGTAAGTCACGAGAAACAGCAGGATACGCTGCACGAACGTGATCAGCGTCGTATTTACGATCACAAGTTTATTTTCTTTCAGGAACACAGAAGCGCGCTTATAATTTTCCATCGAGGCTTCGAGCCGTTCCATCCGGTTGTTTTTGTTTTTCATGATGTGCAGTTTCTGCAGCAGCAAAAACCCCTTTGTAATAAGATATTTCGCGGTATCCGGCAAAAATACGAGAAAACTCATAAAAATCACGCAAAATACATTGAGCCCAAGCCCGAGGTACAGATAGAACTGCGCTTCCCGCGTGAGAGTCTGCACGAGTCCCTGCCCGAAGGCGGCCAGTCCAAGGCCGATAAATACGAGGACAAATTTGTACTCGATCGTCACGAGCATAAGGACGATCGTGGCGGTCGGGATGTCGATGCCCTGCTTTTTCATATAATAAATCTGCGCTGGCTGCCCGCCGGTCGCCGAGGGCGTGATGCAGCTGAAGAAAAAGCCGACAAATGAATAGCGTATGCAGTTGAAAAGCGGTGCTTTTATCTTAACGGCGTGGAGCAGGTATTTAATGATCACAGACTCCCCGCACACGTAACAGACCACGAGTACAAGTCCGATCAGGATATATCCGGCCGGCACGCTCTGCAGCGTCTCGATGATCGGACCAAGATCCTGGTCCCGGAAGATCAGCCACAGGGTCAGCACGAAAAGTAATAATAAGAAAGCAATATTGAGCACATTTTTTTTCAGCTTAGTCAATGATCTTCTCCTTGTTTAAAAAACCAAGTTTGCGGTTGATGCTGTCAAAAAAAGTTTGTACATATCGATACACATGTATGCGTTTGTTTACCGCGTATAAAACTTCCGCCAGAAGAAGTCCGGCAACGGCGTCCACGATATAGTGCTGTTTGGTCGTCTGGGTGGAAATGACGACCAGCAGCGCGAAGACGCAGGAAAATCCCCGGTACCAGGCGGGAATTTTTTGATTGCCCCGGATCCCGATGTAGCACATCCAGCTGACGAGACAGTGGATGGAGGGAAACAGATTGGCGGGCTGGTCGATCGCATACAGAAATCGCAGGAGCGTATCTGCAAACGTATCGCCGACCACTTCCGGCCGTACGTTGGTCGTCGGCAGCAGGAAAAAGAAGAAGCCGCAGACGATCCGCGACATCATGTCGGTCGTCACGAATTGATAGAATCTGGCCGGCTCATCCTCATAGATCCGTGCCACCATGATATAATTGACGATCCAGAACAGATAGCAGCCGAAATAAATATACATCCACCACGGAACGAGCGGCACCATGCGGTCGAGATCGGTCGTCAGGTCATAATGTTTCCACTCGGCACATATACTCATAGCACCACTGTAGACCAGCATATTAAGGGCAAAGCAGCACAAAAGCGGTATGATCCCATATAAGGGAATAAATTTTTGGACGAATAGCCTGCATTTTTTTATGAACGTTTGCATCGTTGGTCTTCTCCATTTAGTAGTTTTTTGCGCTAGCACTTATTTTATCATACTAAAAAGTTTTTTGCAATAAATATCGCAGGCAACTTGTGCGGAACAAAAAATTATGATAGAATAAGTCCTGAAAACGTGCTGAAAATTTTAGACAGGCAGATAGAGAGGAAACAGGATATGGGAATTTTTGATGTTTTTGTGGCAGTAGTTTTGGGAATTGTAGAGGGAATCACCGAATGGCTTCCGGTCAGCAGTACCGGGCATATGATCCTGGTGAACCAGTTTTTGAATTTTACGAATAAAGATTTTTCGGAAATGTTTCTGGTCGTCGTGCAGCTGGGGGCGATCATGGCAGTCGTCCTCCTGTTCTGGAAGAAAATATTTCCGTTCAACTTTCATCCCGCCCAGGGAGAGGGCGTCATAAAGCCGGATATCATGCAGATGTGGTTTAAGATCATCGTGGCGTGTATCCCGGCGGCGGTCGTGGGGGTGTTGTTTGACGATGTGATTGATGAGATGTTTTACAACCAGGTCGTCGTGGCCGGAGCGCTCATTATATACGGCGTTATGTTTATTCTCGTGGAAAACTGGAATAAGGGGAAAAAGCCGATGATCACGTCGGTGGCGGATCTGAATTATCAGACGGTCATCATTATCGGTATTTTCCAGCTTTTAGCAGCGATCATCCCCGGTACGTCGAGATCGGGCGCGACGATCGTCGGCGCGCTGATCATCGGCGTATCCCGGGGGGTGGCAGCGGAGTTTACGTTTTATCTGGCGATCCCGGTCATGTTCGGAGCCAGCCTTCTGAAAGTCGTAAAGAGCATCATGAACGGGCTCAATTACGGCCCGATGGAGATCATGACGCTTCTGGTCGGCATGTTTGTCGCATTTGTCGTATCGCTGTTTGTCATCAAATTCCTGATGAGTTACATACGGAAACACGATTTTAAGGCGTTTGGATATTACCGCATCGTGCTCGGAATTTTAGTGCTCCTGTATTTCGGCCTCAGCGGCGCCGCTCCTATCCCGTCGTAAAAATCCGACGATTTTCGCAGGGTGCTCTTTCCTGATGCGCAACAGACATGCGTGCACGCCCAAACTTGTGTGATGCGCAAAAGACATGCGCGCATGAGGGAAACTATGAGAGCTGCGGCAGCCCGAGATAGTTTAAAAGACCTACATAGATGCCGTACGCGAACTGGTACTGCATCGTAGTGAGGAGCAGAAAATCTTCATAATTTGTTATATAAGCAAGTTCAACAAGGACGGCGGGCATCTGTGTCCGCCGCAGAACGTACAATGACGGCCTTACATAAGTGCCGTTATTTTTTGTGCCCACGCGGCGCACGATCTCTTTGACGATTTCCGTCCCTAAATTATAGGAAGGGCTTCTCTCGGCGTAAACGTAAGACTCGGTCCCGTTGATCGAGGGATTTACGTTGGCGTTTACATGAATGCTGATAAAATAATCGGCGCCCCATGTATTTGCCATGTCCACCCGCTCGCGCAGACTGGAACTATTGTCATAACCGAGGATCTCGGTCGGATTCTGTCTGGATGTAGCCACTTCAAAGCGGTAATCGGCGGCCAGTATGTCCGCGAGATAGGCGCCGACGATGTACGTGATATCCTGCTCCCTCGCGCCAAAACCTTCCGCTCCTGCATTAAAGCCATACGGATTATGGCCCTGATCAACAAAAATTTTGATTGCCATATGGATCCTCTCGCATTTTTTTATTTTCATTATATGAGAATGAGAGGCAAAAGGTTATGTTTTTTTGCGGGAAAATGGCGTGCATAAAATAACGCGCGCCGGGAAATAGTAGGTGTAAAACAGTATGTTCAGCAAAATGGAGGAACTCAGAATGGAAGATATACTATATGTGAAAGTGGAGCAGAATATTCCGGTCACAAAGCGCGAATTAACGCTGAAGGACGTTGCCACCCTGTACAGCGTCAATAAATCCATGGTGCAGAAACTGGAAAAGGAACCGTTTTACACGATTCCGAAGGACGGACAGAAACTTACGATGTTCACGATCACAAAAGTGTACGAGACCATTCATAAACGTTATCCGCAGATCACGATCGAAAATCTGGGGGAACTTGATTTTATCGTGGAATATGAGGAGGGAAAGAAACCTTCGAAAGCGTGGGAATACGTGAAAGTGGTGCTCGTCACGGCGGTTGTGTTTTTCGGAGCGGCCTTTACAATCATGACGTTCAATGAAGATGTCAATGTATCCGGAGTGTTCGAGAAAATTTATCAGATTGTGACGGGCGGGGTCAAAACGGGAGGCGGTATTCTGGAAATATCGTACGCCATCGGTATGCCGATCGGGATCATCGTGTTCTACAACCATTTCAAGAGACGGGATATCAAAAATGACCCGACGCCGATCCAGATCGAGATGAGGTCGTACGAGGAACAGATGAATAAGGCGATGCTGAAATCGTCCGCGAGGGAGGGAAAGACGATTGACGTTAATGAATAATATCGTGCTGTGTTTTCTGGGGCTGAGTTTCGGGATGACGGTTTCGGCCGGAGTTTTCGCTTTTATCACGATGCTGGACATCATTCCCCGGCTGGCGCAGCGGACGGGGACGGCGGCGCATCTGTACGGGTATGAGGTGGCGATCATCCTCGGAGGAACAGCCGGAAATATCGCGATCCTGTTTGCAAAGCATCTGCCGGTCATGCAGATCGGTATGGGTGTGTTCGGGCTGTGTGCCGGTGTTTTCGTCGGCTGCCTGTCAATGGCGCTGGCCGAGAGCCTGCGCGTGATCCCGATTTTTGTGCACCGCCTGAAAATGCGGCAGGGACTTCCGGTCATACTGCTCGCCTTTGCGGCGGGAAAGCTGATTGGAACGATCATTCAATACTTTTTTTAGCAACGATGCGCAAAAAACGTGCGCGAATGGAGGTAGACTATGAATAGTCAGAAAACGGACATCAATGAAGTGATCTATGAAAGTGCGCAGGAGGAAAGGAACAATAAGTACAATGATTACGTCGATGAAAATACGCCCAAAGTCAGCTGGATGATGAACCTGTGCAAGGCATTTCTCGTCGGGGGGATCATCTGTGTGCTCGGACAGGCCCTGATCAGCCTGTATATGTATCTGGGACTCGACAAGGAGACGGCAGCCCTGTATAATACATTGTCCCTTATTTTGTTAAGCGTGCTGCTGACGGGCATGAATATTTATCCAAAGATCGCGAATTTCGCTGGCGCGGGAACGCTCGTTCCGATCACCGGGTTTGCAAACAGCGTGGCAGCGCCGGCGATCGAGTTTAAAAAAGAGGGCTGGGTGTTCGGCGTCGGGTGTAAGATTTTCACGATCGCCGGGCCGGTCATTTTATACGGCGTGGTGACGAGCTGGCTGCTGGGACTCATTTACTGGATTGGAAAATGGCTGGGATGGTTTTAAAAGTATAAATTTTTTGCGCCGGTCTGCCGATATAATATCTATAGTATGTAGAAAATGCTATGGGGAAGGAACCCCATGATCCGGAAAATAGATATTATTTATGGAGGAAAGGCTGGGAAGCATATGGAAAAGATCATCAGGAAAAAGATTCATGTTATAGCCGGACTGTCCCTGATCGCAGCGGGGCTGGCAGCTGGAGCCGCCCGCGGCGGGGAAATCCAGGCGAAAAAGAAAGTGATGCCGAAGAAAATCCGGATATCGGGTACGGAGGAGTCCTCGACGTTCAGCATGTCCATCGGCGATTCGAAGAGGATCGGGTATTCCGTTAGTCCGTCGAAAGCGGCGAATAAAAAAGTGACATTTTCTTCTTCCAATAAAAAAGTGGCGAAAGTTTCCGCGAAAGGGATCATAAAAGGACTGAAGGAAGGAAAGGTAACCGTTACGATCCGCTCAAAGGCGAAAAAGTCAGTGAAAGCGAAAGTGAAAGTGCGCGTGGAGAAAAAGGCTGTGCCTGCCAGTACGGCCGATACGGTTTCCTACGCCGCGCCGCCACTTCTGTTTGCGGCGGGGGATCCTATTTTAGAGCCGTTTCCTTCTGCCGCGCCGAAACCGGGTGACATACTCGCGTCCGTGGGTACGGGGGCGACGGGGTTGTCTCTGGTGGACGAAGAAGGAAATCCGATCGACGAAGGCGGTATCGTGGAGATCGCTGCCGGTGAGAGTATGCGGCTGCAGGCGGTGCTCACTCCTGTGACGGCGACAGATAAAGTGACATGGGCTAATAATTTTCTGGGGGGGATCAATGTATTCCAGAACGGACTGGTGCTGGTGACGGAAGATACGCCGGTCGGAACGACTGCGAAGATCACGGCGTCCTGCCGCGGATTGAAGGCGTCCTGCCAGATCACGGTCGTAAACGGGCCGTGCGAGCACGAGTGGGGGGACTGGCTCGTCACGTCAGAACCCACCTGTGTCATGGAAGGTATTGAAACATCTACCTGCAGCAAGTGCAGTAAAAATAGGGAGAGACCGGTAGCGGCGCTGGGGCACAATTACCAGAAAAAGACGCCGGCGGTCAAGGAACCGACGTGTACGGAAGTAGGAGAGGTGGAATATGAGTGCGACCGCGCGGGCTGCGGCGCGACGAAGCGGGAGATCGTGAAGGCAAACGGACACACATGGTCCGTGCCCGGTGAAGTGATAGAAGAGCCGACCTGCTCGAGAAAAGGAAAGATGAAGTATACGTGTACAGTGGAAGGGTGTGACGGTGAGAAGACGGAGCCGATCGATCCTCTCGGACATACGTGGGATGAAGGTGAGATCACGAAAAGTCCTACCTGTGTATCAACCGGAGTGAAAGTGTACCACTGCACCGTAGACGGCTGCGCCGGGACGAAAACGGAAAATATCGAGGCGACCGGCCATACATGGAACTATGGAGAGGTTACGGCTGAGCCGACGTGTGTTCTCGGAGGAAAACGTATTTCCGTGTGCCTGACATGTTCGTCAAAGAGAACGGTGACGATACCGGCGACCGGCCACGATTGGGAAGTGAAGATCGTGGAATCGACGTGTACCGAGCGCGGAACTGAGACATCTACGTGTAAGATCTGTAAGGAAGTGCGGACAAAGACACTGGCACTGAAAGATCACGAGCTTGAAGACGATTACCGCGTGGATCTCCCCGCATCTTGTACGGAAGTCGGAAAGAAATCGAAACACTGTAAGAACTGTACATACCGTACAGATATACGCAATATCCCGTCGCTGGGGCATTTATACCACGACGGTTCGGATGGCGGCGCGGACGAAGGGGTGATCGACCCCAAACCGACCTGCGTGATGCCCGGTTTGAAAACATATACATGCCAGCGTGTGCTTTTGGATACGGATGGAAAAGAACTTGTCGGCACAGATGGCAAGCCGCTTCTCTGCGGCAAGAAAAAAACGTTGCTGGAACCGTCCCTGGGCCATGACTGGACGAAGGGCGCCGACGGAAAAGAGGCTTATACAGAAGACGAGGCGCCGACTTGTACGAAGAACGGTATGAAATCCGTGCACTGTGAGAGGGACGGCTGCAGGGCGACAAAAAATGAGAGTTCGATCCCGCCTCTTGGGCATGACTGGGATGAAGATACGGCGGTGATCGAAGAGCCGTCGTGTACGGAAGAGGGAACGAAGACTACGACCTGTAAGAGAGAGCTTACCGGAGCGGACGGGGTGAAGTATACATGCGGCACAAAAAAGCTTGACATCCTCGCGCCGACCGGACATAAATTTGATACGGCATGGACGACGGATCTGGAGCCGAAATGTGCCGAGCCGGGCCGGAAGTCCAAACATTGTCTGAACAAGCGGAAGAAGGCGGACGGCACGGAGGAAACCTGTGCCACCCAGAGTGAAATTACGATGATCCAGCCGAAAGGGCACACGTGGGGCGCGTGGAGTACGACGGCGGCTGCTTCGCATGGTAAAGCGGGACAGCAGAAGCGGACGTGCGGCGTCTGTGCAGATGTTCAGAACCGTACGGTGGCGGACGGGCATCATTATGACGACAGCGGAAAATGTTCCGGCTGTTCGGAGAAACTCTCAACTGTGAAAACGACCTGTGATGATTGGGAGTATATGCTGAATGAAACAGAAGGCACCGTTTTATTGAAAAAATATATCGGCACAAAAGAAAATATATTGATTCCGGCAAAGATGAAAGTGAAACGGGATGACGGGACGATGACAGGCGATATGTCCTGCAAATTTGCCGGCGGATATGAGAGGCGCACAAAGTCCGGGGTATTCGCTTCCAATAAAAAGTGTAAGGTAAAAGCGGTCAGTTTTGAAGATGATGTTCAGATCACCGATATGGAAAATATGTTTTACGGCTGCACGGATCTGGTCGCAGTGCTCCATATACCGGGAAAAGTGACGAATATGCTGGGAACGTTTAAAGATTGTACGTCCTTGCTCTCCGTTGGTTCCCTGCCGAAAGACATTACGGAGCTGCCGGAGACGTTTGACGGCTGCACGAGCCTGGTGACAGCGCCGACGCTGCCGGAAAAGGTGACGAGTCTGTACGGAACCTTTAAAGGATGTACGTCTCTGGCGGCGGCGCCGGATCTGAAAAACCTGAAGGAGTTGAAAAATCTGAGCTTTACGTTCAGTGGATGTACGAATCTCAGTCAGGCACCCGCTCTTCCGGCCACGCTGACGGAAATGACGGATACATTCCGCGGCACATCGCTGTTCGAAGTGCCGGAAGATATACCCGAGGGCGTGAAAAAGCTGACGACGACATTTTACGGCTGCAGCGGGTTGGAATTTGTCAAGGATTCCGCTTTTGAGAATCTGCCGAAGTCATTGGAGGTCATGGAATATACGTTCAAGCGCTGTGAGAATCTGACTTACGCGCCGCCGATCCCGAAAACGGTCGGCATTCAGGTGGATGTATTTGAAGAGTGTGACAAGAAAGTGGAAGCGCCGTGACAAGAAGAATAGAAACCGGCCGTATCAGCAAAGAGAAGATTGCTGATACGGCCGGTTTCTTTGGTTACAACCATTTTGTAATGTTTAACTTTTATATATTTTTTATATAAGAAATTAGTCCATTAAATCCGATCATAACTTGGTTACATTTGCTGCCTGTGGGCCTTTCTCGCCATTAACAACTTCGAATTCAACTTCATCGCCTTCGTCCAAAACTTTGAAGCCATCCATCTGCAAAGCCGAGAAATGTACAAATACGTCATTTCCTGTTTCGTCAGAAATAAAACCGAATCCTTTTTTGGCGTTAAACCATTTTACTGTACCTTTCATGTTCTGCCTCCTAAAACTAAAATAATTGATACAAATAAACAATAACACAAATATATCCAAAAGTCAAAGGGTTTTTTAAAAGCTTGAAATTTGTTTCAAAATGTAGTATCATTAAAAATGATTATGTGTACGAGAGAGCGAAGAAATGGAGGCAAGAGTGAAAAATCAATTTTTCACTCAGGAAGTTTGTGCGCACACGCTCAAACTTCTTTATGCACAAAAGGCGTGTGCGAATGGAGGTAAGTATGAGTGATAAATTAAAAGTAGGTATCCTTGGCGGCACGGGGATGGTGGGACAGAGATTTGCGTCCCTGCTGGAAAACCACCCCTGGTTTGAGGTGACGGCGATCGCAGCAAGTCCGCGCAGCGCCGGAAAAACTTATGAGGAGGCGGTCGGCGGCCGTTGGAAGATGCAGACCCCGATGCCGGAAGCAGTAAAAAAGATCATTGTGAAAAATGTAAATGACATTGAAGAAGTGAGCAGCGCCGTTGATTTTGTATTTAGCGCCGTGGATATGACGAAAGAAGAGATCCGCGATATAGAGGAGGCGTACGCCAGGGCAGAAGTGCCGGTTGTATCGAATAACAGCGCGCACCGGTGGACGCCGGATGTGCCGATGGTCGTGCCGGAGATCAACCCGGAGCATTTGGAAGTGATCGAGAGCCAGAAAAAGCGTCTGGGCACGAAAAACGGGTTTATCGTGGTGAAGCCGAACTGTTCGATCCAGAGTTATACGCCCGCGCTGACGGCTTGGAAAAAATTTGAGCCGACGCTCGTCGTGGCGACGACGTACCAGGCGATTTCCGGAGCGGGAAAGACATTTAAAGACTGGCCGGAAATGGAACATAACATCATTCCCTATATCGGGGGCGAGGAAGAGAAGAGCGAGCAGGAACCGCTGCGCATTTTTGGTAAAGTCGTGGACGGGAAGATCGAGAAAGCGCAGTCGCCGCTGATCACATGCCAGTGTATCCGTGTGCCGGTTCTGGACGGACACACAGCCGCCGTTTTTGTGAATTTCGCGAAAAAACCGACGAAAGACGAACTGATACAGGCGTTGACAGAATTTCGCGGACTGCCGCAGGAGCTGGAACTTCCGAATGCACCGAAGCAGTTCATCCAGTATCTTGAGGACGATGACCGTCCGCAGGTGGCGCTGGACGTCAACTTTGAAAATGGTTTTGGCGTGAGCATCGGACGTCTCCGCGAGGACGCTTATTTTGACTGGAAATTTGTGGGATTATCCCACAATACTGTGCGCGGCGCGGCAGGCGGAGCTGTTCTGACCGCGGAGCTGTTGAAAGCGCAGGGATTTATCGCAAGCCGGCAGTGAAAATGTAAAGGGATGACGAAGACATTGTAGATGTCCAATACATCTCTGGCATTATAAAAGGAAAGAGGTATCGACATGGATAAGTATCGCATACTGGTGAAAGGAATCGTAAAATGTAATGAAAAGTACCTTGTCGTGGAAAAATGGTACGACGACCGGATTTTTGAACCGTATCAGTGGGAATTTATCGACGGTGTAATGGCATTTTCAGAAACGCCGGAAAAGGCGGTGCAGCGGATCGTCGAAGAGAAGACCGGCCTGCCTGTTCAGGTTGACAAACCTGTCTATACGTGGGGATTTACGGCAGGAGAGGTGTGCAGCGTCGGCATTGCGTTTGAATGTCTGGCCCAGGTGCAGACTGTGGTGCTGTCCGAGGATCTCAACGACAGCAAGTGGGTTTCCAAAGAGGAACTTTCGGAGGTTATTACGAATAAAGCGGTGCGTGAGGATATCGAGCGCGCAGGGCTGACGAGTAGTTTTGATCTCAATGAATTTGGAGAGGTGGATCTGTTCATTGAACCTATGGATTAAAAATGGCCATTTGCTGGATCCGGCGGCCGGCCGTGACGAAGTATGTGACCTGTTTATCATGGAGGGAAAGGTGGCCGCTGTCGGAAGCCTTTCCGAAGACGAAAAAAAACGTTTTTTTGCGGATGACGTAAAAGAACTGGACGTGTCTGGTAAGTGTGTGATGCCCGGGTTTGTGGACCTTCACGTACATCTGAGGGAGCCGGGCTTTGAGTACAAAGAGACGATCCGTACCGGAACGAGGGCGGCGGCCAGGGGCGGTTTCACCGCTGTCTGCCCGATGCCGAATACGAAGCCTGTTACGGACTGCCCGGAGATGATCCGCACGGTACTCGCCATCGCGGAGAAAGACAGTCCGATCCATGTCTACCCGGTCGGCGCGGTGACGGTCGGACAGATGGGACAGCAGATGGCGGATATAGAAGGCATGGTAAAAGCCGGGGCAAAGGCGATCAGTGAGGACGGAAAGAGCGTGATGGACGCTGCTCTTTACCGCGAAGCCATGAAGGAGGCCGCGCGCCTTTCCATTCCGGTACTGGCGCACTGTGAGGACAAAAACCTTGTGGGAAAAGGCGCGATGAACGCCGGTGCGCAGGCGGAGAAGCTGGGAATCGAGGGCATCTCGAACGCCGTGGAGGATGTGATCGTGGCGCGGGATATCCTGCTCGCCAAAGAAACAGGGGCGAGACTGCATCTGTGCCATTGTTCCACCAAAGACAGTGTGGAGTTTATCCGGGCGGCCAAGGAAGAGGGACTGCCTGTTACAGGTGAGGTCTGTCCGCACCATTTTACGCTGACGGACGAGGATATTTTGTCGGATGACGCGAATTACAAGATGAATCCGCCGCTTCGAGGAAAAGAGGACGTAGAACGGCTGAAACAGGGACTTTCGGACGGCGTAATGGATGCCATTTCCACCGATCACGCCCCTCACGGAGCGGAAGAAAAGGCGCGCTCGATCGCGGAGGCGCCGTTTGGCATCGTCGGTTCGGAAACGGTCTTTTCACTGGCGGTGACAGAACTTGTGAGAACCGGACTTCTCAGTCTGCTGGAGCTCGTGCGGAAAATGAGCACGAACCCCTGCCAGATCCTGGGTGTTGAGGGCGGCTCGCTGCAGCCCGGTATGCCGGCGGATGTTACGATCGCGGACTTTGATGAGACGTATGTGATCAATCGAGAAACGTTTGTCTCCAAAGGAAAAAACACGCCGTTCCACGGCAGGACAGTGTATGGCACGATCGCATATACGATCGTAGCCGGAGAGGCCGTGTATCCATTTGATGAAAACTAGTGTACGGCGCCGTCCATCGCGAGAGTCAGGGGCGGCAGGGTGCACAGGTAAACAGGAAGGAGGAGCATGCTGGATGATAAATGTATTGGTGGAAGGTATTAAAAAGAAACAGGCACCGATCTTAGTAGGATTGGATCCGATGTTAAGCTATATTCCGCAGTATCTGCAGCAGGAAGCGATCAAAGAACATGGAGAGACACTGGAAGCCGCCGCAGAAGCGGTATGGCGTTACAATAAAGAAATTGTTGATGCGATCTGTGATATCGTTCCGGCCGTGAAGCCGCAGTCCGCGATGTATGAACAGTTTGGGATCCCGGGACTTTCGGTATTTCAGCGGACCGTCGAATATTGCAAGGAAAAGGGCCTTGTCGTGATCGGGGATGTTAAGCGGGGCGACATAGGCAGCACGTCGGCGGCCTATGCTGCCGGGCATCTGGGGAAGGTGCAGGTCGGCAGCACGAAGCTAAGCGTGTTTGACGAGGATTTTATCACGGTAAACCCGTATCTGGGAAGCGACGGCATCCAGCCGTTTATCGACGTGTGCCGCGAGGAAAAGAAAGGAATCTTTATCCTTGTGAAGACGTCAAATCCGTCCAGCGGGGAATTCCAGGATCAGAAGATCAATGGAAAGCCACTGTATGAGCTGGTCGGAGAACATGTGGCAGAGTGGGCCGAGTCGTGTATGGGCGACGCCTACAGCTATGTCGGGGCGGTTGTCGGAGCTACTTATCCCGAAATGGGAGGCGTTCTGCGTAAGGTGATGCCGAAGTCGTATATCCTCGTTCCGGGTTATGGCGCGCAGGGCGGTACAGCGAAGGAACTGGCGCCCTATTTTAATGAAGATGGTTTAGGTGCGATCGTTGCTTCGTCGAGAGGAATCATCGCCGCGTACCGGCAGCCAGCGTATGAAAAATACGGAGAGCGCGGGTTTGCGGAGGCGGCCAGACAGGCAGCACTTGCCATGAAAGAAGATATAGATCACATATTTTAAATGAAAGAGAGGATTTATCATGAAAGCAGTAAAAAAATTAGTTGGTTTGATGTTGTGTTTTGCCCTTACCGCCGGATGCCTGATCGGATGCGGAGGTACGAGTGCGAATGATGAGGAGATTCTGACCAGTGCGCTGAAAAGCATGAATGAGGCGGCAAACTTTGATATGACGGCCAAGATGACCGGAAAAATGTCGATGAAGATGGGGGAAATATCCCAGGACATGGATCTGAGTACGGATATCACGGGTACGCAGTTTACGGATCCGTTGAAGACAAAAGTGGTGTCAACGGTAAAAACGGCCGGAACTACTGTTGAGACAGAGAGTTATGTGCAAAAAGAAGACGACAAATATGTCGTGTACACAAAAGCAGCAGGTACCTGGAGCAAAATGGTCCTCGGTGATCTTGACCAGGCGATGGCGTCAACCGGAATGAGTTCCGTCGGTGAACAGCTGAAAGAAGATGTGAGCAGATACACGAAAAAGGATGACGTCGAGAAAGATGGAAAAAAATATCTGGCGTATGAGTATACGGTTAGCGGTGATGAGATCAAGGAAATGATGAACAGTGCGGCATCTTCCCTGGGATCGGTCATGAAGGGGCAGTCCGACAGCGGCGAAATGGAGAAAATGCTCAATGATATGGTAAAAGACATCGGGGATATTAAGATGAACGTTCTCTTTGACCGCGAGAATCAAGCCGTCTATCAGATTGATTATGACATGACTGAGATGATGAATAAGATGATGAAATCGCTGATGGATTCGATTTCCAAAATGTCCGCAGAAAAAGGTGGACAGGAGGCAGCCCAGCTTTCAGCTATGACCATGGACGTGTCGGAAATGAAGATGGTATGCAACTATTCGAATATCGGTTCGGCTGCTGATTTTGAGATCCCGAAGGAAGCTCTTGACGCAAAAGAGATGGATCTCGGCAGCGGGGAGTAATTTCTTATGAGTAAATTGAAATGTGATTGTAGTGTTCGGGAGTCAGTTGAACTGGCTCCCGGCGTGTTCAGTTTATGGCTTTTGGCTCCGGAAATCGTAAAGCAGGCGGTTCCCGGGCAGTTTGTCTCCCTGTACTGCGGAGAGAAGGACCGTCTTCTGCCGAGACCGATCAGCATTTGTGAACTGGATGCGGAGCAGGGGCTTTTGCGCCTCGTGTTCCGGGTCGTCGGTGCGGGGACGCAGGAGTTTTCGTCCCTTTCGGCTGGTGATACGGTTGAGGTGCTGGGGCCGCTGGGGAATGGATATGTCAGGGAAGAGGGGGAACCCCTCCTGATAGGAGGAGGCGAATCCCTCCTTATAGGAGGAGGGATTGGGGTTCCGCCGATGCTGGAACTGGCGAAACAGGCTTCGGGTTCGGGGCATGTAACGGTTGTGCTCGGGTACCGCGATTGCCATACTTTTTTGAAGGATGAGTTTGAGAAGTACGGCACGGTTTTTGTGGCGACGGAGGATGGCAGCGTCGGCACTAAGGGTACCGTGCTGGATGCGATTACCAGACATCATATTTGTGATGAGACAGACGGCGGACGATCGTTTGATACGATCTGTGCGTGCGGGCCGGCGCCAATGCTTCGCGGCGTGAAGGCTTTTGGACTCGAGCGGGGGATCGTTACCTATCTTTCATTGGAAGAGAGGATGGCGTGCGGGATCGGGGCGTGTCTCGGCTGTGTATGCCAGACGACGTCGATTGATCCGCATTCAAAAGTGAAAAACGCGCGGGTGTGCAAGGACGGGCCGGTATTTTTGTCTACGGATGTAGAAGTGTAGATGTGGAATGTGACAGTCAGGACCTGCAGGCCGGTATGTCAGTGTTTGCAGACCGGGCACGTCAGGACTTGCAGGCCGGAAACGTCAGAATGGGGGTAAATATGAGTTTAGAAGTAGAGTTTGCCGGTGTTACTTTTAAAAATCCGGTTACGACTGCATCCGGTACCTTTGGTTCCGGAATGGAATATAGTGAGTTTGTCGCGCTGGACAAACTGGGGGCGGTCACGACGAAAGGCGTGGCGAATGTCCCCTGGCAGGGGAATCCGACCCCGCGGGTGGCGGAGACCCACGCAGGTATGCTGAATGCCATTGGATTGCAGAATCCGGGCATTGAGACGTTGATCGAGCGGGATATTCCGTTTCTCCGTGAACATCGTGCGAAAATCATTGTCAATGTGTGCGGGCGCTCAAAAGAGGATTATGTCGAGGTAGTAGAGCGGCTGGCGCAGGAAGACGTGGATATGCTGGAGATCAATATTTCCTGCCCGAATGTGAAAGCGGGCGGAATCGCGTTCGGACAGGATCCGGGCTGCGCCGAAGATATTACGAAGGCGGTAAAAGCGGTGGCAGGGCAGCCGGTGATCATGAAGCTGAGCCCGAATGTGACCGATATTGCGGAGATGGCAAGAGCGGTCGAGGCGGGCGGGGCGGACGGCGTTTCGCTGATCAATACACTGACGGGAATGAAGATCGATGTGGCGAGAAAGACATTTGCGCTGGCGAACCAGACGGGCGGCATGTCAGGCCCCTGTGTGAAGCCGGTCGCCGTGCGCATGGTATACCAGGCGGCACACGCCGTGAAGATCCCGGTGCTCGGCATGGGCGGGATCCAGAATACGGAGGACGCGTTGGAGTTTCTTATGGCGGGGGCGACGATGGTCGCTGTCGGTACGGCGAATTTCTTTCATCCGTATGTGACGTCCGAGATCGTGGATGGGTTAGAGGCTTATGTGGAACAGGAGGGCCTTTCCAGCATTATGGATATTGTGGGGATCGTTGGGTAGCATAGTGATAAGGATGGACAGGAGGTTTGTGTTTTATGCAGCAGTACAAAGAAGAATTTATTCATTTTATGGTAAAATGTGATGTGTTGAAATTCGGGGACTTTACGCTGAAGAGCGGCAGAAAATCCCCGTTTTTTATGAATGCGGGCGCGTATGTGACCGGGGCGCAGCTGGCGAAGCTGGGAGAGTATTACGCGAAGGCGATCTACGACAAGTACGGGGCGGATTTCGATGTACTGTTCGGGCCGGCGTACAAGGGGATCCCGCTCAGCGTGGCGACGACGATCGCGTTCGACCGCCTTTACGGAAAGGAAATCCGTTACTGCTCAAACCGGAAGGAAGAGAAGGACCACGGAGATACCGGTATTCTTCTGGGCAGCAAAATACAGGACGGGGACCGGGTTGTGATCATCGAGGATGTGACGACGTCCGGCAAGTCGATCGAGGAAACGTACCCAATCGTGAAGGCGCAGGGCGATGTGGAAGTTCTGGGGCTGATGGTTTCCCTGAATCGTATGGAAAGAGGAAAGACCGAACAGTGCGCGCTCGATGAGATCAGGGAAGTGTACGGCATGGAAACCGGCGCGATCGTGACGATGGAGGAAGTCGTGGAATGCCTGTACAATAAGGAGTGTGAGGGCAGGATCGTCATAGATGACGCGATGAAGGAAAAGATAGACCGCTATTATGAAGAATACGGCGCGCGTACATAAAGAGGCGGGGGTGTTTAACAGATAAGGGTTGTTTAACAGATAGGGCTTGTTTGGCGGACAGGGTTGTTTGGCAGACAGGCCTGTTTGGCAAATGCAGTTTGAGTGGATGAGAAATGGAGGAGAGTATGGGCGAGTCAGTGGATCGGGAACTATTGAGCAAGTTTGACTTTGGGGATATGCAGCTGCGGTATTATCTGGAGACGGAAAAGCGGCGGGTTGTATTTAGCGTTGTTCCGCTGCATATGGAGCGGGAGATCAGGGAGTACAAGTTTTCGCGGGGGGACAGCATGGTACAGTACAAGGTTTTGGGCGATGCGTATCCGGCCAGCTATGTGGGCGGCGTCACCATGCACAATAGCGGTACGACGGCGGAGCATGTTTCGTATGAACGCCAGGAGGTACGGGACAGGGACGGTGGGGAAACCGAAGTCCGTACGTATCTGCGGGATGAGCGGGGATATGAGATCTGCCACATCGTCCGCTGGCGGCCGGGGGACGAGTATTTCGAGTGTCATAGCGAGTTTCGCAATGACTCGGATCAGGACGTCACGCTGGAAAATCTCACGAGTTTTTGTATCAATGAGATCACGCCGTTTCAAAAAGGGGATGCGCGGAACACGATGGTGCTGCACCGCATCCGCTCGAAGTGGAGCCAGGAAGGAAGGCTGGTCAGCGAGAGCATCGAGGATCTGCAGCTGGAGCCGTCCTGGTGTCTCTGGTCCCCTCACGCGGAGCGGTTCGGGCAGCTTGGTTCGCAGCCGGTCAGGAAATATTTTCCGTTTATGGCGGTGGAGGACACGAAAGCCGGCGTCGTGTGGGGCGTGCAGCTTGCCCACGAGGCGTCCTGGCAGATGGAACTGTACCGGCGGGACGATGCGCTGGTGATGGATGGCGGACTGGCCGACCGCGAATTTGGACACTGGATGAAAACGATCGAGCCGGGTGGGACATTTACCACGCCGACTGCCATCGTATCTGTTTTTCAGGGGAGTGTGGATCTTCTCTGCCAGCGTCTGGCGACGGCGGCGAAACGGTGTGTGGAAGCCGGTCCGGAGTCGGAGCAGGAACTTCCGATCCTCTTCAATGAGTACTGTACGACGTGGGGGCTTCCGTCCCATGAAAACATCAAGGGGATCCTGGAGGCCATCAAGGACAAGCCGATCCGCTATTTTGTCGTGGACTGCGGCTGGTTTGTCGAAGAGGGTGTGGACTGGTCGGTCAGTATGGGCGACTATGTCCCCTCGGACCGATTATTTCCAAAAGGAATGAAACATACGGCGGATATGATTCGGCAGTACGGGATGAAGCCGGGCATCTGGTTTGAGATCGACAACGTCGGGCACCGTTCCCACGCGTTTTCCGATCACGAGGAACATCTGTTGAAGCGCGACGGTTATACGCTTACCACGGAAACCAGACGTTTTTGGGATATGCGTGATCCCTGGGTGCAGGAGCATCTGGCGGAGCTAGTGATCGGCCGGCTCAAGGAGTGCGGGTTTGAATATATGAAAATGGATTATAATGAGACGATCGGCATCGGCTGCGACGGCGCGGAGTCGCTCGGCGAGGGGCTGCGGCAGCAGATGGAGGCGTCCATGGCGTTCATCGAGCGTGTTAAGCGGGAAGTGCCGGGCATTATCCTGGAAAATTGCGCGTCGGGCGGGCATAAACTGGAGCCGCTCATGATGCGTCTGTGCAGCATGGCTTCGTTTTCCGACGCCCATGAATGCGAGGAGATACCGCTGATCGCGGCCAACTTACACCGCTGTATCCTGCCGTCTCAGAGCCAGATCTGGGCGGTGATACGAAAGGAGTACGATACGAAGCGCATTTCGTACATAATGGCCAGCACATTTCTCGGAAGGATGTGCCTGTCTGGGGATGTGACGGAACTGAATGAGGAACAGTGGCGTGTGATCGATGAAGCGATGGCATTTTACCAGAACGCTGCGCCGGTGATCAAAAACGGGGTCACGTATTTTCACGGGGAAAAGCTGCCGAGCGACCGCCATCCACAGGGATGGCAGGGCATCGTACGCAAATCGAAAGAGGATGGCGCCACGCTTGTGGTCGTCCACACGTTTGCCGGTCCGTGTCCGGAAACGATACGGATTGAACTTCCGGACGGGTGCGGCGATCAAGTGACGCAGGTGTATTCGTACCGGGAGCAGGCGGTGACGGTCGACTGCGGAGCGGATTGCGGTTCGGATCGCAGGACGGGCTGCAGGGCGCTTGTCATCGACCGTGTAACGGAGTGGGAAGGAATCGGGATTTATCTGACTTCGTAAGACGGGAAACGTTTTGCGGGGCAGGAAATAGGGAGCTGGAGATGGGGAAGCAGATCTTAAAAGGTGCGCGTTTTATCGCCGCACCTTTTTTTAGCTCACAGGTATGAAGATGGTTAATTTTGGGCATAACAAAAATGCAACATTTGTATATAAAATGTTGCATTTTTTGTTTGACATAATATATATCGGAACGTCAAAAGAATACTTAACCCCTTTTCTAAAAAATATTTATAAAAAAGTTTTCAGATAGACTTCATCTTTTTCCAATTGGTCGATACAGAGATATTTTTTTGTGATATCGTAGGAGGAATGATTATAGATATTCATCAGGAGCGCCGGCTGGAAGCCATTTCGCCATGCGTGGTAACCAAATGTTTTGCGCAGGGAGTGGCAGCTGACGTGGTGATCCAGTCCACACGATTCAGCAGCTTTTTTTATGATGCGGTAAGCCTGTGAGCGGCTGATATTTTCATGTGGTGATTTTTGGCTTGTGAAGATGAAGTTATTTTCTTCGTATGTTTTCAGCGATTTGCGGTATAGTTCCAATGCTTCCTGTAAGGGAGCATTGATTGCAAGTACATTTTTTTTTCTCGTCTTTTTTTCAATGATGGATATGTGTTCCCGGTATTTTCGTTTTTGAATATTGTAAACATCTTTCCAGCGGAGGGACAGAATGTCTCCAATCCGCAGGGCGGAGTTAAGTCCCAGCACAATAAGTGCGTAATTTCGTGGTTTGTATTCAATGTCTCTGTAGTAATTTCGAAATTGTTCTAATTTCCCTTTGCTTTTAATCGGTACTGTTGTTCCCATTATCATAACCTTCTTTCCTTGTATAGTGTCGTTATTACCTAAAAGTATACTACAGATAATGCAACTTTCTATATACAAATGTTGCAAAAAAGGAAATGAAAGGCAAGGAGGTCAAATGACCTCGTGAAAGGCAAGGAGGTCATCATATGCTTCGATTATCGGTGAGTACAGAAGAATACCTGATGCTGGGTGATAATATCAAGATTGTTTTTTTGGGAGGAAGCAACCATCATCTACGGCTTATGATCGATGCGCCGAAGGACGTAAATATCGTGAGGAGCACCGTGCTTGAAAAGAGGAACCCTGAATTAAAAGAAAATTCCCCGTCGTATTATGCGGAGCCGAATGTGCCGGAGAGATACAGGAAGAAACGGCAGAAGAAGTAACTATTGTGCCAATTGACGGATGGGATTTCACTAAACCAGATAGTAACCGGGAGGGAATCAGGTTGTATTGCCGGGCCCGCGAGGCAGCCGGATCCTTTCTCGGATATTATAAAAAGCATAAATAATACTGCTGCAAAAGGATTTGTGGCAGAAAAGTCGAAAAGACGTTAAAACAAGGAGGTAAGTATTATGATTATTCAACACAACATTACATCAATGAACGCTAACAGACAGTTAGGTCTCGTAGGAGGCAATCTGGCAAAAGCAACAGAGAAGCTTGCCAGCGGATACCGTGTAAATCGTGCAGCGGACGACGCAGCAGGCTTGGCGATTTCTGAGAAGATGAGAGCGCAGGTTCGCGGCCTGAACCGTGCATCGGACAACGCGCAGGATGGTATTTCAATGATTCAGACTGCTGAAGGTGCGATGGAGCAGCAGGACGCAATCCTGCAGAGAGCAAGGGAACTTGTTGTTCAGGCATCGAACAGTGGTGTATTGAACAAGGGAGATGCGGATGACGACTTCCAGAAGATCAACGATGAGTTGGAGAAACTCGGCGAAGAGTTCACCCGGATCAATACGGATACAGAGTTCAACAAGAAAAAACTGTTGGACGGCAGTTATGCCGGCCAGTACCTTCAGATCGGTGCAAACGAGGCACAGGGCCTTACGGTGGATATCTCTGAGGTTACATGGGGTGATTATCAGGTTACGGAAGATGGTTCGGGTAACTCCGGATTACTGACGACGATTGATGCCAAACTGGAAGAGGTAAATACACAGCGTTCCAAACTTGGTGCGATCCAGAACCGTTTGGAGTATGCAGTGAAAGTGGATGACAACTCCGCAGAAAACCTGCAGTCCGCTGAGTCCCGTATCCGTGATACTGATATGGCAGATGAGATGACGAGATTCTCGAAAGAGAGCATTCTCCAGCAGGCAGCTACATCCATGCTTGCTCAGGCAAATCAGGCAAATCAGGGCGTACTTTCCCTGTTGCAGTAAAGAGCACATACAGCCGGGCGGCGTAGCTTTCAGCATACTGCCCGGCTGGAAAGGCGGGAACATTCATGGAACAGGATCAGGAAAAAAATGTGGAGCGTTCATCTTCTGGACGGAATAAGTGGATTGTCCCGCTGGTTATCGCAGTTATAGTGCTTGCAGCCGGCTGTGCCGTTCTCTTCTTATGGAGATCAAAAGACAAAGCGGAGGACGATGGCGGGAAGATTGGCTATGATACGGATGCTGTTGTAATGACGGACGAGGATGAACTTCAAAAGCTGGTAGACGAAATGAATAAAAACGAAGGGGAGATTTCCCTTGAGTATAAAAATGTCGCTACTAGCCAGAATGGTACTGATTTTGACTGCTACATCGTCAATTCAGCCAAAAACAAGTACGACATGTATATAGGACTATATACGGATGTTGAGTATACGCAGGAGTTGTATTTGTCAAAACTCATGAAGCCGGGTTCTGGCATTCAAAATTTTCATTGTGAGAAAAAGATTGAACCGGGAACCCACGATGTCGTCTTGGTTTACACGTTTGTAGAAAATGATCATGAGACCATCCATTCGCAGACAAACGTAACCTATACGTTAAATGTGGTGGAATAGGTCATCAAATTTAAATTTAGGAGGTAATGTATTATGAAAAAGAAACTTTTATCTTTAGCATTGGCAGGAGCACTTACACTTTCAGCAAGTTCAGTAGCTTTTGCAGCAGACACAGCAATCACTACACCGACCGATGGGGCATATTCAAGTTCCGTTGAGGCAACTGGTGAAACAAAAGTTCCTACGATTAACATTTCATTGTCGGATACGGCAGGTAAGAAAGTAGGTCTGAATCCATATCAGTTAAAATTTACGTCAGGCGGTGTTACCGATGGCACAGACCAGATCGTAAATAAGGAAGAGACGATTACGAACGCCAGTGATGTGAAGATTAAAGTCAACGCAACCACAACGGCAACGGTTCCGAGTGGCAGTGAGGCAGTTGTGGCTACTGCTGCTTTGAAAGGAACAGAGACAACGAAATCTATTTTTGCATATCTGCAGATTGATAAGGGAGCTACTGTTACGAAGGCAGACTACAATGCAAAGACTGCTAATCAGCTTGCGTTCGCAACAAAAGCAACGACGAAAAAAGCAATGGTTACGCTGGATGATTCAACGGGAGCAGATAAGGTAGCAACTTATAAGATTTTTGGTAACGTTGCACCGAATCCGGCTAAGGCTTGGGCATCAACAGATACAGTGGATTTCAAGATTGTATACCAGTTCGAGCCAGTTGTGAACACACCGGCAACACCGTGATGAGATCACGTTCTGACTTGTAGTTATATTGTGCGATTCATATAGAAAACTGCCCCGGGGCTGTACCCGGGGTGGTTTTCCTATATACAGGACAAATAAAGAGAAGAGGGGTGATGACCGGATATGAAAAATGGGAAGGATAACAAAGGGAAGAGGACTGGTTTTAGGCGGGGAGGCATCCGGTATGCCTGCACCGTTGTTTGGATCATCATCACCTGTTTTATAAAACATTTTTTTAAGAATACCAGTCATTTATTCCGTATGCGGGCGGCGGCGGTGACCTGTATCCTGGCAGCAGCCGCGGTGCTGGTCGTGGAAGTGTCGCATTCCTCGACAGAAGTGGAAGACGCGCACCTTGTACTGTGCATGAGCCAGAAAGGGAATGAGGTCACGGAAGGATATGAGGATCCTGTTATTTGTGATCTTGTGCTGGAGAACGACGGGGGGAATGATCTGACAGATGTGCGTTTTTATATTGATGGCCGGCACGAGGGATTCTCTTTTGTATTGGAAGAAGGTAAGAACGGGGATACGCTCCCGTCTGGCGGTAAATGGAGAGCAAAAGTAGTTATGGATCCGGGCCGGAACGAAGGCGAGTATTTTGTTCCGGTGGCGGCAGAAGCCGAAGAATTGGACGAGCGTGTCGAACAGGTTGTGCGGTTTGTCGTAAAGGAAGCGGCAGAACCATCGGGGACCCCGGACATTGGCAGACCGTCTCCGACGGAGGGATCGCCGGAACCGGAAAAAACGCCGGCGGCGGGAACAACACCAGAGCCAGGAGGATCACCGGAGCCGGGAACAACACCAGAACCAGGAGGATCACCGGAGCCGGGTAGACCGCCGGTATCGGTACAGACAGAAAAACCCGAAGTGCCAGAGAAAACGGAGGACAAAAGGCCGGATATGGAGTCCGGGCCAGCAGAAAAAAAGAAGCCGGGAATAGAAAAGACGGATGCGGCGTCAAAAGAAGCGCTCGCACAGGAACAAAAATCCAGAACACCGAAACCAAAGCCATCAAAAACCGGTAAACCAACGGAGTCCCCTGTGAGGGAAGCTTCTTCGGCAGAAGCGAAAGGTGGAGATGCCGAAAAAAACGATGACATCATCCGCGTAGATGTGCCGACAAATGCGCGTCTGTTCATGAATCCGATGGCACTGGAGGAAAACGGACAGATTTCTTCTTCCCGCCTGCCGATCACGAACCATTCGGATTTCCCGTTGGATATCGAGATCAGACGAGGCGTTTTGGATATCCGGCAGAATGGCGGTCTGATACGGAAAAACTGTACATTAAATATGGATATTTTGAGGAATGAACAGGTTATTGTGGCCATCCGCAACCTGAGGGAGGGGATCAACCCGATTCACACGTCATTTTTACTTCCGTCCGGGAACACGGCATATATAAGATTTTTTGGCAGTGTGGACGCGGGAACGGAATATTTGTGGGAAGATGGCGACCTGAAGGCAAATATACTTTTTTGTTTCAGTAAAAGCAAAGGAAAATGATGCCCGGAAGCAAATGATGCAAGGGCGGATATAAAGCGGAACAAGGGCAGACGCACGTACGATGCAAAAAATCATGAGCGCGTCTGTCTCTTTTTGCTGCCATTGATGAAAAGTTTTGACAGATTCGCCAAAACATATTAAAATAGTATTTGGAGGTTTGTGCCATTTGTCCATACGAAGAGAAAGGGGAGGAAAATGTTTGCAAACGGTAGAAAAACAATTGGTCTTTTTATATTCAACCCGCATGAAGATTACGAGGGAGAAGTGATCCGGGCAGCGTCGTTACGGGCGAAACAGCTTGGATACAACCTGGCCGTATTTTCCAATTACGGGGCGTTCGGAATTACGGGAAACGCCCATGAGATCGGGGAAATGATGATATTTGACCTGCCTGATTATGAAAAATTGGCCGGAGTCATTCTGGCGATTGATACGTTTTCCATCCAGGAAGCGTGCGAGCAGATTTTGCATTATATCAGGGAGCAATGTTCGTGTCCGGTTGTCACCCTGCGTAAACAGATTGACGGTTTCAACAATATACTGATCCGCGAGGGGAATTCCATGCAGGAGATCACCCGGCATATTATTGAGGTACATGGTAAGAAAGATATTGCTTTTATGAGCGGGCCGGAGGACCGGGTGGACGCACAGGAGCGGCTCGCCAGTTTCCAGTCCGTGATGGAAGAGTATGGGTATCCCATCGGGGAACACCGGGTGTTTTACGGCGATTTTTGGAGGGGAAAAGGGAAGGAAGCCTGCGATTGGTTTTCTTATGATGGAACGTTTCCGCAGGCCATTGTGTGCGCGAACGATCATATGGCGTACGCCATCGCTGATGAACTATTTGAGCGGGGCGTCAGGGTGCCGGAGGATGTGCTCGTGACAGGGTATGACGGTCTGAGCGAGGGGAGCCGCTATGACCCGAAGCTGACGACTGCCCGCATCAATTTTTACCGCATGGCGGAGAAAGCGGTCGATCTGATCAACGACCATCAGGGAGATACCGATTTGGAGGAAATTTATGTGGAGCCGGAGCTGGTGCTGCGCAGATCTTGCGGCTGTGTGGATACCAGTGATATTTGTGCCGATGGCCCGAGACGTTCTTTGCATAGAAGCGTCATTACGAATATGAATTTAGAGATGCAGTTTAGTTTTATGACGATCGACCTGAGCGGGGTAAAAAAGATCAATGAACTTCATGAGGTCGTGACGAAGTATATTTACAATTTGGAAAATTTCCAGCACTATTACATATGCCTTCGGGACGATATAGAGGAGAAGAAGGATGAATTCAAGGGATATACCGAGCGGATGCATGTGCGGGTGGCGCTTCGCGACAGGCAGGATCTGGGGGAGGTGGATATTCCGTTTGACCGGCATACACTGTTACCTGCCGAGTTTACCGGTGAGGAGCCGCAGTTCTATTTATTCCTTCCGATCCATTACCGGGAGAGCGGTTACGGCTACGAGGCCTATTGTTTTGGCGGAGAGGACAGGTACGGGAAAACTTACGGACGGTGGAATATTTCGATCGGGAACACGATTTACAACATCAATGTGTATAACCGGATGAATGATCTGATCGCCCAGTTGGAAAACATGTATATCCAGGATGTGCTTACCGGACTGTATAACCGGCGCGGATTTGAGAATTTCGTCCGCGGGCAGTTTGAAGAGGCAAAAGCAAAAAAGCAGATGGTTTGTGTGATCGGCATCGATATGGACGGCCTGAAACCGGTCAATGATATCTATGGACACCATGAGGGTGATTCCGCCCTGTGCGCAGTCGCGTACGCGATACGGGAGGCGTCTGTATTGAGACAGGTCAGTGCGCGGATCGGAGGGGATGAGTTTGAAGTTTTCTTTCCGTGCAGGGATGAAGCGGCGGTGGACGAGTGGGTCACGACGTTTGAGGGCAGTTTGGACAAGTATAACGATAAATCAGGAAAACCTTATAAAGTCCATGCAAGTTATGGATACCGGATGGGGATACCGGCAGGGGAGGATACGCTTGAGAGTTATATGAAGGAAAGCGACGACCTGATGTATAAAAATAAGATCGAAAATAAGCGCAGGAGGAATGAAACGCTGCGTTAAAAGAAAAGGAGACGCGTATGCACATACCCGGTAAAGTTCGTTTTATATTAGACCGCCTGAAGGAAAACCAATATGAGGGTTACGCGGTGGGGGGCTGCGTCCGGGACAGTATCATGGGAAGGGTGCCGGAGGATTGGGATATTACTACGTCGGCGAAACCGCAGGAGATCAAGCGGATCTTTCCGCGGACCATTGATACGGGGATTGCCCACGGAACGGTGACAGTCATGATCGATGGTGAGGGGTTTGAGGTGACAACGTATCGTGTGGACGGGAAATATGAGGATCACAGGCATCCGAAAGAGGTTTTGTTTACCCCGAATCTGGAGGAAGATTTGAAAAGAAGGGATTTTACGATCAACGCGATGGCGTTTAACCCGGATTCCGGTATCGTGGATCTGTTTGGCGGGAGAAAGGATATCGAGCATGGATGTATCCGCTGTGTGGGGAATCCGGTGGAGCGGTTTGGCGAGGATGCGCTGCGCATGCTGCGGGGCGTGCGTTTTGCGGGACAGCTCGGATTTGAGATCGAGGAGGAAACGCTCGGGGCCATTCGTACGTGCGCCGATACGATCACCAATGTCAGCGCCGAGCGGATACGGGTGGAACTGACGAAGCTTCTCATGTCGAAACATCCGGAGAAGCTGTTACAGGCAGAGGAAACCGGGCTTTGCCGGTTTTTTCTTCCGGAATTTCCGGATATGATGCGCACGGAGCAGAACAACCCGCATCATTGTTATTGTGTGGGGGAGCACTCGATCGAGGCCGTCAAAAATATGCAGCAGGTCTGCAGGCGCTTTCTGGACAGGGAAAAGGCAGAGTCATGCCTTTCCCCGTATAACGGTGTTTTTTCGGAGGAGAAGGTAAACACGATCCTGCTCTTTGCCGCGCTGCTGCATGATGTGGGAAAGACCGTGTGCAGGACAACGGATGCCGATGGCGTGGATCATTTTTACGGACATGACGCGAAAGGCGCGGAAATGGCGGAAGTCATTTTAAAAAGGTTTCGCTTTGACAATGATACCATCCGTATCGTCACGGGTCTGATCCGCTTTCACGAGCGGCGGCATGACGGGAGCTGTAAGACGATGCGCCGTCTGATCAGTAAGGCGGGGACGGAGATCATGCCATATCTGTTTTTGCTGCGGGAGGCGGATGTGAGGTCGCAGAGTGAGTATGAACGGGAAGAGAAGCTGGCGCTCATCGAAGAGGGGCGGCAGATGTACGCTGACATATCCAGCGCGAAAGAGCCGGTCGGTATACGGGATCTCGCCGTGACGGGAAATGATCTGATAGGACTGGGAATTCGACCCGGGCCAAAGATCGGGGAACTGCTGCGTATACTTTTGGAACTGGTGATAGAAGATCCGTCTAAGAATGAGCGAAAACTTCTTTTGACAGAAGCGCAAAAACATATTAAAATAAAAAATGAATGTTCATGCCGTTCATGAGATAGGAGGCGGGCATATGTTTCAAAATGGAAGAAAGACGATTGGTCTGTTTATCTTTAATCCCAAAGGAGACTTTCAGAGCGAGATTTGCCGTACGATGGCGGTCCGGGCGGAGCAGTTGGGATATAATCTGGCTGTTTTTTCCAGTTATGGCGCGTATGGGACAGATGGAAGCGGTTATGAAACGGGGGAGATGATGATTTATGATCTACCCGATTATGAAAAGTTTGACGGAATCGTACTTGCGCTTGATACGTTTTCAATCGAGGGGGCAAGAGAGAAGGTAATTGGGGATATCGAGAAATATTCCTCCTGTCCGGTTGTCAGCCTGCGTGTACCGGTAGAGGGGGTCCATAACATTCTGATCCGCGAAGAAAATTCAATGGAGAAGATCACACGTCATGTCATTGAAACGCATGGGAAAAGAGATATTGCTTTTATGACAGGGGTAAAAGGGCGGGAAGATGCTGAGATGCGGCTTTCATGTTTCAAGAAGGTGATGGCGGAATACGGGTATCCGATAGGGGAGCACCGGGTGTTTTACGGTGATTTTTGGAAAGGGAAGGGAAAAGCGGCGTGCGACTGGTTTTTGTCTGACGGGACGTATCCGGAAGCCATTTTGTGCGCCAATGATTATATGGCATTGTCAGTTATTGATGAATTGTTCGAGCGGGGACTACGCGTGCCGGATGATGTGATCGTTACGGGATATGATGGTCTGGAAGAAGGTGAGTACTATAATCCTTCCCTCACGACCATTCATGTCGATTTTGAGGATATGGCGTATAAGGCGGTGGATCTGATCGAACGGCATCAGCAGGACGATGAGGTGGAGACACTTTACGCGGAACTGGAGACGGTACCGCGGGTGTCATGTGGCTGTCAGTCATTGGACAGTACAGCGGTGACCGCCGGACGCTGCTCTTTGCACAAGGCAATGATGGAGGGCGATAATGTAGATATGCAGTTCAGTTTTATGACGATTGATCTGAGTGGAGTCAAGAGCATCGGGAAACTGCATGAAGTGATCGCGAAGTACATATATAACGTGGAAGGATTTGAAAATTATTATGTCTGCCTGCGGGAAGATATAGCGCTCGGGGAAAATGTTCTTACGACATCTCAAAAGGGAATTGAGGGAAAGGGTGGGACAGGTACCGGATATACGGATCGGATGCATGTCCGGGCGGCGATCCAGCACAGGGAAGATCTAGGAGAGGTTGATATCGCGTTTGACCGGCATATGCTTTTACCAAACGAACTGATCGATGATACGCCGCAGTGTTACTATTTTGTCCCCATTCATTACCGCGACAACGGATACGGGTATGAGGCCTATTCTTTTGGCGGCCGGAAAAGGTACGGCAAGACGTATGTCAGGTGGAACATCTCGATTTCGAATGCGATCTATAATATCATTTCATATAATCGGATGAATGATCTTATATTCGAACTTGAGAATATGTATATCCAGGACACGCTTACCGGTCTGTATAACCGTCGGGGATTTGAAAAATACGCGGGCGAGCAGTTTTCCCAGGCGAAACTAAGCCAGGGGATGGTATGCGTGATCGGTATTGATATGGATGGTCTGAAACCGATCAATGATATATATGGGCATCATGAGGGAGATTCCGCGCTGTGTGTGGTCGGATACGCGATCAAGGAGGCGGTCGTTCCCGGGCAGATCGGAGCGAGGATCGGCGGGGATGAGTTTGAGGTCATTTTCCCGAGCAGGCGCGAAGAGGATGTCAGGTGCTGGGTTGAGACGTTTGAGCGCAGCCTGGATGCCTATAATAAAAAATCGGGAAAGCCTTATGAGGTCCACGCCAGTCTGGGATACCGTGCCGGCATTCCCGCGGTGGATGATACGCTTGCCGGTTATATGAAAGAAAGCGACGATATCATGTACAAAAATAAGATAGAGAATAAACGCAAAAGAAATGAATTACTGCGATAAAAGAAGAAAGAGAAAAGAGGAAGATTATGGATATCAATCAGAAAATAGCAGGAGAACTTGATATAAAAACCTGGCAGGTTGAGGCGGTCGTAAACCTGATCGACGAGGGAAATACGATTCCGTTTATCGCCAGATACCGAAAGGAGCAGCACGGGGCGCTCGATGATGAGCAGCTCAGAAACCTGAATGAGCGGCTTACGTATTTGAGGAATTTAGAGGAAAAGAAGGAGCAGGTTCTCTCCAGCATTGAAGAGCAGGGAAAACTGACGGAAGAGTTGCGTCAGCAGATTCTGGCGGCTGAGACGCAGGTCGTAGTGGAAGATCTGTACCGGCCGTACCGGCCGAAACGGCGCACGAGGGCGACAATCGCCAAGGAAAAAGGCCTCGAGGGGCTGGCAAATATCATCCTGTTACAGAAGACGCAGCGGTCACTGGAACAGGAGGCAGAGGAGTATATTTCCGAAGAAAAAGGCGTTAGTTCGGCGGAGGATGCGATTCAGGGAGCGATGGATATCATCGCGGAGTCCGTTGCCGACGAGGCGGATTACCGGTTTTACATCCGCAAGCTGACAGTGGACGAGGGTGTTCTCGTTTCCGTGGCAAAGGATGAAAAGGAAAAATCCGTTTATGAAAATTATTATGAATTTGAGGAAGCGGTGAAAAAAATCGCGGGATACCGTATTCTCGCGATCAACCGTGGGGAAAAGGAAAAATTCCTCACAGTCCGGATCGAGGCGCCGGAGGAGAGGATCCTGCGGTATTTGGAAAAGAAAGTGATCACCAATGAAAATGAGAATACGACGGAATGCCTGCGCGAGGTTGTGGCAGACAGCTATAAGCGGCTGATCGCGCCTTCGATCGAGAGGGAGATCCGCAGCGAGCTGACTGAGAAGGCGGAAGACGGCGCCATCAAAGTGTTTGGAAAAAATTTGACGCAGCTTCTCATGCAGCCGCCGATCACGGGAAAGGTCGTTCTCGGATGGGATCCGGCGTTCCGTACCGGCTGTAAGCTGGCGGTCGTCGATGAGACGGGCAAGGTACTGGATACGATCGTCGTCTATCCGACGGAGCCGCAAAATAAGATCGCGGAGACGAAGAAGATCGTGAAAGGGTTTATCGATAAATACAATGTGTCCCTTATTTCAGTGGGAAATGGTACGGCGTCGCGCGAATCCGAGATGGTGATCGTCGATATGCTCAAAGAGATCAATAAGCCGGTGCAGTATGTGATCGTAAATGAAGCCGGCGCGTCTGTCTATTCCGCCAGCAAACTGGCAACGGAGGAATTTCCGAATTTTGACGTCGGCCAGCGAAGTGCCGTTTCGATCGCCAGGCGTCTACAGGATCCACTGGCGGAACTCGTTAAGATCGATCCCAAGTCGATCGGCGTCGGCCAGTACCAGCATGACATGAACCAGAAGAAACTGAGCGAGGCGCTTTCTGCGGTGGTTGAAGATTGCGTGAACAATGTGGGAGTCGACCTGAATACGGCGTCCGCCTCTCTTTTACAGTATATTTCTGGCATATCCAAGCCGATTGCCAAAAACATCGTTTCCTACCGCGAAGAAAACGGGAGGTTCACGAGCCGGAAACAGCTTTTGAAAGTGGCGAAGCTCGGCCCGAAGGCATTTGAACAG
Organism: uncultured Eubacterium sp.; assembly: GCA_910584065.1. Lineage (GTDB taxonomy): Bacteria > Bacillota > Clostridia > Lachnospirales > Lachnospiraceae > Eubacterium_F. Next base: position 39,899 of record CAJTZN010000013.1, read on the forward strand.
TGCGCGGGATTTATGCGCATCAGCGACGGTGACAACCCGCTCGACGGCACGAGCGTCCATCCGGAGTCCTATGAGGCGGCGGGTGAGCTGCTGAAAACGCTGGGCCTGAAACCGGATGACATCCGGGGAGGTGTCGTGGGATTGTCGCTGCTGGCAAAAGACCGGAAGAGGCTTTCTGATAAACTCGGTGTGGGAGAACTGACGCTGAATGATATGATCCGGGAGCTGGAGAAACCCGGCCGTGACCCGAGGGAGGAGATGCCGAAACCGGTGCTGCGCACCGATGTACTGGAGATGAAGGATCTGACGGAGGGCATGATCCTGAAAGGGACGGTTCGAAATGTCATTGATTTCGGTGCTTTTGTCGATATTGGCGTCCACCAGGACGGACTGGTGCATATTTCAAAGCTGACGAACAAGAAGTTTGTCAAGCATCCGCTGGAAGTGGTAAGTGTAGGTGATGTCGTAGAAGTGAAGGTGCTCGCGGTAGATCTGCAGAAAAAGAGGATCCAGCTGTCTATGATTTTATGATTATGATTTTCGATACCAGGGAGGTTCCTTGTCATGGGAAAAAGAAGATTACTTGCTGTTTGTTTGATCGCCTCGTTCGTGTTATGCAGCTGCGGTAAAGACGATCCGGTTCAGGAGCAGAATATTACGATTACCGACGAAGAGGAAGACGGACGCTACGAGGCGGTAGAGATTGAGATGCCGGATCCGCTGCGGCCGGAAAACGCGCAGGGAAGCGACTATGCCGGCGACGATTTCAGCGGTGTGGTCAGTGATCTGCAGGGACGGCCCGCTATCTATTACGACACTTTTTCCATTGAAGGAGAAGAATATTTTGCCACGCTCACGCGCTGGACGCTGATGGAAACGAACGACTGGAAGCAGGAAGAATTATGTGAAAATTCTCTCAGTGAATTCCTCAACCAGAAATATGAGCAGATCGGCTGGAAATGGTTTAAACTCAACCAGTTCTGCCGCGGTGATGACGGCAGCCTTTACGGGATTTTTACGTACTGCGTCAAGGAGATGGCAAAAGGCGGGGAAGGCGAAGAAAGCGTCGATACCGAGATGGAGACGCAGCGGTACTCGGTCCTTCAGATTGACGAAGAAAATGACCAGATTTTTGAAATTCCGCTCGCTGATTTTGTCCACACGCAGGAAGTGCGGTTCCGGTTGGAGGAAGACACCGCATCCGGCATTGATTTTACCGATTATCACATTTTTGAGGACGGCAATATTCTTTTGATCTATACAGAGAGCGGCGGGGAATACGGAAAACTCGTCGATGGGGAAACCGGTCAGACGTTACAGGAACTGGGGAATATTGTAAACGGAAGAAAGCGCTTTGCCTTTGGCGAAAATGAGCTTATCTTTTTCTCTGGCGAAAACAATCAGTTCCGCGTTCTCAGCATACCGGATCTGACGGAGGATAACGTATTCGGTTCACAGCTGAGTGAGGAAGTGACGAGCAAGGAATGGCAGTATTATACAAATCCGGATACATGGGAATTATTCCTCTGTAATGAAACGGGCGTTTATTCGGCCGTTAGTTATCTGGATTCCGATGAGGTTTCATGCCTGACCGACCATACCGATCTGTCTCAGTTGTCTTCTGTGGCTATGGACGAAGAACATATATTAAATTTTCTCGTGGGGGAGGATACTGACTTTTACATCTGTCTTACCGGACCGTGGGAATCGCAGGAGATAGGGCTGAAGGCCAGCCAGTACCGGTTGATTTATTATAAGAAAGCGTGAAATTGCAACTTTTTTCATATGGGTGAATATAATAATAGCAACAATTTAGAATCATGGTGAATCATTTTGAACACATATCCCATCAGACCGGAACTGTTCGCTTCTGTTACATCCGGCGAGGACGTCGGAAAACTCACGGTAAATGTCACCTCGGATACCGATAACAAACCAATCGAAGGCGCTACCGTCCGCATCACGAGCAGCGGGCAGCCCGACCAGACGATCGAACAGGCGACCACAAATGAAGAGGGGCAGATCCCGGACATTGAACTGGACGCTCCGCCGATCGACTACAGCATGGAACCAGGCGCCAATAAGCCGTATGCCGAGTACACAGTATACGTTTCCGCCCCCGGCTATGAGACGATGGAGGTGAGCGGAGCGGAAATCTTTTCGGGTGAACTGGCGATCCAGAACGCGGCTCTCCTCCCGCTCAGTCCGACAAATCCGACGGGCACCGAACTATTCGTGATCCCCGATCACACGCTCTGGGGGGACTACCCGCCGAAAATCGCTGAAGATGAGATCAAACCTGTCGATGAATCCGGGGAGATCGTGCTGAGCCGTGTCGTCATTCCCGAATATGTCGTGGTCCACGACGGTCCGCCTTCCGATCGTTCCGCCAAAAATTATTATGTCAAATATAAAGATTACATCAAGAACGTTGCGAGCAGCGAAATCTATTCCACATGGCCGGAATCGACGATCCAGGCTAATATTCTTGCCATCCAGTCTTTCACGCTGAACAGGGTGTTTACAGAGTGGTACCGGAACAAAGGATACGATTTCACGATTACGAGCTCCACGGCTTTTGACCACAAATGGATTCCAAACAGAAATGTGTTTGAGAGCATTTCCGCTGTTGTAGAAGAGATTTTCAGCAACTATCTGTCACGTCCGAATGTCATACAGCCGATTCTTACGCAGTACTGCGACGGGAAGAGTGTCTCTTGTCCGAACTGGATGAGCCAGTGGGGGTCCAAAACGCTCGGTGACAGAGGCTATACCCCTATCGAAATCCTGCGCAATTATTACGGCGATTCCATTTTCATCAATTCCAGTGAAGTCATTTCCGGCGTTCCGTCTTCATGGCCCGGTTACAATCTGGAAGTGGGGAGTTCCGGTGAAAAAGTCCGTCAGATGCAGCAACAGTTAAACGTCATCGCAGACTCGTATCCACTGATTCCTAAAATAGCCGTTGACGGTATTTTTGGCCCGAAGACAGAAGAAGCGGTCAAAACTTTTCAAAAAATATTCAAGCTGTCACAGGATGGAATCGTGGGATTCCGGACCTGGTACAAAATTTCAGAAATTTATGTCGGCGTGAGCCGGATCGCCGAGGGCGTAGCGCGATAGGGCGTGGGCGGTTTTTCATCCTGGCAAAAAATCGAGGAAAAGGCTGGCTGTCCAAAGTAAGGCAGCTGGCTTTTTTGTCAGGAATTTTTATGTGATGATCATGTGTGATTCAAATATTGCAAAATATTGCAAAATATTATAAAAAGTTGTTGACACGTATCCTTTTATGTGTTAGGATGAAGTTGCAAACAAAATACTTCTTTATACTTGGGAGTTTTTTAAAAGATGAAGTGTTGTGTTTGCACGATACGTAAAATATAGGCAGCTATTTAAAAAGGAGGATACGTTATGAGAAAGGATATAGATCACTAGTGATGGACTTATTTCAACAAATGATTTCCAGTGTGATAACAGGTATTATCGCATCGGTTGTTTTTTACTTTGTCCTATTCTTGATCAAACCACATGTAAAGTTATCTGATGTAATATGTATAGACAGTGAATCTGATAAGTACAGGATCATGAAGATAAAGGTCGTGAATTTAAGTCGCAGTATGCTTATGAATGTAAATTATACTCTACATTACTGCGTCGATTATGAAGATGGCCTTACTGATATTACTGAGATTCCACCTAAAAAACCCCCTCTATCAACGTTCGCGAAATATACACGAAAAAATACAGATTACGCGATTCGGATCACATACAAGATTTCAAAAGACTCTTTTCCCTTACGTGACAATGTTAAGCTGGTATTTACCATTCAGACTACCCATCCTATTTCTAATACCTCAAAATGTATCGGGAAGAATTATCGCAAAAACGATATGAAACGAGGAACTTTTGAATCCGGACGAAGTACAAAATTTATTTTACGACGAGAAGGATAATTTTTAGTATTTGAATCGAAATGTTATGAGTATATGTTCTCAAATGATCCAGTTTAGACAGACATGATCCGTTGTTTCCATAAGAATCAAAAGAATCGAAAATTCCATATAAAAAGTTATGTAAAAAAGTTGCAATCAAAAGGTCAAGGGTGTATAATAAATCCAATTGTGAGTGTTCTCGGATTGCGGGAGGAAAGGGCGATTCGTGTAAATCATAGGGGAAAGTCCCCGATCTTATTATATGACAAGGCCGCCTGTGCGGTGGAATGAGGAGGAAACGATGCTTGATATTAAGTTTTTACGGGAAAATCCGGATGTGGTAAAAGAAAATATAAAACATAAGTTTCAGGACAGAAAACTTCCGCTTGTGGATGAGGTCATTGAACTGGATAAGGAAAGCCGTGCGACACAGCAGGAAGCGGACAGCCTTCGAGCTAACCGGAAAAAAATATCGAAAAATATCGGCGGTTTGATGGCTCAGGGCAAAAAAGACGAGGCAGAGGCGCTGAAGGCAGAGGTGGCCAAAGGGGCCGAGCGGCTGGCGGAACTGGAGAAAAAAGAGGACGAGCTGACACAGAAGATCCGCGAGATCATGATGACAATTCCGAATATCATTGATCCGAGTGTTCCGATCGGCAAGGATGACAGTGAAAACGTGGAGATTGAAAAATTTGGGGAACCAGTTGTACTGGATTTTGAGATTCCGTATCACACGGAGATCATGGAAAAGCTGGATGGGATCGATCTGGACGCAGCGAGGGATGTTGCGGGAAATGGGTTTTATTATTTGATGGGGGATATTGCGAGACTGCACTCGGCTGTGATTTCCTATGCGAGGGATTTTATGATCGACCGGGGATTTACGTATTGTGTACCTCCGTTTATGATACGAAGCAATGTTGTTACCGGCGTGATGAGTTTTGATGAGATGGATGCCATGATGTATAAGATCGAAGGCGAGGATTTGTATCTCATCGGTACGAGTGAGCACTCGATGATCGGTAAGTTCATTGATAAGATCATTCCCGAGGAAAAGCTGCCGCACACACTGACGAGTTACTCGCCCTGTTTCCGTAAGGAAAAAGGGGCACACGGGCTGGAAGAGCGCGGCGTTTATCGTATCCATCAGTTTGAAAAGCAGGAGATGATCGTTGTCTGTAAGCCGGATGAGAGTAAAATGTGGTTTGATAAGCTGTGGCAGAATACGGTGGATTTGTTCCGTTCTCTTGATATCCCGGTGCGCACGCTCGAGTGTTGTTCGGGGGATCTCGCTGATCTGAAAGTGAAATCAATCGACGTGGAGGCGTGGTCACCCAGACAGAAGAAATATTTCGAGGTGGGAAGCTGTTCCAATCTGGGGGATGCGCAGGCAAGAAGGTTAAAGATCCGGGTTGTAGGAGAGGGTGGCAAATATTTTGCCCACACACTGAATAACACTGTGGTTGCTCCGCCCCGTATGCTGATCGCCTTTTTGGAAAACAATCTCAATGCTGACGGTACGGTTCGTATTCCAAAGGCATTACAGCCGTATATGGGCGGAAAGGAAACGATTGGGTAACCAGTGCGAGATACACTGATACAACCGGGGGAGAATAGGGAGGGAGTCAATGGGAGCAAATGTTTATACTGTTTTCAACGAAACGGAGGAACCGCTCGGTATTTACAGCGCTGAAGGAACAGAGAGGCGGAGCGGTTCTTTTTTGCAACAATGGTTTCATCGCCGGCCGCAGACGGCGCTGGCTGTCATCTGCCGGGAAACGGGAGCGCGGCGGGATGGACCGGCTGTACAGGCGTCCATGAGCGGGGTGATCCGGCTTTTAACGGCATTTGAGCAGTGGTTTGGCCGGGAATTTCCGGGAAATATGCACCCGTTTTCCGCAGATGTCGTGAAGCGCTATTGGCAGGGGTTGATCGGGCATGTGTCGGAACCGGGACGGCCGCCACTGGATGTGGCAGTCCTTCTCGTACATGCGGGTCAGTATGTGTTCTGCAGCCGGGGATCGTTCTCCGTTTATGAAGTTACTGCTTCCGGTCAGAGAAGCAGTCAGTGGTTTACCGGAATGGAGCGGAGGCGTCTCGATGAAGAACTGGGGATCGCTCAGGAGGAGATGTCGGAGCTGCAGTTCCGACACCGGAGAATAAAAGAAAAAACGGTATTTATTCTATCTCAGAAAGAGATTTCCTGGCAAATCGAGGCGTGTGCTGGAAAATGGAACTTTACGGGATGTCGATTCCGGAAAGCGATGGAAAGACTGGCAGAATGCACGTGTTGTGTGGCGGTGGCGGCGGATGGCGCCGGCGGGGGCGTTTGACGAAGGGGATGGGAAGATGGCAGAATATATTTTGCTCCGCGAACTGGGAAACGGGGCGACGTCCCATGTGTATCTCGCTGCTGACAGGCGGGATGGGAAAAAGTATGCCGTAAAATGTTTTGGAAATTGCCAGGATTTTGAGATGGCGAGGAAAGAGATGTCGGTTGCGGGGAAATTACGGCATCCGGGAATCCCGGTTTTTCGGGAGGCAGAGGAAAAAACGAACGGCGGCCGGATCATCATGGAATACGTGCCGGGAATGACGTGGAAGGAGCATCTGCGAAAAAGAGGGGTGCTCTCGGAGGCGCAGGCGGTGGCATGGGGGATGGAGTTGTGTGATATTCTTTCGTATATGCACCGTCAGGATCCGTCGGTGATCTATCGCGATTTAAAGCCGGCGAATCTTATGATCACGCCGGCCGGGCATGTGAAATTGATTGATTTTGGGGCGCTGGTGATCGGAACGGATGGCGCAGGGATTGCGGCGGAGCCAATCGGTACAAAGGGATTTGCCGCGCCGGAACAGTTTGTGAGAAACGGACGGGTGGATACGAGAACAGATGTATATGGGTTTGGCGCTACAATGTTACAGATGATGACAGGGCGGCATCCAGCGCAGGGGCATGGAAAACAATTGGGCGGGAGACGGGGAAGAGGCAGGCTCTCGGAAAAAATGCGGGCGATCTTAGGAAAATGTCTGCAGCTGGAACCAGACCGGCGTTACCGGTTTTGTGAGGAAATAAAAAGAGATCTGGAGATTCCCGGATCTCCCGGCGATTTTGCCGGAACATTCAGGATCACCAGATCACACATGTGGTGTTCGCGTGACTTGCCAGTTTGTTAGCAAGTGGTATTCCGCTGCTAATTTCCTTTGCTGCTGAGAGGATTGGACTCATGTTCCCAAAAGAGGTTGTTGTCGGGAGACGGCAGATCTTCTTCATTGTAGCGGGAATTTTGGCGGATCTGATCGGCTCTTTTTTCGGAAACGCCATCCAGGGTATTTTTATTTTGCGCCCGATTCATCGGCTGTTGTTTTTGTGACTTTCTGTTCATAGGGAGAACTCCTTTCGTTTGCTGATATTGATAGTTATTTCCTGAAATGGGAACGAATATGCGCGGAAGAGAAAAACAGAGAAGATGGGAAAATTTGCGCGGAAATGGAGAGAGATCATGGATAAAAAGGATACGGTTATATTTGATCTGGATGGCACGCTTTTGAATACGTTGGAAGATTTAAGGGATAGCGTGAATGTCGTGATGGAAAAATACGGGTACCCGGTTCACAGTTTGGAAGAAATCCGTACATTTGTCGGCAATGGAATCGGGAAACTGATGGAGCGGTCGGTGCCGGGAGGACGGGATAATCCTGATCTTGAGCAGGCGCTTTCCGATTTTAGGTGCTACTATACCGGACACTGCCGCATTAAGACAAAACCGTACGACGGGGTGGTGGAGCTTATGAAAGTGCTGTCTGATCACGGGTTTAAGCTGGCTATTGTTTCGAATAAAAATGATGCGGCAGTAAAGGAATTAAATGAGATTTACTTTGGCGCTTATACAAAAGCAGCGCTGGGAGACCGGGAAGGCCGGGCGCGGAAACCTGCGCCCGATGCGGTGTTTGCCGCGTTGGAACAATTAGGCAGCAGTAAAGAACAGGCCGTCTATATCGGGGATTCGGAAGTCGATCATGAGACGGCAGTAAACAGCGGACTGGACTGCATACTCGTCAGCTGGGGATTTCGGGACCGCGAGGTGCTGGAGCGCTTTGAGGGGGCGGTCGTTGTGGATACGTGCGAGGAAATTCAGGAACTTCTTTTATGAGGGATGCGATCTGGTTGTTTCACCCTGTAGACATTCTGGAATGGAGGATGAGCATGAACCAATATGTAAGAAATTTGAATCGTTTAGAGTTTGTACTCACATGGGCATGTACCGGGAAATGTAAACATTGTTCGGAAGGAGAACATGATGTGAGTGGCAGTTGTCTGGATGAAAAAGCTGCGGTCAGGGTGATCCGTGAGGTGGCAGATGTGTTTCAGATCGAGTCTCTGATGACGTTTGGGGGCGAGCCGCTTCTGCAGTGGAAGACGGTGTGCAGCATTCACGCAGCAGCGAGGGAAGCGAAGATACCCAGCCGGGAGATCATCACAAACGGGTATTTTACGAAAGATATGGAAAAGATGCGCGCGGCGGTGCATGAACTCGGGCAGTGCGGTATCAGCGGTATGTTATTGTCAGCAGATGCGTTTCATCAGGAAACGATACCGATCAAGGCCGTTTTGCAGTTTGCGGAAGCGGCGTTGGCAGAGGGGATTGATGTAAAAATGAATCCGGCCTGGCTGGTTAGTGCGGAGGCGGACAATCCCTATAACAGGGAGACGAGAGAAATTCTGCGGCAATTTGAGCAGATGGGGATCGGTATGGCTGACGGGAATGTCATATTTCCGGATGGAAACGCGAAGATTTATTTAAAAGAATATTTTGAAACGGGCCCGGAGCCGGAAAATCCATATATAGAAGACCCAGCCGACGTTCAGGCAATCTGCATCGGGCCTGACGGAGATGTGGACGTGCTGGGAGGAAATATATATGAAAAAGATATATTGGAACTTTTATCTGAGTACAGTCCATAAGACACAGACAGGCGTTTGCTATGATTCAGCCATCAAAAATACCATTTGGATTGCGTTCTCATGGCGAATATGGTATGCTGATAGCAGTTGGCTGTCAGTGTGTGATATACTTCTGCATAGGAGAAAGAGATGAAACAACGATTGATGGATTTGGCCAATCGATGCTATCAGAATGGGCATTATACGTTTTCGCATTTTTTGTCGGCGTCGGAAATGGACGAGTTTTTTCAGATGAAAAAAGAATTGGCGTTTGTGCCTTACACGGCATTTGGCGGGAGTGAAGCGGCGGAGCGGCAGGTTCTGCGGTTTGGGAGTGAAGAGATGTTTGGATATGAGGAGGCGTTTCCGGTTTGCTGCATTTCGTGCCGGCCGGTCATGCCGAAATTCGCGGAGGACCTCAGCCACCGGGACGTTCTGGGGGCATTGATGAATCTGGGGATCGAGCGGGATGTGATCGGTGATATATTCGTGAGGGAAAAGGAATGTTATTTCTTCTGCCTGGACAATATGAAACCATATATTTGTCAAAATTTGAGAAAGATTCGTCATACAAATGTAGTATGCGAGGAGGCGGACGGACTGCCCGAGGCGTTTTCGCCGGTCAGGAAACGGGAGGAGCATATCGTTTCGTCCGAGCGGTGTGATGCCCTGCTTTCCAAAGTGTACCATCTTTCGCGGGGCAAATGCATTCCGCTCTTTCAGGAAAAGAAGGTATTTGTCAACAGCAGGCAGTATGAAAATAACAGCGGCGTGCTCAGAGAGGGTGATATTGTCAGTGTGCGCGGATTTGGAAAATTTGTATATCGGGGAGTCGTGCGTGAAACGAAAAAGGGAAGGGTCACTGTGGCGATAGAAAAATATGTATGAGGATGGATGTGGATGGACAGGCGAAAAGGAATTCTTCTTTTTATGGCGGCGGCGATCGCGCTGCTTTTGATCTTTGGAAAAAATGAAAAGCCTGGCGGAGAGAAAGACCCGACTGTCGTGGCGGGGCCGGAGTGGCATGGCAGGATTCCGGTCGTATCGGAAGAGGCGGTACAGGCGGAGCCGGAGCCGACGCAGAACCCGGAAGAGGCGGTCTATTCCTTTCTGCAGGGGCCGAAATCGTGGAAAGAGGGACGTGAGTGGTCTGGGAAATGGGGAAAAGAATACTACGACGGCGGTTCGTTTGGCGCATTTGGATGCGGGTTTTGCTGTATGGCTAATATGTATTCTACATTGACAGAATATAAGTGCACGCCGGTCGATATGTATACATGGACGAAAAAGAATACATCATACGGAGGCGGAGGGGCGGTTGCCTGGCCGTTCATGCGAAAGATCATGTCGGATATTGGTTTTACCGTAAAATTAGGGGAGAAGCCGCCGACGTATAGGGAATTTCGGACGGAGATCGAACAGGCGCAATCAATGCTCGTTCTTATCTCAAGTTACAACGATGATAGTTACTGGCAGGATACGCCGGGGCATTATGTGACGCTGTTTTTATATGACCGTGAAACAGAAAAGGCGTTTCTCACGGATTCAGGCGACCCGGAGCACAACCGCAGCTGGATTTCGCTGAAGCTGATCTATAAGGCGCTCAAGACGAGCAGTGATTTTCAGTATATGTCGGTTCTTTCCTATGAAAAAGAAAATGATACATGGAAACATAAGTCAGTTAAAGGAACATGGGTCAGGCCGCAGGTGCTGGCGCAGGCCAAGGCCCAGGAATAAAGGTTTTGAACAGAAAAGAGGATGGAACATGAGATTTATCATACAGAGGGTACAGCACGCATCGGTAACGATTGAGGGAGAAGTGAAGGGGAAGATCGGAAAGGGTTTTTTAGTCCTCGTCGGAATCGGTTTGGATGACGACGAACAAGTGGCGGATAAACTTGTGCAGAAACTCGTGCAGATGCGTATCTTTGAAGATGAAAACGGGAAGACCAACCTGGCACTGAAAGATGTGGGAGGGGAGATGCTTATCGTTTCGCAGTTTACGCTGTACGCGGACTGCAGGAAGGGAAACCGTCCTTCCTTTACGAGGGCGGGGAAGCCGGATCAGGCACAGAAATTATATGAATATATTATCCAGAAGTGCCGGCAGGAGATTCCGGTAGTGGAACAGGGGGAATTCGGCGCCGATATGAAGGTGGAACTTTTGAATGACGGGCCGTTTACCGTTTTACTCGATAGTGCGGAGGTCATGGCATGAAACGTATTATTACACTACTGGCGGCCGTCTGTCTGCTCATTGCCGGATGCAGCGGTGCGGATATACTGTCAGATCAAAATGAAGGTTCCGGTGGAGCGGTCCCATCGGTCTCCTTGCAGCAGATTCCATCCTATGAGGGGGAACCTTATGTGGTGGTCAATGACAACCAGCCGGCATTTGATGAGGAAACCGGAGGGGATTCGTTTGAGACATATGCGGAGCTGGACGGTCTCGGGCGGTGTGGGACGGCCTATGCAAAGATCGGGAAAGATTTGATGCCGACGGAAAAGCGGGGAAATATTAGTCCGGTTAAGCCGTCCGGATGGCAGACGGCAAAATATGACAGTGTAGAGGGCAAATATTTGTACAACCGCTGTCACCTGATCGGGTTCCAGCTATCTGGAGAAAATGCAAACGAACGGAATCTGATCACGGGAACACGCTATTTAAACGTGGAGGGGATGCTTCCTTTTGAAAACCAGGTCGCGGAGTATGTCCGAACGACGGGAAACCACGTGCTTTACCGGGTGACACCGCTGTATGAGGGGGACGATCTCGTCGCCCGCGGTGTGCAGATGGAAGCGAAGTCGGTCGAGGATGGCGGCACAGCGGTCTGTTTTAATATTTTCGCGTTCAACAGCCAGCCGGGTATCACGATTGATTATGCGACAGGAGAGAGCCATTTGACGGGGGAGGGAGAAGCGGACCAGAGAGCGGATGGATCCTATTATGTGCTAAACACAAACACACGTAAATATCATCTGCCGTCCTGTTCCAGTGTGGGGGAAATGAAGGGAGAGAGCAGGGAAGATTACACAGGCACGAAATCGGAACTGGAAGCGGCAGGGTACGAACCGTGCGGCCGCTGCCGGCCATAAGGGAAAATACAGTGAGTATACAGTGAAAATCTCTCGTAAAATATGTTGAACCCCTTGTAATACATAAAAATGTGTGCTATGATAGATACGTTGATTCTTCGGGGCGAGGTGAAATTCCTCACCGGCGGTTACAGCCCGCGACCGGTATCGGACAGAGCAGTCGGATACCGCTGATTTGGTGAAATTCCAAAGCCGACAGTATAGTCTGGATGAGAGAAGATGGTATCGGATTTTTTTGAATGGAGTAGATACTGCGGAACCCCGGAATTTTCGGGGTTCTTTTTTGTTAAAGAAACATTTGCAAGTGGAACATTTGTCATCTACGGAACCGGAAGGGAGGACACGATGGATCGTAATGAAGCATGTCGTAAAGCATGTCATGAAACGTATATGAAACGGGCGCTCGAACTGGCACAGACGGCGATGGGGCGCACGTCCCCGAACCCGATGGTCGGATGCGTTGTCGTAAAAAACGGGAGCATCGTGGCGGAGGGGTGTCATGAGAAATATGGGGCGTTCCACGCAGAGCGTAACGCGCTGACAACGTGTGACGGGGATGTGGGCGGCGCCGATCTTTACGTGACGCTCGAGCCGTGCTGCCATCAGGGAAAAACGCCACCCTGTACGGATATTATCATCGAAAAACAGATCGGGCGCGTATTTGTCGGGGCGATGGATCCGAATCCGAAGGTGGCGGGAAACGGCGTCAGGATCCTGCGGGCGCATGGGATCGACGTTGTGACAGGGGTATTGGAACAGGAGTGTCTGGCGCTCAACGAGATCTTTTTTCACTACATCCGCTCCAGCGTGCCATTTGTGGCGATGAAATACGCGATGACACTTGACGGAAAGATTGCGGCTTGCACGGGAGACTCAAAGTGGGTCACGGGTGAAAAAGCCAGGGAACACGTGCAGCTGCTGCGGAAAAAGTACGCGTCGATCATGGTTGGCGTCGATACGGTCATAGCGGATGATCCGATGCTGAACTGCCGGATGTGGGAGGGTGTGGATCCCGTGCGGGTGATCTGCGATTCCCATTTGCGCATTCCGCTGGAGAGCCAGATTGTCCGGACGGCAGGGGACATAAAGACCATTGTGGCATACGCAGGAGGAGAGGACAGACAGAAGGTGCGCGACCTGGAAAAGCAAGAACAGAAAGTACGCCAATTGGAAGCTTCCGGCCTGGAATTGCTGAAAGCGGGAGATGGAAGCCGGGTGTCGCTGGAGGAGTTGATCCGGCAGTTAGGCAGGAGGAATATTGACAGCGTGCTGGTCGAGGGCGGCGGCAGCATTCACGGTTCGCTGCTGGAGACGGGACTTGTCAACCGGGTCTATGCGTATATCGCGCCGAAACTGATCGGCGGGAAGGACGCGAAATCCCCGGTAGAGGGAAACGGGATCTGCGAGATGGCGGCGGCGAAGAAGCTTTCTGATATGACCGTGATGCAGCTGGGAGAGGATCTGTGCGTGACCGGACTTCTGTAGAAGCGGCGGGGTAAGTAAGGAAAAAAGTGAGGAACGGATATGTTTACAGGAATCATTGAGGAAATCGGAACGATTGGATCCGTACGCAAGGGGACGCAGTCGGCGGTTCTCGAGATCCGGTGCAGCCATGTACTGGAGGGAACAAAGATCGGGGACAGCATCGCGGTAAATGGCGTCTGTCTGACTGTCACAAATCTGAGCGGGCATGGATTTACGGCGGATGTCATGGCCGAAACGATGGCGCGCAGCTCCCTGGGGATGCTGGGGAAGAACAGCCGCGTGAACCTCGAGCGGGCGATGGCAGCGGACGGCCGGTTTGGCGGCCATATTGTGGCGGGTCATATTGACGGGACGGGGAAAGTCATGGACATCACAAAAGATGAAACTGCGGTCTGGTACCGGATTGCGGCGGCGGAAAACATTCTCCGGTATGTCGTGGAAAAAGGTTCCATCGCGATCGACGGCATCAGTTTAACGGTCGCGCGCGTGGCGGACCGGGACTTTTCCGTATCGGTCATCCCGCACACGCAGGGACAGACAAATCTGGCAGACCGGCAGACCAGGGACATCGTGAACCTGGAATGCGACATCGTGGGGAAATACATTGAAAAGCTGTGCCATCCGGGTGCGGGGCCGGCAGGGAGCCATGCGGAACAGAGCCGCCTGTCGCAAGAATTTCTCATGAAAAACGGGTTTATGTAAGAAAAATGGGAAAGATAAGAGGTTAGGTAAGGGGTTAGGCAGATAGAAGAAAGGAAGGTTGGAACAATGGCGGACGAACAGTTTGGTAAGCTGGAGCAGGCACTGCAGGATCTGAGGGACGGGAAGCTGATTCTTGTCATTGATGATCCGGAAAGGGAAAACGAGGGAGACCTGATCTGCGCGGCGGAGCACGCCACGCCAGAAAATGTCAACGCGATGGCGAGTCTTGCCAAAGGATTGATCTGTATGCCGATGAGCCGGGAGCGCTGTGAGCTGCTCGGTCTTTCGCAGATGGTGGAGGTGAATACGGACAATCACGCCACGGCGTTTACCGTGTCGATCGACCACGTGGAGACGACGACGGGAATATCCGCGTTTGAGCGGTCGCTGACGGCGATGAAGACCGTGGAAGACGGCGTACGGCCCGAAGAGTTCCGGAGGCCCGGGCACATGTTCCCGCTCGAGGCCAGGCAGGGCGGCGTGCTGAAACGCGCGGGACACACCGAGGCGACGGTCGATCTCATGAAGCTGGCGGGATTAAAAGACTGCGGCCTCTGCTGTGAGATCATGCGGGAGGACGGGACGATGATGCGGACGACCGAGCTTCTCTCGTTTGCAAAAGAACACGGTTACACGGTGATCACGGTCGAGGAGATCATCCGCCGGCGTTTGGAAACAGAAAGCCTTGTACGCAAAGAGGCAAAGGCAAAGCTGCCCACGAAATTCGGGGAATTTGACATACACGGATATGAAAATAAACTGAACGGCGAACATCACGTCGCGCTTACGATGGGGGATGTATCGAACGGGGAGCCGATCCTGTGCCGCGTGCATTCGGAGTGCCTGACCGGAGATGTCTTTGGCTCCAAACGGTGCGACTGCGGGGAGCAGCTCGAGAGCGCGATGAAAATGATCGCAGCCGAGGGGCGCGGCATCCTTCTCTATATGCGGCAGGAGGGCCGGGGGATCGGCCTGATCAACAAATTGAAGGCGTACGAGCTGCAGGAGCAGGGGTACGACACGGTCGAGGCCAATATCAAACTCGGATTTGCGCCGGATCTGCGCGAATACGGCATCGGCGCGCAGATTTTGTGCGACCTCGGCGTGAAACAGCTGCGGCTGCTGACGAACAATCCGACCAAAATCGCCGGATTGAGCGGATACGGCATCCGCATCGTGGAGCGTGTCCCGATCCAGATTGCACCGGGCAAGGAAGATTTTAAATATCTGCTGACAAAGCAGGAAAAAATGCAGCATATGACGAATTATAAGAGGCCGCAGAGTTGATTTTGTGACAGAGTAAAGGCGTTCGCCCGAATGGGTGTCCGTCCAAATGGGCGTTCGCCCGAAGGGTGTCCGCCCGAGGGGTGTTTGCCCGGAGGGTGTTGCCTTGTCGCGTAAATGTATAGAAATGGAGGAAAATCATGAAGATTTTAGAAGGAAATGTAGTAGGAAAAGGAATGAAGGTGGGCATTGTAGCTGCCCGGTTTAACGAATTCATCGTATCAAAGCTCGTGAGTGGTGCGGAGGACGCGCTTCGCAGACATGATGTCGATACGGAAGGCGACGTCGAACTGGCTTGGGTGCCGGGCGCATTTGAAATCCCGCTGACGGCGCAGAAGATGGCGGAATCCGGAAAATACGACGCAGTCATCTGTCTCGGGGCTGTGATCAAGGGTTCGACGACGCACTATGATTATGTGTGTGCCGAGGTGAGCAAGGGAGTGGCAGCCGTTGGACTGAAAACGGGCGTGCCCACGATTTTTGGCGTGCTCACGACCGACAATATCGAGCAGGCGATCGAACGTGCCGGGACAAAGGCCGGAAATAAAGGTTATGACGCGGCGACGACGGCGATCGAGATGGTAAATCTCATGAAACGGTTTTCGTAAGAGCGGAGGGGAGTGGCGGATTGTGATGACGATTTTGTATCCTTTATATGGGAACCTGTATGTGAATATGACGAACCGCTGTCCGTGCGCGTGTACGTTCTGTCTGCGGAACAACGGGGATGAACTGAATGGATCGGGCAGCCTGTGGCTGGAGAGGGAGCCGGACGTCGCCGAAGTGAAGGCGGCCTTTGACCAGTTCCCGCCAGACAGCTATCGGGATATCGTGTTCTGCGGATACGGGGAACCGACTGAGCGGCTGGAAGACCTGCTGGAGGTCGCCGCTTTTGCGAAAGAGAAATTTGCTAAAAAGATCCGCGTAAACACGAACGGACTGGCAAACCTCATTCACGGAAAAGACGTCACGCCGATGTTTAAGGGGGTCGTCGATGTCGTATCGATCAGCCTGAACACGCCGGATCCGGAAGAGTATCTCCGGCTGACGAGGAGCCGGTTTGGAAAGGGTTCGTTTGAGGCGATGCTGGCGTTTGCCCGGGATGTAAAAAAATATGTCTCCAGTGTCGTTCTGACGACAGTGGAGACAACGATCACGAAAGCGGAAGAGGATCAGTGCAGGAAGATCTGTGAAGATCTCGGTGTCACATACCGCATCCGGTCGTTCGAGAAATAGGAGCTTACATTTGAGCGGGGATGTTCCACGTCCCGTAGCCGATCAGTTTTCGCAGCATCTCGAGAAACCGTTTCGTTGCCGCGGAGACATCCCGGCCGATGCGCATCGCAAAGACGATATTTTGCATGGCGTGGATATAATCCAGTTTGTAGTAGTTGAGATGGCTTTTGAAACCGCCGTGAAAAATGAGGGAATCCGGGATGATGGCGACCGCGATCCCCTCATCGGCCCAGCGGAACGCCGTTTCGATATTGTCCACGGTAGAGATGTATTTTGGCGTAAAAGAAGCTTCGCGCAAAATATCGGAATGGCATTTATAAAAGCAGTTGCCGGGTTTTACGCCGATCAATTGAACGTGTTCGCATTGGTCGAGGGAGGCGGGAGCCGCCTGGAAAAAGGCATGCGTTTCGTTTCCAATATCTTCCGCTGTGAGAGCGTTGCTGCCCAGCGCGTCATTCAGAGGATGCTCTTTTGGAACAGCCAGATAATGGGCTTCCGTAAACAGCGTTTCACAGTGGAACAGATTCTTTTCGAAATAATCATTTTCAATACAAAAATCAATCTTGCCCGATTCGAGACTGGCTTTCAGCCGGTTTACGTTGTCGGTCACGATTTCCAGTTCGACACCGGGATAGGTTGAAATAAATTCCTTGATCACTTTGGGTAGAAGATGGGTTGCCCGGAAGGAGGATGTTCCGATCACCAGCTTTCCGGTGCGCAGTTCTGTCAGATCGGTAAGCTGACGCTGAAAATTCACATAGTCCTGTTTTACTTTCTGTAATGCTTTTACATATAGTTCACCTTCCGGCGTGAGGGTGATTGGGCCATTTCCCCTGTTAAAGATCGTGATCCTCAATTGCTGTTCTTTCTTCCGCACGTACTGGCTGAGCGCGGACTGCGTCATAAAGAGCTGCTCGGCCGCTTTGGAGAAATTCTTTTCCCTGGCAAGTGTAAGTATATATTCAATGTGCTGCATATTCATCCTCATACCTCCTCACAAAAACTATTATACCGAAACCAATTTTAAAACTCAATAAGTTTTTTTAATATAAAGTATCAAAAAACGAAGATGGACACGAATCCTGAATTCCTGTATAATTTAAATAAGTTTAACGATACAATAAATCATTTGGAGGTATACTTATGGAGAATGAGAAAGCGAAGAGGCTGATCGCTGCGCTCCTGGCCGCCATGATGGCGGCGGTATTGGTTATACCGGGGACAACGGGCAAAAGCCTTGCTGCGAAAAAGACAAAGCTGAAAGCGAAAAAGATTTCGGTTTCAGAAGGAAAGGCAAAGAGGATTTCGATTTTAGGGAAAAAGGCGAAACACACGTACACGTTTGTAAGTAAAGACAAAAAAATTGCAAAGGTGTCAAAAAAGGGAATGATTACCGGGGTAAAAGCCGGAAAAACCACGATTACGGTTAGGGATGAGTACAGGCAGAAGGGGAAAAAGAAGAAAAAAACACTGGGAAAGGTGACAGTGACGGTAACGCCGAAGTCCGATACGGTGGTAAAAACGCCGGCTCCAACGGCACCTTCGGTTCCAACGGAAGTTCCGACGCAGGCACCGCCAGTTTCGACGAACACCCCGCAGCAAACAGCGCTTCCAACGGAACCTCCGGTTGTGACAGAAACACCGGACCCAATCCCGAACCTGTGGCCAGCTGAATGGTCGGATGATTACACGACGCCGACCCGTTACAACAGACAGGAGAAAGATATTGAGTACGGTGAGATGAGGGAGATCACGTACCATTCCGAGACGACTGGGACAGACCGGAAGGCCAATGTCCTTCTTCCGGCAGGATATGATGAGAGCAAGCAGTATCCGGTTATTTATCTGCTTCACGGAGTTGCCGGCGACCACAATGAATGGAGTACGAACCCGAAACGCGTCATCGGGAATCTTATTGCTTCCGGTGAGGTGAAGGATATCATCGCAGTCATGCCAAATGTACGCGCATGGGAGAAAGGCAAGGATCCGGGGTCGAAATTCGATGTGTACTCTGTGGAGAATTTTAAGGCGTTTGATAACTTTATCAACGACCTGCGCGACGATCTGATGCCGTATATGAAAGCGAATTATTCCATCGCGGAAGGCCGGGAAAATACGGCGATCGCCGGACTTTCCATGGGAGGGCGTGAATCACTGTATATCGGGCTCAGCATGCCGGAAACGTTCGGATACGTTGGGTGTTTTGAACCAGCCGTCGGAGTGCTTCCGTATGAAAGGGAAGACGGCTTGTTTACGGAAGAAACGTTAAAACTTCCCGATGAGTACAACGGGAAAAACGTACTACTGATCCAGAAGGGCACGAAAGATACGACAGTAGGAGACTCTCCGCTGCAATATCACAATACCCTCACGAAAAATGGAACAAAACATGAGTATTTTGAGGTGGACATGAGTCATGAGATGGGCGCCTGGGCGAACGGCTTGTATAATTTTGTAAAACGAGTGTTTGCTGTAAGCGAATAATCTAAACGATTCCTAGGCATATAAGGCGAAAACGTTTATCGTTTTCGCCTTTTTGCATGTCTGGTGACATGTCCAGCGAAATGTGGTGCATTTTTTTTTCTTTGGAAAGGGATACTACTTCATACACGGGATGCTCCCATTCATGCACGCGGTAGGAATCCATGAAATGGTAGGGTTCGCCATTCAGGGAAAGGCAGGCCGTGCCAAAATCTTCTGTAATGCCGACGAAATACCCGATAAATACTGTGCGGCACGAAGCGTTTATGACAAGGGGCGCGGGGTGGCGTTCCGCTGTGTGTTCCCACGAGGACGGGATAAATTGAAGGCGCGCAAGTTCATTGTTGTAAAAGCCTTTGGCGGGGCGGCTGATTTCCGGGGCGGCCGGTAATTTGGAAACATATTGCAGAAAGCGCGTGAGGCACCGGCCGATATAGCCGTGCCCGACCGGGCCGGGATGACAGTTGTCATACGAATAATCCCGCCATCGCATGATCCCGGCCCGGATGTCCTCGTCGAGCCAGGTTCCGATATTTACATAGGGAACCCCGTAATATTCGCAGACAGCAGCCATCTGCGGCGTGCACGTATAGCCCTTCTCCGTTTTTACGAAAAAGGAAAATACAGCGGGATGTGTGGGCAGGCCCAGACACTTTACCAGAAGACTTTCGTAGGATTCACGGAACATATGATTTTTCTGGTCATTGACTGCGTAATCGATCAGGATCAGATCGGGTGCGTATTGTTCCAGTTCCGTGTAAGCCAAATGGAGTCCGTGCAGCGAAGGCATCCCGGGCGCGCTTAAGTTGTGGCCGGAAATGTCGTCATTTTGGAATGTATGCCTGAAATATTGTGTGAGGATCGTGGTAAACTGGTGCTGTTCTTCGATCTGATACCCCATCGTAATGGAGGAGCCGAGAAAAACGATCGATATGTGCTCTCCGCGCGCGGATTTGGCAAAAACGGATTGGAGGCGGGAAGCGTTCCCGCTGAAAATATGTGCTTGTTCCATGGAAAGATCTCCTTCTAAAGAAGCTTGTATTTATGTAGGTATAGATCTAGTATACGGGAAGATGGGAGAGAAAACAATAGCTGCGGGGAAAAAGGAGGGAAAAAAGGGGTGTTTCCTCTGACAGAAAACTTGCTATCGGGGAATCAAATGTGTTATAATCATGTCAGTTGTATGTTAAAAAAAGAAGAAAAGGCTGCGAATTATGGATATCATGGACAAAGTAGAGAAAAAAACGATCCGGTTAAACGGTTCCTCGTTTATTAACGATATGGAGTTGGATGACCGGTATAAAATTGTAAAGGAAAGTTTGTGGATTTCCCTTTTATCCCTGGTGGGCAATCCGGAGGGCGCCACCGTTGCGCTGGAGGGAAAGGTATCGCCCTATCTGATGATGGATCTGGAAAAACGGCTCGCACAGTCACTGGAGGACGAACCGGCGGAATTTCTCGTGGTAGATATGTGCTATACGGCGGGGCACGGACTTTATAAATGGAACGGACAGGTATTTACAAAGAATCCGAAGTTTCTGGAGAGTGAATTTTTTGCCGAGCATGAACAGGAGATGGAGTTTATTGATGTCATGCGCGACCGGGAGTTCGACTGGAAACCGTATATGGATCGGTATTTGGAACTGATCGGAACATATTTTGACGCGAACCACATTATCCTTGTCAAATCGAGATGTCCGCTCTGGTATGTGACGCATACGCATGTGCGCAGGTTCAAGAGAAAGAGCAGGCGGGCCTATAACCGCCGGATCAAGGAACTGGAAAATTATTTTGTGAAGAAGATGAATCCGTATGTGGTAGATATTTATTCCCATTATTTCATTGATTTTGATAACAAAAAGGGCGTCACGATGTCTACGTATGAAAAACCTTTTTATCACCACGCCAAACGGATCATTTCCACGATCATCCGCACACAGCCGGAACAGCGGGTGTTCAGCGGACAGGAATACTATATGCGGCTGGGGCGCTTCCTCAAGTACTACGACAACCTGTTTGCCAAAAATAATACGGGGTTGTTTATGAACGAAGAGGATTTTCTCGACCATCTGGTGCTGCAGCTCAGTCGGGAAATCCTGATCGACTATGAGAGTGATTTTGTGGAAATGGAGGCCTGTGGCTACCGTTCGATACAGGAAATACTGGACAAACACAGTTTTAAGTTTGCGCTGCCGTTGCGGGAATGCCTGAAAGTCGTACAGGCCGTAGAGGAAGGCGACATATTCCGCGCGGATACCGACTATGACCTGATCTTTCAACACCACCTGAAGATCGTGCAGCCGTTTACCGAACTAGTGCGGGCGGAGTGGGAGCGGCAGGGACTGACGACAGAGACGCTCCATGTAAACCAGTTTAACTGCCGCCACTATTATCAGGCGCTGATCGCGGCAAGGAAGGGGAAGGCGGCGTTTTTGAAAAAATGTGTCTCCGGCATTGGCAGCAATATGGAGGAGCGGCATAAGGTGAAGATGCTGGTCAGGAACATGAAACGGGAGACAAAGGACGCGACGGCGGCATACTGCCGTGCGATGAACCGCTATTATGAGCCGATCCCTGTCGATCTGTGGGGATCTTGTATCACGCGGGAAATACTGAATGAGGACGACGGCAGGTTTGAGATTGGGAAATATGCTTACCGGAACTGCTGCTTATTTGCGTTTGATCCGCCAATCCCGTATGATGATACTAAATTTGAGGATCTTTCGCTGTTTGAGGATAGTAACTGGCGCGTCGGCTATATCCGCAGTGCCTTTCACAAAGACCTGCCCGAGCAGCTGAGGAAGTCAGGATCAAAGTGGCTTCTGCTGGATTTTTACGATCTGATCTGTGATATTGTAGAGTATGAGGGCGGCGTGCTGACGGCGGACAGCGAAGTGAGGGGACTCAAGTTTTACAAGGAGATCAAGGAACAGTGCACGCTGACGTCGATCGATGCCATTTTGGATGAAGATCAGATAAAACAGCGGTTTGACAGATTTATTGAGTTTATCCGCGAGCGGTACGGGCCGAACATCGTGTGGATCAAGGCGGATGTAAAGCTGAAATTCCTCGATCAGGAGAGACAGCTGCAGCCGATGAGGTGGCACAAAAGGGAGGCGCTCCTCGAGAAGAGGAAATTTATGGATCAGTGGCAGAATTATTTCGAGAAACATATGGACTGCTATGTCATTGATTACGCGAGACGTTATCACGCGGATGATCTGTGCGTGTCAGGCGCTTTTATGGTACACTACGAAAAAGAGTTCTATGAGAAAGGCTATCAGGCACTGTATGAGATCATTTATGAGGGTAAGGGAAAACGGTATTACAAATAGCAGGAGGAGAAAAAGAAGATGAAAAAGAAAGCAAAGAGAAATTCTTTTTCCGGCTCGATCGGTTTTGTACTGGCAGCGGCCGGAAGCGCGGTGGGACTTGGAAATATATGGAGATTCCCGTATCTGGCGGCGAAAGACGGCGGGGGTATGTTCCTTATTATTTATCTGGTACTCGCGCTGACGTTTGGATTTACGCTGTTGATTACGGAGGTCGCAATCGGGCGAAAGACGAAACAGAGTCCGATCACGGCTTATGGAAAGCTGAAGAAGAGCTGGGGCGGACTGGGTGTGATCTCGTGCCTCGTGCCGGTCATCATTCTGCCGTATTACTGTGTGATCGGCGGCTGGGTCATCAAGTACTTTCTTATGTACCTCACCGGAAACGGCGTGGCGACGGCCGAGGACGGATTTTTCACATCCTTTATTACCGCCGGGACAGAGCCTGTTGTGATGATGGCGATCTTTTTATTTGCCGTAGCGTTTGTTATATTCCGTGGGGTCAATAAGGGCATTGAATCGTTTTCTAAAATCCTCATGCCGATTTTGATCGTATTGGTGATCGTGATCGCGGTCTTTTCCGTTACGATCCGGCACACCGATGAGAGCGGGGTTACGAGGACGGGACTGCAGGGACTGGGCATTTATCTGATTCCGAATTTTGAAGGGATGACAGTAAGCCGTTTTTTCTCGGTACTTTTTGACGCGATGGGGCAGCTGTTTTTCAGCCTCAGTGTCGCGATGGGAATCATGATCGCGTACGGTTCTTATGTACGTGACGACGCCGACCTGAACAAGTCGATCTATCAGATTGAGATTTTTGATACGGTCGTTGCTTTTTTGGCGGGCGTCATGATCATTCCCGCGGTGTTTACGTTTTCCGGAACCGAGGGGATGGATGCTTCCGGGCCGGGACTGATGTTTGTTTCGTTGCCGAACGTATTCTCCGAGATGGGAAAGATCGGCCACGTGGTCGGCTGCCTGTTTTTTGCCATGGTGTTGTTTGCGGCACTTACGAGTGCCGTGTCGGTCATGGAGGCGGTCGTTTCCAGCCTGATGGACCGTTTTGGATGGACGAGAATGAAGGCGGCCGTGATCGAGACGGTGGTCGCCGTGGCTGCCGGGTTTATTGTCTGCAAGGGCTACAACGCGCTGTACTTCGAGCTTTCGCTGCCAAATGGGACAACGGCGCAGATTCTGGATATTATGGACTATATCAGCAATAATATTCTCATGCCGGTCGTGGCGATCGGAACGTGTATTCTCATCGGCTGGATCGTAAAACCGTCTACGGTAGTAGAAGAGGTAGAAAAGAACGGTCAGAAGATGGGAAGGAAGAGACTCTATGTCGTGATGCTCCGGTTTATCGCTCCCGTCCTTTTAATGATCCTGCTTTTGAAATCATTAGGAATATTGACGGCAATTTAAAATTTTTGTGAGATAAAGTGCGGATGCAGGGTGCGAGGCAGTCGGGACAATTGAAACGGGAAAGGAATGGTTTATGTTATGAAAGTAAAAGTATCAAATTATGTGGCGCAGTTTTTGGTGGAGCACGGAATCGACACGGTGTTTACCGTGACGGGTGGAGGCGCGATGCACCTCAATGACGGATTGGGGCATCAGGATGGTCTTCACTGTGTGTATCAGCATCATGAGCAGGCGTGCGCGATCGCCGGGGAAGCGTACGCGCGTATGCACAACCGCATCGGCGCCGTGTGCGTGACGACGGGTCCGGGCGGGACAAACGCGATCACCGGCGTTGTCGGCGGATGGCTGGATTCGATCCCGATGCTCATCCTTTCCGGGCAGGTCCGCTACGATACGACGGCAAGAAGTACCGGCCTTGGACTGCGCGCGATGGGAGATCAGGAGTTTGACATCTGCAAGGCGGTGGACTGCATGACGAAATATTGCCAGATGGTCATTGATCCTCTGGATATCAAGTATTGTCTGGAAAAGGCGCTGTATCTGGCGCGGATTGGACGCCCCGGCCCGTGCTGGCTCGATATTCCGCTGAATGTACAGGGCGCGTTTGTGGATACGGACGACCTTCGCTCGTTTGACCCGGAGGAATGTGCCGGAGAGAAACCAGAGGAGCCGTCGGATGAACTGATCGGTACGATACTGGACAAAATAAAGGCAGCCAAGCGTCCCGTGATCAACGCCGGAAACGGCATACGGATCTCGGGCGGGTATGAGGAATTCCTTGCACTGGTCGAGAAGCTGGGAATCCCGGTCGTGACCGGATGGAACAGCATTGACCTGATCGCGGACGAGCATCCGCTGTACGTCGGGCGCGCGGGCATCATGGGCGACCGTGCGGGCAATTTTGCCATTCAGAACAGTGACCTCGTTCTTTCGCTTGGAAGCCGCCTGAGTATCCGTCAGGTGGGGTATAATTATAAGACGTGGGCGAGGGAAGCCTATACGATCGTTGTCGATGTGGACGGGGAGGAATTGAAAAAACCGACGCTGCATGTCGATCTGCCTGTCTGTGCTGACGTCAAGGATGTGATGCGGAAGATGAATGAAAAACTGGGCGCCGGGAAGCATTCAGCCGAGACTTTCTGGCTCGAAAAATGCGCGCACTGGAAAGAGGCGTATCCGGTCGTTCTTCCAAAACACTACGAGCAGAGCAGTCCGGCGAATGTGTACGCGTTTATAAAAGAAGTGAGCAAAGTGCTGCCGGAGGATTATGTAACGGTCGTGGGTAATGGCTCCGCGTGTGTCGTGGGGAGCCACGGTTATGAGATCAAGAAAGGACAGCGGTTTATCATCAATTCTGCGATCGCCTCTATGGGTTACGATCTGCCGGCTGCCATCGGCGCGTGTGTGGCAGAAGGAAAAAAAGAGATCGTCTGTCTGAGCGGCGACGGCAGCATCCAGATGAATCTTCAGGAATTGCAGACGATCCAGACGAACAAGCTGCCAATCAAAATATTTGTCATAAACAATAATGGATACCATTCGATCCGGCAGACACAGACAAACTTTTTCGGAGAGCCGTATGTGGGGATAGGCCCGCAGAGCCACGACCTGGAGTTTCCGGATATGGAACGGATCGCCTATGCGTACCGCTATCCATTTTTCCGGTGTGACAGTAATGACAAGCTGGCAGAGACGATCCAGCACGTATTTGAGACGGATGGGGCCGTGATCTGTGAGATCATCGTTTCGATGGATCAGAATTTTGAGCCGAAGTCGGCGACGAAACGGCTGGACGACGGTACGCTTGTTTCGCCGCCGTTGGAGGATCTGGCGCCGTTCCTCGACCGCGATATATTCCGGGAGGAAATGGTGATCGAGCCGATCGAAGAATGAGATATAATTTTGTATGGAAGGAAGAGAATGTGATGGAACGGGCGATCATTACAGGGGCTTCGGGGATGCTGGGACAGGCGCTCTGCCGCCTGCTTGCTGGAAAGGGGATCCAGGTGTACGCGGTCGTGCGGCCGGACTCGCAGCAGAATGCGTTTATGTTCCGGGATGAGAGAGTGACGGCTGTGGCGTGCGATCTGACGGAACTTGCGAAACTGCCGGAGAAAATCGGAGAAAGCTGTGATGCGTTTTTTCATTTCGGATGGGGCGGGACGTATGGCGGCAACCGGAACAATTATTATGGACAGTGGGAGAATGTCAGGTATACGCTGGATGCTGTCCAGGCGGCCAGCGAGTTGGGATGCTCGGTGTTTCTCGGCGCGGGTTCCCAGGCGGAGTTCGGCCGTGTACCGGACGGGGTGAAGCTGAGTTCGGCAGTCTGCGCCAATCCGGAAACCGGTTACGGCATCGCCAAGCTCTCGGCGGGTCAGATGAGCCGGGCGTTCTGCCGGGATTGCGGCATCCGGCATGTGTGGACACGTATTCTCAGCGTGTACGGGCCGGGTGATAAAGACCGGACGATGGTCATGTCGGGAATTTGTTCGATGCTGCGCGGGGAGATGCCAAAGTATACAAAGGGCGAACAGATCTGGGATTATCTGTACTGCGACGATGCGGCGATGGCATTTTACCTGGCGGCTGAAAAAGGAAGAGATGGTGCGGTGTATACGGTTGGCAGCGGGCAGGAGCGCAGGCTGCGGGATTATATACAGGATATTTGTGATGTGATCTGTCCGGGGCGGGATATTGTGTTTGGCGAGGTTCCGTATTATGACAAGCAGGTGATGTATCTGTGCGCCGATATACGGGAACTACAGGAGGATACAGGGTTTGCGCCTTCGGTGCCATTTTCGGAAGGCATCCGCAGGACCGTGGAGTGGCGACAGAACATGAAGTACTGACAGCACATGAAGTTCTGACAGAACATAAAGTTGTGACAGTACATGGTTCTGACGGTAAAAAGGAGAATAACTGCATAAGAAGAGCAGGATGTGCGCATATTATAGAGCAAAGAAAGGCTGCGGCACACATACTGCAGAAATGGTGGATTCTTATGTTTTTTATTCATGGTAAGATTATGACGATGACGGGGAAAACGTATGAGGACGGGTATGTCCACGTCACGGGGAAAAAGATTGCATCGGTGGGGAAAATGGAGGAATTGGCGTTAGGGGAAAAGGAGCGGCAGAGTGAAGTTGGCGAGAAGGTGATCGACGTCCGCGGTGCAGTTGTTATGCCCGGACTGATCGACGCCCATTGCCATATCGGAATCTGTGAGGAAAAATGGGGCGTGGCCGGAGATGACTGCAATGAAGTGACAGATCCGGTGACGCCCCATTTTCGTGCGCTCGATGCCATCAATCCGATGGATCCGGCGTTCCACGATGCGATCGGCGCAGGGATTACGGCCGTCATGGCGGGGCCGGGCAGTTCGAATGTCGTGGGCGGCCAGTTTCTGTTTATGAAAACGCAGGGCAGGCGCGTCGATCACATGATCGTCAAAGCGCCGGCGGCGATGAAGGTAGCGTTTGGAGAAAATCCAAAAAAGAATTATGGAGAAAAGGATAAGATGCCGGCGAGCCGTATGGCGATCGCCGGGATGCTGCGGGAGGAATTGTACCGGGCGTGCCGCTACCGCGAACAAAAAGAGTGGGGAAGACTGGATAAACCGGATTTCCGAATGGAGAACTGGCTTCCGGTTTTGCGGAAGGAGATTCCGCTCAAAGCGCATGTACACCGGGCGGATGATATATTGACAGCGATCCGGATCGCAAAGGAGTTTGGACTGGAGCTGACTCTTGACCACTGTACCGAGGGGCATCTTGTGGCGGATGAGATCGCCGCTTCCGGTTATCCGGTCATCGTCGGGCCGCAGCTGACGTCCCGTTCGAAGCTGGAAATTCAGAACATGGATTTTAAGACGGCGGGCGTTCTTGAACGGGCCGGTGTAAAAACAGCGATCATGACCGATCATCCGGTGTCGCTCATCCATTATCTGCCGCTGTATGCCGGACTGAATGTTAAGCATGGACTTTCGATGGAGGGCGGACTGAAGGCGGTGACGATCCATGCGGCCCAGATCTGCGGTGCGGCCGAACGCGTGGGGTCGCTGGAGGCGGGGAAGGATGCGGATATTGCCGTATTTTCAGCCAATCCGATGGAGGTGTTTGTGGAGACGCTGTATACGATGATCGACGGGGAAATCGTGTATGAGAGCAGGTAGTGAGCGGCACGGTTGGGGAAGTGTGTAGCGTGGTCAGGCAGGTAAGCGATATGTGAGAGTGTGTGGGAGTTTTTCTTGTACTTTTTATTATTTTATGATGTCAGGGTCAAAACCCCAAACATCTGTTTCTGGATATATTCTCGCCTCA
>CAJTZN010000014.1 GCA_910584065.1 uncultured Eubacterium sp.
GCCATCTCCACGCCTTCGACCATCTGGCGCTTCATGATCTGGAAAATACCATTACCGTCTACTTCGATGGAAACGATGTTCAGATCACAGCCTTCGGCAAGTGCGTAATAAGAGCGGACCAGATCGATCGGCGCCGCATATACGAGCAGGTCGATCACTTTCGCCGCCGCTTTTGTCTTTTCTTTCTTCTCAAGCGCAGGCTTCTTCCCCTTCTTCTTTTTCTTCGTATCATCTTCTACGAGCGTTTCCTCTTCCTTCTTTTCCGGCTCTGCCGATACGTGTTCACCTTCCTGGGCGCTCCTGCCTTCTCCCTGTTTTACATAAGAAAAGATATATCTGTCCTTATCGATCGGAAACATGTCATCCACTTTCGCCATGACAAGTCCCTGAATCTTACTATCTTTCACAAATGGTATCGTCGTCTCACGGTTTGCGATCTTCGATGACACGAGAGAAAAAATAACATCTTTAGTCGTAATACCTTTTTCCACACAGGCCTGTTTGATCCTGCGGCTCACATCAATGATATTTTTTACTTCTCCATCGACCACTGCCCCCTGCGGGGTAGGCACGCGAACACATCCATATACGGTCGGATTTGTCTGATTATTGTCCATATGTACAATTCGTATCGTCTTTGCTCCAACACGAACGACAATTACTTTTTTAGCCATAACATCCTCCTTTATCCTGCGAAATACCGCTCTCCCCATTTCCTTTTATGGATTTCACTATCTTTTTCCTATTCCCCTCAACAAATTAAAATAAAACAAAAGGACACTGAAATCCATAAACATTATGTCCCCATTAGCCCGATATACCAGTCTACAAAAGCGTCCCCCCACAATGCCGCCGTAAAAATCCCCACGGAAAGATATGGTCCCATCGCAAACTTCGCTTTGTTTTTCGTCACTGCGATGATGATACACTGGATCAGAGAGCCAACCACGCAGCCAATCACCAGTGCCAGCATGATATTCTGCCAGCCGAGACAAAGTCCGGCGGCAGCCATCAGTTTGATATCTCCTCCGCCAATCCCTCTTCCCCTCGTTAAAATAAGGCAAAAGAACAGAAAAAGGCTTGCTGAAAAGAAGCCAATCACATAGTGTTTCCAATTATACACATCAACCGCAACATGAACCACACCGATCCCCAATATGAACAAATTTACACCAAGGGGAATCTCAAGCGTACGATAATCTATGAGACTCAATACCAAAAGTGCAGATGTGAGAAAACAGTAAAGAACGCTTTCCATGTTCCATCCGTGTATTGCGAAAACAATCAGATACAATATACCATTTGCGCCTTCCACCAGCGGGTACTGTCTCGCAAGCTTAGCCCCGCAATAGCGACATTTCCCTCTCAGAAACAAATAACTGAACAATGGAAACAGATCATACCAGGCCAGCCGGTGATCACACTTCATACAATGAGAACCTACCGTGACGATACTTTCTTTCTTTGGAATTCGATATATACATACGTTCAGAAAACTTCCAATAACGATGCCGTATAAAAAAGCGAATATGTAAAGTAAAGCAGTAACATGTGTCATGGCAGGTTCTCCTTGTGTGGGTGTTACATCATGGAGTTTGCCGAATTAGCAAACTATCATTTTTTTTGCAAAACTATGATCAGTTTCCGCCGTTTCCGCCGTTTCCGCCGTTTCCGCCGTTTCCGCCGTTTCCGCCAGCTGCCGACGTCGCACCATTCGAAACCAGTAAAGGTGCATTGTCATTGTATTTGCAGCACTGTACGTTTGCAGCTGTAGCCCCGGTTCCACTTCCCAAAGTAATTGACTGGGTAAGACCCGTGCCTGTAGGCTGGCCGGTTTGTCCCGATGCCACATATACGGCCACCACGTTGTTCGGCGGATCAAAGTAGCAAGTAATTGCATATCCATTTGCTCCAGACGAGCTCAAATCAACCGCCGCACCACCAAGTGAGTCTTGCATAGCCGCTTTAACCTTTTGAATATCCGTATCGCTATCCGTATTACCAACCGGATTACCATCAGTAATAGTAAACGACTTCGCTGCTGTCACTTTTGTATCAGCAACTGCTGATGACAATGCACTAGACAATGAGCTCAGCGCCTGCAGATCCTTCGACTCACGACTCTTCTCCAAATACGGAATAACAGCAAGGGCAACTACTCCAATCAGGATTGCCATGATCGCGATAACAATGATCAACTCCACGAGGGAGAAACCTTCATTGGAACCGCTTAAATACTTTTGCAGTTTCTTTTTCATTCTTTTAACTCTCCTTTTTTTTATTTACAGAAAATATTTTTTCTGCATTTCTTATAGTTAATTTTAACATATCCTCATGAGATTTGTCAACTTTTTTTGATGTTTTTCCCAAAAATTAGGATATGATAAAATAAAACCCCTATATCACCCTGCCATCGAGTAAATCTGCATCATCGGCATGACGATCGCGCCTACGACGCCGCCAACACTGACAGCCAGTATGATAATGATCAGCGGCTCCATGATCGTCGTCAGGTTCCTCGTTGCAGCTTCTACTTCCTGCTCATAATACTCCGCCACTTTATCAAGCATCGCCTCCGTATTACCTGTTTCCTCGCCGATCCTTACCATATGATGCACCATCTGCGGGAACACGCCGGACGCCTCGAGCGGTTCCGACATCGGGATTCCCTGCATAACTTCCTCCCTCGCTTCATTGAGAGCTTTCCGCATAACCCGGTTCTGCACGACATTTGCTACGATACCGAGCGCCTCCACCAACGGAACACCCGACGTGATCAGTGTGGACATCGTCATACTGAACTTCGCCGAACCATTTTTTACGGTAAAATCGTTGATGATCGGAAGCTTTAAACACATCCGGCTCGTAAACTGCTTGCCCGCCTCTGTATTCTTCGCCGCGATCACTGCCAGAACCAGTCCAACGATACCGCCGATGACCAAAACAAGATTGTTGATCATAAACTGGCTCACTCCAATAACGATCTTGGTCGGAAGTGGAAGTTCCTCTCCCATCATATCAAAAATCTCCTGAAACTGCGGGATCACGACTACCATCAACACAATGACTACGATAACCGTAACAACAAGCACAACGATAGGATAGATCATCGCCGACACGAGCATGGATCTCAGCTTGCTGTCCTTCTCAAACTGCGTACAAATACGCTCGAAGGCGATACTTAAATTACCGGTTGCCTCGCCTGCCGCTACCATGTTGATCAGCAGGTCGGGGAACACCTTCCCTTCCAGCGCCATCGCGTTGGCGAGCGTCTCACCTTTTTCCACGTTGACCTGTACATTGTAGATGGATTTTCGAAAAACCTTGTTTTCTGTGGATTCCTGAAGCATCTTCAGGCCGTCCACCACCGTCACGCCTGCATTTAGTATGCTGTAAAACTGGCGGCAGAACAAAGTAATGTCTTTCATCTTGACCGGGTTGCCGATCGAAATGTTCCATGCGGCGTCGTCAAGGCTCGTCACTTCCCTGATCGAGCGCACGACCGCGCCTTCCCCTTTCAGTTTCGCTGTTGCTGCTTCCGGCGACGCCGCTTCGAGCGTGCCTTTTTTATCTTTACCATATCGGTCTGTAATCTGATATCTGTATGTAGCCAAGCAAAACCCTCCTTTCTTAATAAAGCCGCTTTGTCAGCGCCGTTTTGTCCTGGGCGTACGTGATCGCTTCCTCTTTCGTCACCCTGCCCTGTGAATATAAGTCAAAGATAGAATCATCCATCGTGATCATGCCGAGCTTCCGGCTCGTCTGAACAACCGATGGGATCTGGTGGCTCTTTCCCTCCCGGATCAGTGCCCGGATCGCGCTGTTCGCGTGAAGGATCTCAAACGCCGCGACACGCCCGCTCCCGTCTGCTGTTTTCATGAGCTGTTGGGAAATGATAGCCTCTAAAAGCGTCGCCAGCTGCAGCCGGATCTGCGGCTGCTGATGCGGTGGAAATACGTCGATGATACGGTCGATCGTCGCCGCCGCCCCGATCGTATGAAGCGTCGAAAATACCAAATGGCCCGTCTCCGCCGCCGTTACCGCCGTCGCGATCGTATCGAGGTCACGCATCTCTCCAACGAGGATCACATCCGGATCCTCACGGAGCGCCGCTCTCAGCGCGTTCGCGTAACTGTCGGTATCCATTCCGATCTCTCGCTGGTTTACGATTGATTTTTTATGTACATGTAAATACTCGATCGGGTCTTCCAATGTAATCACATGGTGACTGTATGTTTCGTTGATCTTATTGATAAGGGATGCCAGCGTCGTGGATTTTCCACTTCCCGTCGGCCCCGTCACCAGAACAAGCCCTCTCTTTTTATTTGTCAGATCAATGACGGACTGCGTCAGTCCCAGACTTTCCGGTTTCGGAATCTCCTCATTGATCAGACGGATGACAAACGCCATCGACCCCTTCTGTTTAAACACGTTTACACGAAATCGCCCCTGCCCTTCGATCGCATACGAGAAATCGGCTTCTCCGGTATCATTAAAACTCTGGATCAGGCGCGCTGGTATCATCTGTTCCACTAGTGCTTTCGTATCCCCGCCTGACATAACCGCGCTGGTCAGATCCTTCAACGTCCCGTGCACCCTGCATTTGATCGGGATCCCCGACGACACGTGTACGTCGGAAGCCCCGACTTTCCTGGCCTGGATCAAAATATCATCAAGTGTCATATCCCCCTTCTCCTCCTTTATTTATTTCACAGCACTTATTCCGCCGCTATCCTTTCCACTTCGGCAATCGACGTAACCCCCTTCAGTACCAGTTTCGCGGCACCGAGACGCAGCGTCGTAAGTCCTTCTTTCAGTGCTATATTTTGTATCTCCTCAGCTCCCCCGCCGCGGCTGATCACCTCACGGAGCGCCGGCGTGATCGGCATGATCTCATATACGCCGATTCGTCCCCGGTATCCGGAATTGTTACAGTACGCGCAGCCATTCTCCGACGGCTCGTAGATCAGCGGATTTGAGTCCCCCCGCAGATGGAGCCGCAGTTTATCCGTATCCGTCAGTTCCTTTTCCACACGGCATTTCGGACAAATGCGCCGCACGAGACGCTGCGCGATGATGCCCACGACAGAGTCCGCTACCATGTACGGCTCGATTCCCATATCCTCCAGACGGGTCACGGTACTTGCCGCGCTGTTCGTATGCAGCGTACTTACCACGAGATGGCCCGTGATCGCCGCCTTTACCGCGATGCTCGCCGTCTCCTCGTCACGGATCTCTCCGATCATGATAATGTCCGGGTCCTGACGCAGGATCGAACGGAGGGCGGAGGCAAACGTAAGTCCCGCCTTCTCATTTACCTGTACCTGGTTGATCCCGTCCACATCGGCCTCGACCGGATCCTCTACCGTAATAATATTTACCTCGCCGCCGTTCAACTCATTGAGAACCGTGTACAGCGTCGTCGATTTTCCGCTTCCTGTAGGCCCCGTCACGAGGATGATCCCGTGCGGGTGTTTCAATATTCCGTCAAAACGCTTCAATTCTTCTTCCTGAAAGCCCAGTTCGCTCTTTTCTTTATTCAGTCCCGATTTGGATGCGATACGCATTACGACTTTCTCGCCGAAGGTCGTAGGAAGCGATGAAACACGCAGGTCGTACTCCACGCGGTTAAAGAGAAGCGTCATACGGCCGTCCTGCGGGGCTCTTTTTTCCGAAATGTTCATGCCGCTCACGATCTTGATACGGGCCACGATCGCACTCTGCAGATCCTTGGGATAACGCATGATCTCCTGCATCGCGCCGTCGATGCGGTACCGGATCCGGACTTCGTCCTCCAGTGCTTCGATATGTATATCGCTGGCGCGCTCGTTGACCGCCTGCTCAATGATCTTATTGACGAGAAGCACGATCGGCGAATTGTCAACTTCGTCGTTCCCCTCATCCTCCTTATCTCCTTTGAGCTTCTTGTCCTTTTCCATACGCTCCTGCGCAAAGCTGTCAGCCAGTTTCGCGGACTGCTCATTTCCATAATATTTCTCGATCGCGTACGTGACGTCCGACGCCGCAGCCGCCATGACCTCGATCTGCATGTTTGTAATAATGGAGAGGTCGTCGGCCGCGATAATATCCAGCGGATCCGACATAGCTACCCATAGTATATTCGGATTGTTCTCGTCCAATTGGAACGGAACGACGTGGTATTTGCGCACGGCGTTTTCCGGCAGCAGGGCGATCACCTCCGGCGCCAGTTTGGCTTCCCTGATCTTGGCCACCGGAATCTTCATCTGCTGCGCCATCGCTTCGGCGATCTCCATCTCATCCGTAAACCGAAGATCGACCAGGAGCTCACCGAGACGCTTCCCTGATTCCTTCTGTTTTCCCAAAGCTTCCATCAGCTGGTCATTCGTGATAACGCCAGCCTCTACTAACATATCTCCTAATCTTTTTCGAGTTCTACCTGCCATAATAACAAACCTCTATCCTCTTAATTTGTCGTTTTTGCATTCTTTGCTTTCCGGATCCTGATGCCGGCAGCGATCCCTGCTCCGGCCACGGCTGCAAAAAGGATCAGCCGGACTCCGTAATACAATACTGCTTGCCCTATCGTCATATTCAAATACCTCCTACATTGATCTTCTTACTTTAATATATTAATGCCTGTTAGCAAGTTCCTTTATCACATCTTCCCATGTCAGTCCGCACTCCGCCATGAGCACCATCAAATGATAGAGAAAATCCGCAATCTCATACTTCAGTTCCGACGCGTCGGGATTTTTTGCCGCTATAACGATCTCCGTCGCCTCTTCCCCGCATTTTTTTAAGATCTTGTCAATTCCTTTCTCAAACAGGTAATTCGTGTACGATCCTTCTTTCGGGTTCTCTTTTCGATCCTCGATCGTAGCGGATACTTCATTCAGTATTGTGAGCGGATTTGTCCGGTCATATTCCTTTTTCGCAAGTTCGGTAAAAAAGCAGCTCCTCGCCCCGGTGTGACAGGCTGCCCCGACCTGGTGCACTTTCGCCAGGATCGTATCGCGGTCACAGTCCAGCTTCAACTCTTTGACATACTGGTAATGTCCGGATGTATCTCCCTTACACCACAGTTCGTTCCTGCTCCGGCTGAAATACGTCATTTTTCCGCTGGCGCATGTCGCCTCATAAGACTCTCTGTTCATGTAAGCAAGCATCAGCACTTCCTCTGTCTTATAATCCTGAACGATACACGGAACCAGTCCGTTCTCATCGGTTTTAAACTCCGAAAAATCCAGGGAGGACTCAAATGTATTCATCTCGATCCCTGCCCGCTTCATACTTGATTTCACTTTAAATAATTCCTTACCGAGAAAATGATTGGTAGAAACACCGGCAACAAGAGGGAGTTTTAGAAGTTCTTCCAGATCATTGCGGATCAGACTGTCCCGGATAATAACTGATTTTCCAAACTGAACGAGCTTTCTCTCCAGTTCCGGACCGATATTCACATGTTTTAACAGCAGCGAATCAACCGGAATCTCAAAGCGGTCAAACTCGCTCCCTGCGTCCGCCTCGATCATGACCCGGTCCGACCCAAACCGCGATATGACTTCATCAAGCACCGGCTGCCCCGGACACATGCTATAGCGGATCACAAGCTGTTCGGCTCCGGTATAAAATGCTTTTTTGGCATCTTCAAACCGGCCGACATACATTCCCGTCATAAAAGGAATATCAATTTTGGCGTCCACCTGTTTCAGGACAGCCAGAAACTCCTCTCTCTCTTTTTCTATTTTGGAATAATTATATATAAATAACGCGTCTGCTCCCGCAAAACAATATTGCTCCGCCTGCATTAAAATGTTTACCGCCAGCTCATTTTCTCCATTGATAAACGGGATGATCTTTTTATTTGCCAAACCGCTTCCTCCTTGATCCATGTAATATCTCCCTGCGGACTCCCGCAGAACCCTCTTTACAGCACTCCTTTGGTCGAAAGAACGCCCTGGATGCGCCCGTCCGTCGCCACGGCCATGTCCATCGCCTTTGCCACGGCTTTAAACATCGCCTCGATGATATGATGGGTATTCGTTCCTGCCAGCTGGCGGATATGTAAGTTCAATCCGGCCCCCGAAGCGAATCCCATAAAAAATTCCCGCACGGTTTCCGTCTCCATATTTCCCAGCCGCTCTGCCGCAAACGAAGCGTCAAAGGCAAAATACGTGCGGCCGGATATGTCGAGCGACGCCAGGACGAGCGCGTCATCCATCGGCAGTACAAAGAAACCGAACCGGCTGATCCCCTCTTTTTTCCCGAGCGCCTTGGCAAATGCCTGACCCAGCACGATTCCCGTATCTTCTACCGTGTGGTGGGCGTCCACGTGGATATCTCCCTCTACGGAAATCTTCAGATCAAACAGGCCGTGCCTCGCAAAGCCTTCAAGCATATGGTCAAAAAAACCGATCCCGGTATCGATCTCATACGCCCCGGTGCCGTCCACCTCCAGTTCGACAGATATTTCCGTCTCTTTTGTGATCCGCTCACATTTCGCACTTCGACTCAATCTCACCGCTCCAATCCCAACTTCATTATTATCTTATAATTTTATCATGGACTCGCCTAAAATGCAAGTCATATAGACTTTTTTTCTTGCCACTCCGCATACAGATCGGGTCGGTATTCCCTCGTCCGCTCCAGCGATTTTTCCCGCCTCCACTCCTCGATCTTCGCGTGATGTCCGGAAAGCAGCACTTCCGGAACCTTTCTGCCAAGTATCTCTTCCGGCCTCGTATACTGGGGATGTTCCAAAAGTCCGTCCGAAAAACTTTCATTTCGCGCCGAGTCCTCATTGTTCAAAACGCCCGGCACGAGACGGGAAACGGCATCCATGACCGCCATCGCGGGCAGTTCCCCGCCCGTCATGACGTAGTCCCCGACCGAGACTGCATCCGTGACGATCTCCTCCAGCACGCGCTCGTCAATCCCCTCGTAGTGCCCGCACAAAAAGACGAGTTCTTCTTCTTTTGCAAATTCCTCCGCCATCTTCTGATCAAACACCCGCCCCTGGGGC
Source organism: uncultured Eubacterium sp. (assembly GCA_910584065.1). Classification (GTDB taxonomy): domain Bacteria; phylum Bacillota; class Clostridia; order Lachnospirales; family Lachnospiraceae; genus Eubacterium_F. The sequence continues at coordinate 9,005 of CAJTZN010000014.1, forward strand.
GTCATATAAATAACCCGTTTCGGCGTATGTCCCAGTTCCCGCGTGACCGCCTCGTAACAGCGGTACACCGGCTCCGCCTGCATGACCATCCCGGCGCCGCCGCCATACGGGTAATCATCGACCCTCTTATGTTTATCCCGCGTATACTCGCGTATATCGAACGTTTTCCATCCAATGAGCCCGCTCTCTTTTGCCCTGCCGAGTATGCTCGCGTCCATGATCCCCGGAAACATCTGGGGAAACAATGTCATGATCCTGTACTGCATATTCTCTTCCTCACCGTCAATCGAGCAGTCCCGGCATGATACGCGCCGTGATCTGCTTATTTTCCACATCAATTTTTTTGATACAATCCGGGATCGACGGAAACAGAACCTCCCGGCCATCCTCCATTTCGATGACAAACACATTGTTTGCCCCCGTCTCCAACACATCTTTAACCGTACCGATCGGCGTCCCGTCTTCTTCGGATACCGCCGCCCCGATCACATCACAGAAAAAATACTCCCCCTCTTCTAACGGCACGGCGTGTTCCCGTGACACCATGATGTCACATTTGCGAAATTGTTCCACCTCGTTAATGTCATTCAATTCTTTAAATTTTACGATCACGATATTTTTAAAATATTTGACCCGTTCCACATGGAGCAGGCGTTTTTCCGGCCTGGCCGGCTCAGACAGGCGCTCTTCCCGCGGATGCCTCTCCGGCTGGAGCGGATGCTTTTTGACAACAAACACCTCGTCGCAGTCGTCAAACCGTCTCGGATCGTCTGTCGTGGGAAATACCTTTACCTCCCCGCGCAGGCCGTGAGTCGTCGTGACAACGCCGATCCTGAGTAAATCTTCCAAATTATTGCCTCCTTTTATTTACGTTTCAAAAAAGCGCCGCATTGTTACGACGCTTTCCTTCCATTTTCTGCCATCATTTATTGGATGTCCACCAGTATTTTTTTGTCGCTCTTTGAGGCAGAGGCGCGCACAACGGTACGGATCGCCTTGGCGATCTTGCCCTGCTTCCCGATCACTTTTCCCATGTCGTCAGGAGCAACTTTCAGACTCAGGACAATCTCGTTTTCGTCTTCCGTCTCTGTCACGACGACTTCGTCGGGATTGTCCACCAACGCGCTAGCAATCACTTCAAGTAACTGTTTCATACTGCTAACCTCCTTATGATCACACAATACCTGCCTGTTTGAACAAGCGGGCAACTACATCGGTCGGCTTTGCACCGTTTGCGATCCATTTTTTCGCTGCTTCCTCATCTACCTTTACGGCTGCAGGCTCCTGGTTCGGATCGTACGTTCCGATCTCATCGATGTTCCTGCCATCTCTCGGAGATCTCTCGTCCGCTACTACAATTCTATAAAATGGCGCTTTTTTCTTGCCCAATCTCTTTAAACGGATTTTAACTGCCACGTCTTTCACCTCCTTCTTTCCGCGAATATCTTTCGCTCACATCATCTATTCAAAAAGTATTTCTACTTATTTGAACCACTTTCGAAACCCGAATCGTTTTTTTCGTCGACTCGTTCTTTAAAAACCGCCGAACGGGAATTTCATCCTGCCGCGCTTCATTTTTTTGCCCGACATCATGCCGGACATCTGTTTCATCATCTTCCGGCTCTGCTCAAACTGCTTCACCAGACGGTTTACCTCGCTGATATCCACACCGGCACCGGCGGCGATCCGCCGCTTGCGGGATGGATTGATGATAGAAGGCTTCGTCCTCTCCTCCTTCGTCATCGAATATATGATCGCTTCCGTCCCTTTCAGGGCGTCGTCGTCAATTTCCAGATCCGCCGGGAGCCCCATACCGGGCAGCATGCTCAGTATGCTTGACAGTCCTCCCATTTTTTTCATCTGCTGCATCTGGTCGAGAAAATCATTAAAATCAAATTCATTATTTTTAAATTTCTTCGTCAGCTCCGCCGCTTTTTCTTCATCGATCTGCGCTTCCGCCTTTTCGATCAGCGTCATGACATCCCCCATACCGAGTATCCGCGACGCCATGCGGTCGGGGTAGAACTGTTCGAGATCGGACAGTTTTTCTCCCATACCGACATAATAGATCGGTTTTCCGGTCACCGCGCGGATCGAGAGCGCCGCGCCGCCCCTCGTATCGCTGTCGAGCTTCGTCAGTATAATGCCGTCCACCGTCAGTTCCTCGTCAAATGAAGAAGCGACATTGACTGCGTCCTGTCCGGTCATCGAATCCACGGTAAGTACGGTCTGGTGGACGCGGACCTCCGCTTTGATCCGCTTCAGCTCCTCCATGAGCGCCTCGTCGATGTGGAGACGTCCTGCCGTATCGAGAAATACCAGATTGTTGTGATTTGCCTTCGCGTGCTCGACTCCGGCTTTGGCAATATCGACCGGGTCATGGCCCGTTCCCATAGAAAATACCGGTACGCCGACTTTCTCCCCGTTCGTCTGCAGCTGCTCGATCGCCGCCGGCCGGTACACGTCGCACGCCACCAAAAGAGGCCGTTTTCCCTTTTCCTTGAATTTGGCTGCCAGCTTCGCCGCCGTCGTCGTCTTTCCGGCTCCCTGAAGGCCGCACATCATGATGACGGTGATCTCATCGCCCGGAAGCATGGAGATTTCCGTCGTCGTCTCCCCCATCATGCGGACAAGTTCCTCATTCACATATTTGATGACGGTCTGGCCCGGCGTCAGGCTGTTCAACACTTCTTCCCCGGTCGACTTCTCTTGGACGGATTTGACAAAGTTTTTTACGACTTTAAAATTTACATCCGCCTCCAAAAGGGCCATTTTCACTTCTTTTAGCGCTGTTTTTACATCCGCTTCCGTGAGCTTTCCCTTGCTCCGAAGGTTCTTAAATACGTTCTGCAGTTTTTCGCTCAGACTGTCAAATGCCACGCTTCCACCTCCCTGGCCGTCTTTTATACTAAAGCATTACAAAGTTTATTTTTACAGTATTTCGTATATTTCTTGTGTCAGTTCCAAAATCTCTTTTTTTGCCTCTTCGTTTCCCGTTTCTATCGTTTCCACCAGTTGTTCCACCTGGCCCAGACGCTCTTTGGCCGACTGAAACCGCTCGAACAGCCGGAGTTTGTCCTCGTATTCCTTCAGGCGTCCGCTGCACCGTTTCACCGTGTCGTAGACACCCTGCCTCGTAATCCCGTACTCACTGGCGATCTCACCCAGGGAAAGATCGTTCAGCACATATGCTTCAAAAATCTCCTGATGCCGTTCTTTGAGCAGCGGGCCGTAAAAATCATATAGATAGGATAATGTTACAATTTCTTTTATATCCGTCAGAGAATTCTCTTTTTGTGCCATATCATCACCCGTGTAAAGCAATTTCCTTTACACATGATAACGTATCTGTTATTGTTTGTCAAGAGATTTTTCGAAGAAATGTTTTTTCTGTCTTTCTGTCTTTTCAGGAATCCATTGACACATACGTATAAAATGTGTATTATTAATTTACAAGGAGGACTGACCATGAATAAAGCTGGTATATCATTTGATGAAATGAAGGCCGATCTGATGAAAGACGAAAAGTTCAAAAGAGAATATATAAAACTAAAACCCAGATATGAAACGATTGAGCAGATCATAAAAGCAAGGAAAGAACAGAACATCACGCAATCTGAACTTGCCAAAAGGGTAGGCACACAGAAAAGCAATATCTCCCGGCTTGAAAGCGGAAATTATAATCCCAGTTTGGATTTTCTTGTTAAGGTTGCTGAATCGTTGGGGAAAAGTTTGAGTGTTCAGATAAAATAGATAAAGATGCCCCAAAATCCATGAAAAAAGCCGCCGCACGTTTCCTCTGTGCGGCAGCCCCCCTCTTCAGCCAGCACTCCTGGCCCGGTCATTATCCGATCAAACCAGCCCGCTCGTCCCGGACTGATGAAAGAATGTACCTCGATTAAATCACTAGCACTTGTAATCGGTTGACGAACACATGGAGAAAAAGATTTCCCTCGCGTGTCTGTCGTACTGGTTCATGCCTCCCATCCGCTCCAGCACCTCTTCCGTCGTCGCATTCACACTGCGGTGCTGTCCGCTTCCCCTTTTTGCCTTCGCCATTTCAAGCGCCTGATAGAAATTTCTTCCGTCATCCTTTAACTCGTTTCTATCATTTTTGATTTTCGCTACATTCCGCACCGGACTAACAACCTTGAGTCCCATTACGTTTTGTATTGTTTTTGCTTTAATCTCCTCCTTGAGCTTATTTCTGCAAATACCGTTTCGAAAATCTTATTCTTATAATATGTATCGGCAAAATGTTCCAAAAGTTAAGTTCTATTCGTTCGTCCGGGATAAAAGTTTTTCCAGCGTGGCGTGGCTGTCCATCGCATCGCATAATATTTCGTACTCTGCCGCCTTCTCCTCCCGTTTTTTTCGTTCCTTTGTTTTTACTTCCGTTCCTTCCCGTTTCACGGCACGGATCAGTAGATTTTTCGGCGTGTGCTCCATATCAATAAATTCGAGGATCTGCACGTCATATCCGTGCTGCTCCAAAAGGCTGCCCCGCAGCGCGTCTGTCAAAAGCGCGGCAAAACGTTCCTTCAATATGCCGTATTCAAAGAGCGGTTTCAGCAGGTCATTCCTGATCTGCCGGTTCAGTTCATGCTGGCAGCACGGCACCGAAAGAATAACTTTCGCGCCCCAGCCAACCGCCTTCGCCAGCGCGAAATCGGTAGCAGTGTCGCACGCGTGCAGCGTAATGACGAGGTCCGCCTGTTCCGCACCTTCGTACGAGCGGATGTCTCCCTGAGAAAAATGCAGTCCCTCGTATCCATATTTCTCTGCCAGCGAACGGCAGTGGGCGATCACGTCCTTTTTCAGATCCAGTCCCATCATCTGCACCTCGAATCCATTCATGATCTTGAGATAATAGTAAACGGCAAACGTCAGGTAGGATTTCCCGCAGCCAAAGTCAATGATCCGCAGCGGGCGTCCGCCTTCCTGCCGCTCCCGCAGTTCCGGCAGGACATCGCGGACAAACTCGAGGAAGCGGTTGATCTGTCCCAGCTTCTTCCGCTTTTTGTCGATGATCTTCCCATCCCGAGCCTGGACTCCCAGATCCACAAGAAATGGCACGGTTTCGCTGCCATCCAGAATGTACTGTTTCTTGCGGTTGTGGGAGAGGTCGATTTTCTTCCATTCCCGAGCGCGGTTTTCCCGGATGGAGGCAACGCCCTTTTTGCTCACAAGGACGGAAAAGGAAGTGGTTTCACACTGCAGATCAAGCTGTTTGTAATCAGTCTCTAAAAGATGACAGATTTTCTCTGCCGCCCTGTCTTTTTCCATATTTTCATGAAATACCTGATCGTTGCGGTATTCCTCCTGCTGGAACAAAAGCCGGCCCTTCTCTATAAAAGGACGAAATACCAGCTTGGACGAAACAAATTTTTCTGAAACAGATCCCTCCAAATACTTCCCTGAAACCTGCTTTCTCCGCCGGTTACTCACGGTCGCCCGCAATGTCTGTTCATTTAGGTTCTGTTCCAACAGCTTCCTTACTTTTTCCATGTCATACCCTTCTCCGTTATCTGATCGGATCGTATGGGGGCAAATGGATCCCCGCCCCCGGCAGATGCTAACCTACCAGCCTGTCTTTTTCTATTTTCTGCGCTTCCTTCTCCTGATTGAACAACTTTGCTGTGTACGCATGGATCTCACTGTATTTACTGGTGCTGTAGTAATATCCTGGTATTGAGCTCACGATAGCATACTTCTCTTCCCCATTTGCCGTGTAAAAGTTTACCGCATAACTCCAGCCACACAAAGGTCCCTTTTGTGCCTTTTTATAATCAAACGTGTAATCGGCCGCGCTGATCATCGCGCAGAAGTTCCGCACCGCATCCGGATCCTTGATCGTGACAGAACTGCCGTCGCCCCCATCGCGGATCTCGAGATACGTCACTTTGGACAGGTCCGCCTTTGGCTTATTGCTCACCACTTTCAATGTCAGCTTGTATTTTTCTTTCTTCGCCTTTCCCGTCAGCGTATATGTTCCTGGTTTTTTCGCGGTGAAGCTGGCTCCCTTTACGTTCAGGTTCTTATCGCTCGAGGTCCACTTGACCTTTTTATTTTTGATCAATTTGGTCAACGGGTGCTCCACGCTGCCCCGATCAGTCCAATACCACCCGTTTCGACCCTTGGCGATCTGGGAAATCTTATACTTCACGCCGTCGGCCAGGATCACTTCGCCGCATTTGTACGTCGTTATCTTTTTTGCCTTGCTTTTCTTTGCGCTCATAACCGTACCGTTCAAAAAGGAACAGGCGATTCCCAGTACGAGGATGAGCGCGACTGCTTTTCGTGTTTTCCATTTTTCCATGTTCATCATCCTTTCCCGGATCATGATTGTTTTGAATCATGCCCCCCGTTTAACTTTGATTTTCAATGACCCGTCTTTCTTTCCAGTTTTTCTTTCCCGTGATCTTCATATACTTTCCCGCGCGCGGAACTTTGTATTTCTTTCCCACGTCCCCGCTCACGGTTACGCACACGTTCCGCCGGCCGGCTTCTTTGTACCATTTCCGCAGCATTTTTACTTTGACGCCCTCCCCGATATGCAGGCTTTTCAGTTTTCTGCACTGCGTAATATCAAGTTCGTCTCCCTTTACAAAATACTGTATGCGTTTGATCTTGTTCCGGGAGGGAAGGAGCAGCCTGCAGTTCTTTCGCAGACCGCCAAAATAATCAATTCCACACGTCTTGCTTCCTTCGGGATAGAAAAAATGCGTATCGTAGTCCAGACAGCCCAAACCGGATGTGATCCCAACCTCTACGAGTTCCTTATTTTTCCGCAGATCCAGCTTATCCAGAGAAACATCATGCAGCGCGATCGTCCGCAGCTTTTTCAGCGACGACAGATCCATCTGCTGCACCCTGACTTCCGCACCGTACACGCCTGCCAGTTCAAGACTGTGCAGATTGACCGCTCCGGGTAACTGGAACACCTGAAAACTCATGTCGTACAGAGACAGACGCCTGAGCTGCTGCAGCGGAAACATCGCCTGAATAGCCGCCGTATCGCGCTGTTCACCGCACCCGTACAGACCTACATACATCAACTTTTTATTTTCCTTCGCGGAACCTGTCACATTTGCGTACCCTTTGATAAATACATTCGCCAACTGCTCGAAATAGCCGATTCCCTCAATGGAAAACGGAGCGTCATAACTCCTAATCTCTAACTGATCATGATAGGCGGACGAGTACACGCTTTTCCCATCCCCGCCAGACCACATTTCCTTACTTCCATCTAGTTTCAGATAAACCGTTGTGACTACGTTCCTCTCCTCCTTTGATAATACACCATTTCCGTCCTTATCGCAACACCGAATTGCCTCGCGGAAGCGCTCATCCGGAAAATTTCCTTCATTGATCGTGACGCTCCCATCCATGTTTACCGATGCCTCCGCCCGATTTCCATACATACCGGCAAATGCCGCCGCAAATAATATCACTAGTCTCATCCATTTTTTCATACTTTGCCTCCTCATTTTTCTCATCCTTTTACGCCCACGGGGAAACGACATCCGTTCTCCGGTATTTCCAGTTTTTCTTCCCTGTCACGTATAGATATTTTCCCTGTCGCTTAATCTGCAGCTGTTTCCCCTTTTCGCCGCTGACCGTAATAAAGCGGAACGTGTTCTTTTTTATTTTTTTATACTTCTTTCCGGACAATTTAACCTTAACGCCTTCCCGTACGTGCAGTGATGTCAGTTTTTTACACTGTGACAGATCGACCTGCCTGTCGGCTGTAACATATGTCAGCTCCTTGATTCGATTTACCTCGGGCAGTAACAGCCTGCACGAAACGCCGCCGTGATCATAATACGGACTGCCTGCTTTCTTCTCCTTTTCTTCACGGCCCCGCTGGGTATCGTAATCCTGTTTTAAAACACCGGATGTGACAGCGATTTTCCACAACTTTTTATTCTTTCTCAGATCCAGGCCCCCTATCTCCGCTTCATGCAGTTCGATCACCTTTAATTCTTTTTGGCGGGACAGGTCTGTTTTGCCGATCTCCACCCCGGTCATCGTCAACTTCAGCAGGTTTACCGCCTCTGGCAGCGCAAATTTGCGAAAATGGATGCCCTCGACGGAAAGAGACTGGAGCTGCTTTAGGGGGAGCATTTCCTTCACTTGTGAAATTTCTCCGTATTCACCAGTTTCATCGGTGTTTCCTGCCAGTACGACATTCACCAGTTTTTTATTTGCTTTGACCGAACCAGACACTTTTTCGAACCCACGGATGGAGAGATCCGTCAGGTTTTCAAAACAGCCGATGCCCTCCAGCGAAAGCTGCGGAGACGAAACCCAGATTTCAAGTTTCTTCCTTTTCGGCTCTGATTTCCTGATATCGTAACATAATGTCACTCCTTCCGACAAAACCCCCTCGCTGTTCATTTTGCCATCTGCTACGGTGACTGCGATCTCACCAATCTTCTTTCGCTCCTCACCCGAGAGGCTGCCATCCCTGTTCTCATCACAATGGGTAACGGCCTCGCGGAACCAGGAATCCGGAAAATTGTTCGCATCGATCGTCACGCTTCCGTCCTGGTTCACGGCTGCCTTCGCGTCATAACCGGCAAAAAAGAAAAAGCCTGACGAAAAAAATAATAGGATCCATAACCATTTTCTCATATCCAGTCCTCCTGTCCCCTCTTAATAAGGCGTATATCAATATATAGACTATTTCTATAGTCGAATGATAACATCCTACTATTTTTTTGTCAAGCGGAATTATCACCTGATTTATACTACCCCTGACTCATATCCCCAAAATAATTCATATACACATCCTCCAGATTTTCCCCCTGGACGGATTCCACCAGTTTTTTTGGTTCATCGTCCGCCACCAGTTCCCCATCCTTCAAAATCAGGATCCGATCCGCGATCGTTTCCACATCACTAACCACATGCGTGGCCAGCAGAATGATCTTATTCTCGGAGAGCTGCCGGATGTAGCTGCGCAGGTTGATGCGCTCCTTCGGATCCAGTCCGGCCGTCGGCTCGTCCAGTATGAGGATCTTCGGATCACCGAGAAGCGCCTGGGCAAGAAGAACTCTCTGACGCATACCGCCGGAAAATCCGCCGATTTTCAAGTCTGCCGAATCCTCAAGGTTCACGATCTGCAGCAGCTGTTCAATCTGCTTTTTTGCCTCCCGCCTGCGGATGCCTTTCAACTCCGCCATGTAGAACAAAAACATACGGGCCGAAAAATTTTCATAAAATCCCTGCTGCTGCGGCATATAACCGACCAGCGCGCGAAATTCCGCCCCCATTTCCAGAATTTCCCTGCCATTAAAAAAAATGCTTCCACTGGTACGCTTTACATTGTCCGTGATCAAGTTCATGAGCGTGCTCTTTCCGGCTCCGTTCGCCCCGAGCATACCATAAATCCCGTCCACAAACGTATAATTAAATGTTTTCAGCGCTTCCTTTTTTCCATAGTTTTTTGATAAATCCCGAATTTCAAGCATGGGTTCCAACTCCTTTTTTACAGGTTACCGTACATGTTAAAATGTAAACGATCCGCGCGGGATTATTGTCCAAAGTAATTGTTATTTTTTGAGAAGATCGGCGGCAAACTGTTCCAGTTCCCCGCACGGTTCCTTTTCCACTGTATACCAGGCATCATTTATTACAATATACGGGGCTGCCACCTGGACCACGATCGTACTGCCGTCCGGGCGGACCGCCTTGCAGCGCACCTGACCGATCAGTGTTGCTGGCGATACTTTTTCGACTGCCGCCATTTTCCCCATGATTTCAGTGAAACGGGTTCTCTGTTCTCCCGAGAGCAGGATCTCGTTTCCCCCTGTTCCTGTACCGATCGATATTTCTTTTACCTTTTCTTCATGCAGTTCCTGGTTCAGATATTCCCCCAGATGTTCAATCATACTGCGTTCCCGCTCCTCACACAGCCGGATCAATATGTCACAATAATCGCGATCACATGCGTAATAGCCGCTGTCTGTCACGATATGATCTGAGAACAGGCCGATCCGCTCCATATCCCCATTTTTACCGTACAGTTCTATGGCAAGATCGCCGTCCCTGCTGTACGGGTATGATTTATGTAAACGCATTGACCGCAGTACATTGACGATCTTATCTATATTTTCCGCATCTGTAAAGGTGTTCTCTGATCCGCCCGGATACATACTGATCCTGTCGAGTTCGGCCGCGTCCAGCGATTCAAAAATATCTACATATCTTCCGCGGCTCCAGAAGCCGAAAAGAGCCAGAAGCATGATTACGCACACGATGCAGATGGTGATTTTTTTATTCATAAAAACCTCCATTCCGGAGCGTTTACGCGATGGGGCGACGAGAAATTCGCGAAGGCGGCAAGCTTGCCGCATTGCGATTCTCTCGTCTGCCATCAGGGCTTATTTGTGACGCTCCGGCACAAATAGCCGTGTAAAAAATAAGCTATCAAGCTTATTTTTTACACTAACCGCTCCTTTCTTGAAGCATCATACCTCATCCACAGATGGAAACTTTCCGCTTCGCCCTCCAATTTCTATAAGGCAGATCCCCATCTATCTTCCCGCATATTTGAAAGTAATACGTTCTCCCCGGCCACAGATGCCAGATCGTCACTTTCCCCTTTTTCTTCGCGCAATAGGCTATGTCCCAATTTTCCATGTTTTTATCGGTGGAATAACGGACCGCATGCTCCCAAAAAGGCAAAACAGCTTCCGTGCTGTCAAACGTCACTGTGGCGGTTCCGCTCTTCTTACTCTCTACCTTGTATTTGTACCATGTCGCATAAAACTCCGCCTTCCTTTTGCCGATTTCTATTTTCTCGATTGAGTCGTACATGGAGGTAGACCATCCCATGAATACATAGCCTTTTCTTTTTACACATTGTGGCAGCTTTACTTCCTCCCCAAAGCGGTAGGATTTTGGCAGTTTTCCTACTTTCTTTCCCCCCATCAAATGAAACTTTATGGGAATCTTTTTTCCTATGGATCTTCCCGTTTTTCCGGGCGGGATCACTCTCGTTTCCTTTTTATCCACTATCCATGTGACGTATTTCTTATACCACGGTATTTTGCATGATAGCTGGGATCGGTTTACTATCTCCCGTAAGGCAGGACAGTCATCAATCACATTTGGTTCCCATTCACTCAATGATGCCGGAAGGACTAATTTTTTAACCGGGTACATCCTGAAAAAACCATTTGTCCAATTTCTGAAACCGAATCCGGAAAAGCCATTTCACTTAATTTTTCACATCCTGCAAACGCATCCTCTCCCACTTTTCTTAAATTTTTTTCCAAATGGAGCAAATATGCTCGAGTTGCTGAGATTTTAGTAATCCCCTCCCCAATGATCAGCTTTTTAATTTGTGACCGGTCTATGTTTTCATCAAAACCTAACACCGAGTTTACTTCTCCCGTTCCCGATATTACGAGGGTATTACCCCCTATCACTTGATATCGGATCATATCCTCCGCCTATATATCCCTTGAATTTGTTGATACACAAAGAAAAAAAATCATCACAACCATAACTGTAATATCTGTTTTATTCATCGTCGCACCCTCCTGATCATATCCAAACACTTAATATAAAAGGCCAGTTTACTGCAGATATTTCTGCAACAACCCTACTCCTGTCATGATCATAGTTCCTTTTCACTTGACACGCGTTTTAATATCAAGTAAATCTAAACTTTATCGGATCAGCAAATGTAGGATTCCCATTTGAATCGACAGTTCTTTTAATCACCCGTGCACTCTTACCATGTGCGCTCATCAGATACGATGTTCCCTTGGGAAGAGGCATATAGCGCTGTGTTGGAGGTGCTGTTTCACTAATTCCCATATCTTTTCCCTCGAACGGAACCACCTTCTCTCCACTTCCCCTTCACAGGAAACCATCATGCCAAATGACGCCGAACCGCCGACTGCGATATCCTAGTTCCACTCCAAGTATCACATCCACATTATAATGGTGATCCCAATAACTGGTGATTTGACCCATTATCTTTTTATTTTTAAATAGATCACAACATAAACAATTTTGTATCTTTTCATCTGTTTCACTCTCCTCGTTTTTTACTCTATATTCTTTTCATTTGAAAAAAAGCAAAATGTAATCGCTATAATCATTACAAAATGTCAATTACTTATCTCTTCATTTTTCCAAAATATAATCCTATTAAATTCAGAAATCAGATGATATATTTTGTACTTGCGTATCCTCTAGTCCCTGTCTTAAGACGCTTGACGTAAAAATAACCTTTACTTAACTGGCTTTTATCTACATTAATAGAAACAACTTCTCCCTTATCCATCAGCTCCAACACAGTCGACGTCAGCGATGGGCCTTTCCTCAGTCTAACACCATCACCGACCACATACCCATTCAGGCTTGCCGAATACAGTTCTGCAGTCGTGCTGATTTCACCATCCGAAGTTACGATTCCCAATTGAATGTTTCCCGTTTCTTCCTTGCAGTTTCCTTCAACAGCTTTGCTTTTTGCAGATACTACCTGATATGTAGAAATCCTGCAAACACAGCCTACAACAGCAATTACTAGTAACATTGATAAAAACCTTTTACCACATTTCTTAAACATTTTCTCTTCCTCCTGTTCTTATGATAACGATTACATATTGCTCTTTTTCAACACAAATCCCAATCCCACTTTACATTTAACGAATTTTTTTCTGTATAAACTCATAATCATTCAAATCTTCTGAAAGATTTATCCACTCACTCACATTTTCAGCATTCATAACTTGATACGCTACTCCTTCACTTGTATTAAAATAAATCACAAGTCCTTCTCCGTTTTTGCACGTCAGAAAATATATCACTTTTCCATTTAGAACAGTCCCGTCTTTACAGCGGTGAAACCCAAACGAAAAGTCCATTATATCCTCCTTCGCTAGAATCTTTTTTGCCATCTTCCAGACTATCTTTTCGTACCTTTTAAAATCCTTTTTACTTATCTTAATTCCCACTATTTCTCTCAATTCACTGTTTTCTAAGAATAAAAAAGACATAAACTTCATCGTATCCTTTTCAAACACTATCTTCACCTTGTGTTCCCATCCTTTTTTCTCGATCACAACATCGAAATCACCCTCTTCATCCCGCTCCACCGTACACTCCGCACCATCCGTGTCCCAGCCATACAAGTCCTCCAACAGCTGTTTCCCTTTCTCCGCCGCCAGATCCCCTTTTTCGGTACCGTTGATATCCGCAGCTTTCTCTTCCGCATTTCCAGTCGCATCCCCTTCCTGCTCTTTTTGCACCTTGTCCAACGAATACCTGGCCTTATACTGAAAGTCCACGATCTGCAGCAGTTCCTCCTCACTCAATTTCCGCTCCGGCAGATAAAATGTCCCATTTTCATAGCAATAGCACAACTTCCCCGACACCACATCTATTTCGGTTTCTACACAGGTCATTTCTTTTTGGGGAAAAAGTCCCTCTCCTTCATATCTCCCCTTTAATTCACGGAGCTTCTCTTCTTCTGTTTCAGACATCTCACGGGAATACCGGTCCGCGTCGATCTGCTGCTCCTGAACGGCGGAATACACTTCTTCTACCTGCTCCGGTTTCATGGATTCCAGCCTTTTCTGGTACAGTCTCACTCCTGCGGCCACACCCGAAGATACGAGCACCACGCCGATCATAACAGCCATTGTTATCGTTTTCGGAAAAATCCACCAGCGTTTCTTCTTTTCCGGCATCTTCTTTTCCGGCAGATTCTGCAAAACCTCTTTTATCCTCTTCTCATAAGACTCCGGCAGCGGCTCCGCTGTCCGGATCAATTCCGCCCGAATCTTTTCATCAATCTTTTTGTTGATTTCTTCCTCGTTCATTCTCATTTGTTCGGATTCTTTTCTATCCGATATTGTTCGATTTGGCATTTTTTATTCCCCTTTTCTGCGCTCCTTTTGCATAAAGCCGAAACCGGCTTACCGCTCTGTGTCAGGCAGCGCGCAGACACAGAACGCTGTCTGTCTCTAATTGCATTTTTTCTTCTAATTTTTCCTTTTGTTATTCAGTTTTTGTTCATGTTCTTTTTTCTCCAAATCGCGATTCTTTGTATGATTAAAAAGACCTTTTATATATAAGACAAATGAGAAGGGTTTTTGGTTCCCAAAAATGAAAATTTTTTTATTTTTTTCTCCGATTTCCCCATTTTACTCTTCTTCGTACTCCAGTTCCGACTCCACTACGCCTTCTATGTCCAGATCACTTATCATTTCATAATACGCGGCGTCATATTTCGCAAATGTCCGGACAACGCCATTTTTCAGGTCAAAATAGCCGTATACAGCGTCTTCATCCCTCTCGGTCCAAATGACAAAAAACGCCTTTTTGCGTACGATTCCCACAAAAAATCCCCTGCCCTGCCCGCTCCCTTCCTGGAACACATCTGACATTTCCTTTTCATAATGCCATTCCTTCTCTTCCTGCCGCAGATCCAGACTGAACAGAGCGCATTTTCTCCGCTCCATCGCCGCATTCTCTTGTTGTTCAGCATTGTAAATGATCTGCGCGTACAATGTGTTGCCACTGTAAAACAGGCGCTCGCCATATTTTGCATCCAAATAAATGCCGGAACGGCTGATCTGCTCCACCTGGGCTGTTTTCTCCAGCAGATCTTCCGCATTCAGCAGTTCCGCCTCCTGCTTTTCCTCGTCATACAGCATATACCGCCTGCCGTCTTTGTAAAAAAAGTACCTGCTGCTCCACGTACACAACCAGTCGGAGGCGAGTTTAACCTGGCCATCGGAATCCAGTTTCTGACAAGACAGCACGCCGTCCAAATACGAAAACAGCGTTCCGCCCACGACTGCAAACGAAAGCCCGCCCCCATATTCTTCGTCGAGCATCCCCTTCGCCTTTTTCCTGTTCCGGTCATAGCGCAGCAGATCAAGACCATAGTCGTAATCGGATAAGACACAGATCAGATGGTCGGGATTTATGTAACACGGAAAGCAGACGACTCCGTTCAGCCCTTTCACTACTTTCTCTTTTTGCTCCGGCAGGAGGACATCATCCCCGTCCGCTCCTTTCTGGATGGGAATACAGAACACATCGCTGCACATATTTTCGTCGCCGTCCTCATCCGGGTAATAGTCCACCGCGTAATATACATACTCATGATCTACATATACCAGGTAATTGTTCTTTCCCACCTCCCAGTTTCTCACGAAAGTTCCGTCCAGACGGCGCTGCTCGATCCCCTTCTTTCCCATTACATATATATTGCGGTCGTTTGCAAATGTTTTTTCCGCTTCTGGTTCCGGTTCCGCGATCACCCGGCTGCGAACTGCCCCGCCTGCACCTTCGCAGACAGTCCCGTCCTTCCCGGACGAAGGTTTTGATTCTTCCTTTTTTCCGCCCGAGTCACCGCAGCCGGATAACAGTACGGCCGAACATGCGAGTAACATCATATGCAGCCATTTTAATTTCATGGAATCAACTCCTTCCCAATGCGCGTCTTAATGTGATACCGTTGCCGCATTGAACAAAATATTCCCTTCAAAAAAGACCCTGCCGACTGCTTCCGTTTCCGAAACATGTCAACAGGATCTCTCTTCCATACGATTTATTATACCGGATAAACCTGATTTTCCTTATCTGCCAGTGTCGCATCTACTTTCGTTTTCTGCGCCTCACGGTACTTGAAGAAATCCGTGGCAACTTGCGGGAACAGCGCGTAGGAAAGTACGTCCTCGTCCTGCTCTTTCCACTGGGCCATCTCCTTCTCCAGCTGTGCCAGCTGCGGCTCGATCAGATCGGCTGGGCGGCATGTGATCGGCTTCGCATCGCCGATACATTTTTTCTGCACTTCCGGATTAAACGGTTTTACCGTCTGTCCGAACTCGCCCGAAAGGAGTTTCTTCGACTCCTTCGTCACCATCTTATATCTCTCGCCTGCTACGACGTTCAGCACCGCCTGTGTGCCGACGATCTGGGAAGAAGGTGTAACGAGAGGCGGCTCGCCGAAGTCCTTGCGCACGCGCGGCACTTCCTCGAGAACTTCCTCGTACTTGTCCTCCTGCCCCATTTCCTTCAGCTGGGAAACGAGGTTGCTGAGCATACCGCCCGGCACCTGGTACATGAGTGTCTTGATATTGACGCCGAGCACTTTCGTGTTCATCAGACCGCTCTGCAGCGCTTCCTCTCGCATCGGGCGGAAATATTCGGCGATCTCAGCCAGAAGGTTCTGGTCGAGTCCCGTGTCGTACGGCGTGCCGCGGAACGTCTCAACCATGACTTCCGTCGCCGGCTGGCTCGTTCCCAAAGCAAACGGCGACATCGCCGTGTCAATGATGTCACAGCCCGCCTCGACTGCTTTCATATATGTCATCGCAGCTACACCGGATGTATAATGCGTGTGAAGGTCGATCGGAATGTCTACCGATTGTTTTAATGCCGTCACAAGCTCCGTTGCCTCATACGGCGTGAGCAGTCCGGCCATGTCTTTGATGCAGAGTGATTTCGCGCCGAGATCCTCGATCTTCTTCGCGATATCCTTCCAGTAATCGAGCGTGTACGCGTCGCCGAGCGTATACGAAAGAGCGATCTGCGCGTGTCCGTTTTCCTTATTTGCCGCTTTTACCGCCGTCTCAAGATTGCGGATATCGTTTAAACAGTCAAAAATACGGATGATGTCGATACCGTTGGCGATCGATTTCTGCACGAAATACTCGACCACATCGTCTGCATAATGATTGTAACCGAGAATGTTCTGTCCACGGAACAGCATCTGCAGTTTTGTATTTTTAAATCCGGCTTTCAGCTTGCGCAGCCTCTCCCACGGATCTTCTTTCAGGAAACGCAGGGAAGCGTCAAACGTAGCACCGCCCCAGCACTCGACCGCGTGATAGCCGACCTGATCCATCTTGTCGATGATCGGGAGCATCTGCTCTGTCGTCATACGGGTAGCGATCAAAGACTGATGAGCATCACGAAGGATCGTCTCTGTTATTTTAATTGGCTTTTTTTCATTGTTTTTCGCCATGTTTCTTTCCTCCTAATCAATAATTTACTTCGCACCTTATACTCCAAATATCGCCATGAACACACCGGCTGCCACGGCCGTTCCGATCACGCCCGCCACGTTCGGCCCCATCGCGTGCATCAGAAGGAAGTTCGTAGGATCCGCTTCCGCGCCGACCTTCTGGGAGACACGGGCTGCCATCGGCACCGCCGATACTCCGGCCGAACCAATGAGCGGATTGATCTTTCCGCCGGACAGCTTGCACATCAGTTTGCCAAACAGGACACCGGCCGCTGTGCCGACCGCGAACGCCACCAGACCGAGGACCACGATCTTCAACGTGGCCGGGTTGATAAAGTTCGCGCCGCTTGTCTTCGCACCTACCGATGTACCGAGCAGAATGACAACTATGTACATAAGCGCATTCGACGCCGTTTCCGTCAACTGTTTTACCACGCCGGACTCTTTGAACAGGTTTCCGAGCATGAGCATACCAACGAGCGGAGCCGTACTTGGCAGGATCAGACATACGACCGTCGTAACAACGATCGGGAACAGGATACGCTCCAGTTTCGATACCGGACGGAGCTGATCCATCTTGATCTTCCGCTCTTCTTCCGTCGTAAACAATTTCATGATCGGCGGCTGGATGATCGGCACGAGCGACATATACGAATACGCCGCCACGGCGATCGGCCCCATCAGATCGGTCTGTCCGAGCTTTCCGGCGAGGAAGATCGAAGTCGGGCCATCGGCGCCGCCGATGATCGAAATGGCTGCCGCCGCTTTTCCGTTGAAGCCCATCAGGATGGCCAACAGATAAGCCGCAAAAATACCGAACTGAGCGGCCGCCCCCAAAAGGAAACTCTTGGGGTTCGCGATCAGCGGCCCGAAGTCCGTCATCGCCCCCACACCGAGGAAAATGAGGGACGGCAGGATACTCCACTCATCCAGTTTAAAGAAATATTCCAACAATCCGCCAGACTCCATGATCGGTGGATAGATGTTGACGAGCAGCATACCGAACGCGATCGGAACGAGCAGAAGCGGCTCGTAACCTTTCCGGATCGCAAGATACAGGAATACAAAGGCAACCAGTATCATCACGTAGCTGCGCCAGTCAACAGTTCCGTTCGCAAATGCGGTCTGGTGGAGAAGATTTTGTAAAACGTCCATCTTAATTACCTCCAGTATGTTATGATTAATCCATCGTCGCCAATACGTCACCGGATTCAACCATATCACCGGAGTTTACGTTTATGCTCGCAATCTTTCCATCCTGAGGGGCAACGACCTCATTTTCCATCTTCATCGCCTCAAGAAGAAGGATCACATCCCCTTTCTTCACATCTGCACCAACGCTTGACTTCACGGATAAGATCTTACCAGGCATCGGGGATGTCACTTTCACAGAACCTGCCGATCCGCCCGCTGCCGGTGCCGCCGGTTTCGGTGCGGGTGCTGCCGGTGCCGCTGGTTTCGGTGCCGGTGCTACCGGCGCCGCCGATACTCCTCCTGCTGAAGCGGACGATCCACCCGCCTTTTCTTCCACCGCTACATCATATACGGTTCCATTTACAGTTATTGTATAGTTTTTCATGAGTTATATCCTCCTAAAATTTAATTTTCAGAATCATTTCCTTCAATTGCTCATTTAAAATGTGCTCATTTAATAAGCTCATTTAAAAGTTCCGATCAAAAACGCTTCTTGATCGAACGGATCACAAGTCCGTCTGCCGGAACCGGCGTCCCCTCCTGCTCCATCGCAGCCATGATCGCCGCCGTAATAACTGCCACGATCTGGGTGTCATCCGCTGGTTTTGACAAGACTGGCGCTGGCGCCGGTGCTGGTTTAGAAACCGGATTCGGTGCCGGTGCGGACTGCTTCCTGTTCTCGGCGAGCTGCACCGCCTGTTTTTGTTTCTTCGATCCATTCAACAGATCCGGAACGAATCCCAGCAGGTAAATGATAAAGGAGATCAGTATCAGAACACAAAATACGGTCCCCATCCCGAGCAGGGTATTCACCAGTGCCTCCGGCATCGTCGTGACAGCTTCTTCTGCCGCTGCTGCTAACATCGCCATTCCATCACCTCATTCCAAACATCTGCATAGCATAGATCAACTGTTTCCGAATTTGAGCGCCTTCGATCACGTTATCCACATAACCCCTTTTCGCGGCAATGTTCACATTACACTGCATCTCGTCAAATTCTTTTGCTTTCTTCTCCAGGGCAGCATTCGTATCCTTTTCCTTGCTGATCTCATCTTCGTACATGATCTGCGCCGCCACTTTCGCGTCCATCACACCGACTTTCGCTCCCTCGAGGGCGAGGACGAGATCCGCCCCGATGTGTTTGGAATTCATCGCCACGTATGCGCTTCCGAATGCCTCTCCCGTGATCACGTTCACTTTCGGAACATCCGCGCTGGCAAACGCGCAAGTGAGATCCGCTACTGCCTGTCCGATCGTCTTCTCCTCTTCCATCGTCGAAGCATACGATTTTACATTCGTCAATGTCACGACCGGGATACCGAACGCGTCGCAGAAGTATACGAACTTCTCCGCCTTTTTGCAGCCGGCTGTCGTGAGGACGCCGTCCCCTGCATTTGCCACGGCCCCTACCGTTCCGCCGTTCAGCGTCATAAAACCGGTGACCATATCTTTGGCATACTCTTTTTTCGTCTCCATGAACACGTTTCCGTCCGCGATCTGCGCCAGCGCTGCCGCCGGATCGGAGATCATGCCCTCAAATCCCGAAATGACACGGTTCATATCATCCTCCGTATCTTTCCCGGCAAAATCATCGAAGTTCGCCGGAAGGATCTGAATGAGAGAGCGGATCTGCGCGAGCACGTCGGCCTCTCCGTCACAGACGAAATCCACATTACCGGCCTCCGCCTGGAATGCAGCCTCCGCCGTATCACATTTCTCGACGTTGTTTCCCGCGATCGCATTTGGAGAATTGACAAATAATTTTCCATTCTGGGAATCCATAAACGTGAAATCGGAAAGAAGGGAAGAAACGGCTACCCCGCCTCCACAGGAACCGAGTATCGCGCTGATCTGAGGGATCACACCGCTTGCTTTTACCTTGCTTATGTAGATCTCTCCAAATCCTGCCAATGCATCCACGGCCTCCTGGATACGGACACCGGCACAATCGATCAAACCGATCACCGGCGCCCCGGCTTTTACCGCCATCTCGTAGAGCCTGGCAATCTTTTTGGCGTGCATCTCGCCAATGGAACCATTCATCGCCGACACGTCCTGGCTGTACACGTACACCAGGTCGGAGTCGATTACACCGTAACCGGTGATCACGCCATCCGCCGGCACTGACTTTTCCTGCATGTTGAAGTCCGTGTTCCTCTTCGTCACGAGTCCACCGATCTCAACAAAACTGTTTGCGTCAACAAGCGATTCAATCCTTTGTCTTGCTGACATTTTTGCTGAATTACTCATATGCGGTCCTCCACTTTTATATATTAAAAAAAATTTTATCCAATTATAATTGTAATGCTTTTAGCACAAAATAGCAACACATTTTTGACATTTTTTCTGATCATTTTTTAAGGGCAATTTCTGCTTCGTTCCACGCTTCCAACCGCGTACAACGGCAAGTTGATGAGCCAGTCCTCTCTTTTGTAGTCCGACATCGACGCACGCACCGAAATTTCGGGCCTGTACTTCTCGCGGTAGGTCCTCAGGCTCTTCGCTTTCCGGTTCACTTCCGCCTTGACTTCCACCGGAACGACGTACCTGCCCGTATCGACGATAAAATCCACCTCGCAGGAGCCGCGGTCATTCGTATAGTAGTAAACGCCGAGATCTTCGATCGTTTTCAGCTGCTGGCATACATATTGTTCCGTCAATGCACCTTTAAACTCCGTGAACAGATGGCTCCCATCCAACAGCGTCTGCTGGTGCAGGCCTGTCATACAGCCGAGAAGCCCCACATCGAGCAGAAACAGCTTAAACGCTCTCAGATCCTCGTACGCTTTCAGCGGAATGCTCCCCGCGTTTACGCGGCTGACCCTGTGGACGAGTCCGCAGTCGCAAAGCCACATGATCGCCGCTTCGTACTCTTTGGCCCGTCCCCCCTCACGCACAAGGCCGTAAATAAATTTTTTGTTCTCTTTTGCCAGCTGGGAGGGAATGCTGTTCCATACCATACGGATCCTGGGAACCATTCCCGCCGGCGCATGCTTCGAAAAATCCTGTTCATACGCTTCCAGTATGCGCCTTTGAATGTCCCGCACTTCATTAAAATCCTTTTCCTCCACAAAACTCTGCACGGCCTCCGGCATACCACCGACAAAATAATATTGCTTTAACTGATCGATATACATCGTTTTAAAAGAAGTGATCATCGGATAATCATGCGATTCCAGAAGTTCGGCAAAACGCGCGCCGGCAACAGCCATAAGAAATTCCTGAAATGACAGCGGATAAAGACTTAGAAAATCCACCTTACCGACCGGAAACGACGTCCCCTCATGTAAGGCGATCCCCAACAGGGAACCGGCACAGACGATGTGGTACTGCGGCGCATTTTCATAAAAATATTTGAGCGAGGAAAGCGCCCGCGGCACTTCCTGCACCTCATCAAAGATCAGCAGTGTGCGATCCGCCTCGATCTTCCTGCCAGCGTACAGTTCCAGCCCCATGACCAGCCTGTCCGTATCCAGATCGGACGAAAATAACTGCGCCATCCTGGCATTGGAATCAAAATTGATATATACGGTATCGTCATAGGCCCTCCGGCCGAATTCTTTCATCAGCCAGGTCTTCCCGACCTGTCTCGCCCCCTCGATAATCAGTGGCTTGCGCCGTTTTGCGTTCTTCCACCGGTAAAGTTTTTCTATGGCTGTCCGGTACATAGGCACACCTCCCTGACATTCTGATATACCTGTAGTATATTACAAAGCACCAAAAAATACAACGAAAACTCTCTATACAACTACACTTTTTACAACGAATTGGCTATTCTGGAAATCATACCTGCTTTTTGACATTTTTTCTGACAATTTCCCATACAATTTTCTTAACACCAGAACCGGCGGTATTGATCATGAAATTAACTCGCCTGTACACGTTTTTTACCTTCCTCGTACTTCTATTCCTCTGCTGGTGCCATATGGCAAACCGGCCGCAGACACAGCCCCGCACCGCTCCCCTCACTTCCGTGCCGCCCGGGCACATCGACGCCGGCAGTCCGGAGAAACCCGCCCTCACACTGTACGCCGCCGGCGCCTGCCTGATGGACGCCGCCTCCGGCCGCGTTTTATACGGG
Source organism: uncultured Eubacterium sp. (assembly GCA_910584065.1). Taxonomy (GTDB): domain Bacteria; phylum Bacillota; class Clostridia; order Lachnospirales; family Lachnospiraceae; genus Eubacterium_F. The sequence goes on from CAJTZN010000014.1 coordinate 31,283, forward strand.
AAACAGGAACATACGGCGCTGCCGATGGCCAGCACGACAAAGATAATGACCTGCCTTCTCGCGCTGGAAAATGGAAATCCGGACAGTGAAGTTACATTTTCAAAGTGCGCTGCTTCAATGCCAAAAGTCCATCTGGGCGCTCCCTCCGGCAGTTCATTCCGCCTGAACGACCTGTTGTATTCCCTGATGCTGGAATCCCACAACGACACCGCCGTGGCCATCGCGGAGCACATCGGCGGCAGCGTGGAAGGATTTGCCGCGATGATGAACGCAAAGGCGGCAGAACTCGGCATGGCCCAGACCAATTTCGTCACGCCGAACGGTCTGGACGCCGAAGGGCACGGAAGCACGCCAGCCGATATGTGCCGCCTCGCCTCCTACGCCGTGGGAAACGAAGCCTTCCTTCAAATCATACAGACGCCCTCGCGGACGATCACATCCGTAAACGGCGGGCGGTCGTACTCCCTTTCCAATAAAGACGCCTTTCTGACCTCGTATCCCGGCGCCCTGGGTATCAAAACCGGGTTTACCGGAAAAGCCGGCTACTGTTTCGTCGGCGCCGCCAAAAAGGAGGAGCGGACATTCGTGAGCTGCGTCCTCGGCAGCGGATGGCCCCCGAACAAATCGTATAAGTGGAACGATACGAAACGGTTGATGAATTTTGGCTTTGACCAGTATTCTTATCAGACTATCCCCATCGAAGATCTGTCCGCGGTACGGATCCCGGTAAGCGGCGGAAAATCGGATACCGTTTCCGTCACCACGCCGGAAATCCCGGCATACCTGCTCAGTCCGTATGACACCATCGACATCGAATACCAAATCTCGCCACAGTTACAGGCTCCGGTGCGGACCGATGTGAGCGCCGGCACGGTAACGATATCCATCGATCAGGCGCCGGTCGGAAGCTTCCCCGTCTATCCGCAGGAAAATATTGAGCCGCTGGAATTCGCAGACATTGGGCGGTATATCCTAAAAACCTTTCTCGCTTTCTGATCCGAGCACAAGCGCTATCACACTGGCGTTATTCACACTGGCGTCATTCACACAGGCATGTCACACAAGCGCCATCGCTCTGGCGTTATTCGCTTTGACGACTCTTACGCCGGCCGTCACTCGTCCTGCTCGAACATCGGGATCTTCTTATCGCTCTGCAGGATATGGTTGATCAGCCAGCCGAGCAAAAATTCGACCAGCTGCTGAAAAGACTCTCTGGAGCCATTTTCCAGTTCTTTGATATCAATCGTCTCCAATTTATCCACAAAGGCCTCATGCGCGCGCTTCTGTGCCGCGAGGCCTTCGTACTGGATGCTCTCCATGTACTCTTCCTCATCCCTGAAATGTTCCTTTGTATATGCGCTTAACTGTTCCAGGATCCGAGCCGCCTCGCCGCCGTTCACAGAACCCTCGAACGTCTTAGCCATGCGGTACGCCTGGTCCACAATACGAAACAGCTGTTCATGTTCGTGATCGATGAGGTCGATACCGATCCGGTAGTCGTCCGTAAATTCGCATGGATTTTCCTTGATCATCCATTCCTCCAGCGGCGGAAGTTTCCCAATCAGAATATCGCTGCTCAATATGTGCCGGTAAAGCCATTTTGCCAAAAAATCAACCAGATCTGCCAATACGCGCCTCTGCTCTTCTTCCTCATCAATATTGACAACGGAAAATCCGCAGATCCTATGGCGGAAAAAATCGTGCTGCGCGCGCTGGAGGATCAGTTCCGGGTCGCGGATCTGCGCCATGTACTCCTCCTCATGGTTAAAGTGCAGTTCTGCGTAATCGTCGAGCCTCCCGATCATATCCTTGAGCTGGTCAAAATAGTCACCCCCGTACACAGTCGTCACGAGCGTATACGACTCATTCAACAATTCAAAAAGCGTTCTGTGTTCTTCGTCAATCTGTTCGATCCCTGTCCTGCAGTCGTCTGTAAACTGAAACATAATTACCCTCCTCCGCTCCATTCTTAACTAATCTGTTATCATGCAGCATGTTTTACTGTCTATATTATAAGGGATATGATATGAGGTGTAAAGCATTTTAAAAGGAATAGAAAAAATAGAAAATCAAAAAAAAATAAAAAACCCCTTTACATTTTCCGGGCCACGTGGTATCATGATTTCGTGCTAAGACAGAACGAAGGTGTTCTCATTTATTTGAGGACACCTTTTTCTTTGCTATTGCACAATCACATTTTTCGTGTATAATGAAAAAGAATGGCGCACATAATCAGTATTTTTTTGGCATGGCAAATGCCGGAATGGAGGAAACGATGGAAACTAATGTAATTTCAAACGTATTCGGAACGAAAGTTTTTAATGACGAAGTCATGCAGGAATACCTTCCCAAAAAAACATATCAGGCTCTGAAAAAAACGATTGAGAACGGGGAGGAACTCACCCCGGAAATGGCAAATGTAGTGGCCCACGGCATGAAAGAATGGGCGCTCGCAAACGGAGCCACCCACTATACACACTGGTTCCAGCCGATGACCGGCGTTACCGCGGAAAAACACGACTCCTTTATCAGCGCGGAATCCGATTCCCGCGCCGTTCTGGAATTCAACGGGAAAGAGTTGATCAAGGGTGAGCCGGACGCTTCCTCCTTCCCTTCTGGCGGCCTTCGCGCCACATTCGAAGCGAGGGGATATACCGCATGGGACTGCACCTCGCCTACGTTTCTACGGGAAGACGCGATCGGCGTGACGCTCTGCATCCCCACCGCGTTCTGTTCATACACAGGAGAGGCGCTCGATAAAAAGACTCCCCTTCTGCGCTCGATGGAAGCGATCAGCAAACAGGCTGTCCGCGTCCTGAAATTATTGGGAAAGAACGACGTGACAAACGTATCGTGCTCCGTCGGACCGGAACAGGAGTACTTCCTCGTTGACCGCAATAAATTTTTACAGCGGAAGGATCTTATCTTTACAGGCCGCACGCTGTTCGGCGCGATGCCGCCGAAGGGCCAGGAACTGGATGACCACTACTTCGGAAGCATCCGGGAACGGCAGGCTTCCTTTATGAATGAACTGAACATAGAATTATGGAAACTCGGCATCCTGTCAAAGACACAGCACAACGAAGTAGCGCCGGCGCAGCATGAGATGGCGCCGATCTACGACAGCGCCAACATCGCGACCGATCATAACCAGCTCGTAATGGAGACGATGAAAAAAGTGGCAAGACGGCACGGCCTGGAATGCCTGCTCCATGAAAAGCCATTTGCCGGCGTCAACGGTTCCGGCAAGCACAACAACTGGTCAATCGTGACAAATAACGGCGAAAACCTGTTAAGTCCCGGTTCCGCGCCACACAACAACACGCAGTTCCTTTTGTTCCTGACCGCCGTGATCGCCGCTGTAGATGAGCACGCCGCTCTTCTTAGGATGTCAGCATCCAACCCGGGCAACGACCACAGACTCGGCGCTGACGAGGCGCCGCCGGCGATCATCTCGATCTTCCTCGGTGAGCAGCTCGAAGACATCGTGGAGCAGATTATTGAAACCGGTACTGCTACGCACAGTCTGAAAGGCGGAAAAATGGACATCGGCGTAAGTTCGATCCCTCCAGTGAAAAAGGATGCGACCGACCGGAACCGTACATCGCCGTTCGCGTTTACCGGAAACAAATTTGAATTCCGTATGCTCGGTTCTTCGATGTCGATCGCGGACGCCAATACCGTGCTGAACGCTGCCGTTGCGGATGTTCTGGAGAAAATGGCGGAAGAACTCGAAGCGGCATCGGATGTGAACGAAGCGGCTGAAAAACTGATCCAGAAGACATTAAAAGAACACCGTAAGATCATCTTCAACGGAAACGGCTACTCCGATGAGTGGGTTGCCGAGGCGGAACAGCGCGGCCTGCCAAACGTGCGGACGATGGTTGACGCCACTTCCTCGCTGACGGAACCAAAAACGGTCACGATGTTCGAAAACCAGAACGTATTTTCCAAAACCGAGCTGGAATCCCGCGCCGAGATCAATTATGAGGCTTATGCCAAAGCCATCAACATCGAGGCAAAGGCCATGATCGATATGGCGACCAAACAGTACATCCCTTCGGTCATCAAATACACGACGAGCCTCGCCGAGTCGATCAACAGCATCCAGAAGGCGTGCCCGGAGGCCGATATATCCGTACAGACATCGATCCTCAAACAGTGTTCCACCCTTCTCGCCAGCACAAGAGAGGCGCTCATCGCCCTCCGCGAGATCAACGAAAAAGCCGGCGCGATCGAGGAAGCGAAAACGCAGGCGGAATTTTACCGGGATCAGGTATTCCCAGCGATGAACAAACTGCGCGCCCCGATCGACGAGCTGGAAATGCTTGTTGACAAAGAAGACTGGCCGGTTCCTTCTTATGGGGATATGTTGTTTGAAGTGTAATAAGAAATGACAGATTAAGAAAACATAAAAAAGTGGGGAGGGCATTTGCCCTCCTCATTGATTTGAATACAAACAAGTTAATTTTCACCCGAAAGCCCAAGCCACTGCTCCCATGCCAGATCCCTGCAGTACGATTCATAAAAAGCCTTTACGAGCGCACTCTTTTTCTCCCAAATCTCCCTCGCAGCCGGTGTACGCATCGGATTATTATTGATCTGTTTCAATGAGAAACGTGCGATATGGTCGCGGATCGACTCAAAACTGACCTCTTCTTCTGTCGATTCCATCCAAATATCCATCACGACGGCATGTGCTCCCGTATCGTCTAAGAGATCTGCCTCCATGAGCAGGACCAGTTCCCATGGAATATCTGCCCATATCCGCTGTTTATCAGAATGACTGGAAATCAATTCACAGATAAATGTAATCTGTTCCTCACTGTAATTTCTTTCCTTCAAATAATCCCGGCATATTTTAGCACCTACTACGGCGTGCTCCCCCTTCCGCCCTTTCCCATACCCGCAGTCGTGAAAGATCGTTGCGATCTTGAGTGATTCCAGATCCATCTGTTCCCGGTGTTCACATGCCTCATACAATTGCATCATCCATCGGTACACCCGCCTCGTATGATCAAATCTGGAATACGGGATCTTATCCTTACTCCCGGCGCCCGCCGCGTATCCGTCCAGACATTGTTCTACAAAACGGAACATTTCATCATACCTTGTATCCCCGGAATTTTCCATAGTTTCCTCCATTTTTTTCCATGATTACTCACACTTCTGCTGCTTTTGAACATGCCTTTCACGCGGATCATGGCAAAGAAAAAACTCCAAACCGTAATGTACCGATTTGGAGTTTTCTCTATTAAAATCATTTATGTCAGCTTAACTCGATCTTCTTAATGCTGAGAGTTGTCTTACTGGAACCCATCTGACCGCTGTTAATAGCATCCCAGTCAAGATACACAAACTTGATTGCCTTAAAGCATCCACCTACATAATCATCTTTTATTGTGTACTCCTTGGTACTATCCGTATCTGCCGCAGCTGACAGATTGGCTTCCTGATGCTGACCATCTGATCCATCTGCTTCCGCCTGCCCTTTACCATCATTTTTAATTCTTTCATCAATCATATATACATTTACGTTATCATCTGGCGTAGAATACGTAACTTTCGCTTTTGTATATTTCTTTCCATCATCCGGCACTTTAAAAATGATTGCTTGCGTACAAGGCACTTCAACATTCAGAACACCTTTGGCAGCATCATAAGCCGGTTTCACATCTGCTCCCTCCGTTACGTACGTGCTGGATTTAGACAAATCCAGTGTTACTGCCCCCGTCGAAGGTGTTCCTGGATTTGCTGACTCCGACGGCGATGTTTCTGGCTTTGCTGAACCTGTCGGCGGTGTTTCTGGCTTTGCTGACTCCGTTGGCGGTGTTTCTGGCTCCGACGGTGTAACGCCCGGCACCAAGCTGGTAGAAAACGTAATGGACTTGATATGAATTGTAATGTAGTTTTGTTCATCTACTGCATCCGGACAGAAAATCTGGATACCGCGCAGACAATTTCCTACACAATCAGAAATCTCCTCATAAGTCGCAACAATTGTTTTCTCTTCACCATTTGTGTTTTTAACCGGATGATTCCAGTTCGGATGCTTTCCAGTTTCTGTACCGGAAGAATCTGCACCTTCATAATCCAAAGCACCGTCATACAGCGCATATCCAAGGTGTCCCTTACCCTCGTCACCTTCATCCGTAGATGGTGTTCCGCTATAGGTACTGGAATATACGATTCTCACAGACTTATAATCACTGTAGTAGTTCTGAGCATTATCCGGCAGATAAAAATTCATCGCTGCATACTGCTTTTTGAACTTAATCGTCATTGTTTTGTCAGGGTTGACTGTGTACTCACAGCTGTCGTTTTCATTTTTATAAGAACGCTCGTCTGTAAAGTCATAGTCAATCTGAGGTTTCGCTGTTTCTGCTGGAAACGTGTACTTCGGCGGTGGCGGAGGGGTCGTCGGCTTCTGTGTAGCCGGCGCCTTTGAAACCTGTGCCGGTGCACTTGCAGACGGAACATTCGACGGTGCCGTGGAACTTACCGGTGGCTGTGACACGGAAGGAACCTGGCTCGGCGCTGACGGTGCATTGCTTGGCACTGCCGTTGCTGGTGTAGTCGGCGCTGCCGTCTTATTGTCGTTATTCGGCTTGGTTGCTTTCTTGACAGTTACCGTCACCTTGGCTTTTGCCTTCTTATTGTTCTTAGCTGTCACAGTGATCGTAGCTTTACCCTTGCTTTTCGCCTTGATAACGCCCTTCTTACTTACCGTGGCAACCTTCTTTTTGTTGGATTTATAAGTTACTTTTTTGCTTGCTTTCGCAGGTTTTACCTTTTTCACTTTGAGTTTAAAGGATTTTCCTGCTTCCAGGGTTACTTTCTTTTTGTTCATGACGATCTTCTTCGTCTTTGCAGCTGCCTCCGACGTCACGTTGTCCCCTATCACACTGACTAACGTGAGTGCTCCAACGGCCGCCATGCAGATGACTTTCTTCATGTTTTGTCTCATTACTTACTCTCTCCTTTTTAGATGTGCTAACGCACAAAGAATGATTAACACAATAATCATACGTCAAAAATCCCATTTTGTCAACAAAAACGTACTGCCAAATTTGATCTATTTTTCATATTGCTCTTTTATATTTTTGTTTGCACCCTGTATTTCAGTTGGCATAATATGATAAAAAAGGATTTTAGTGTAACAAATAAGCTTGATAGCTTATTTGTTACACGGCTATTTGTGCCGGAGCGTCACAAATAAGCCCTGATGGCAGACGAGAAATCGCCTTCGCGAATTTCCCGTCACCCCGTCGCATAAACGCTCCGGAATGGAGATTCTATGAAAATGACGAAAAAGGCAAGTATCCTCATTCTGCTGTTCGTTCTTCTCTGCCGTTTTCTCTACCCCCATACCCGCTTTGGCTATACGGACAAGTGGAGCACCGGCTTCCACGACCGGCTGAACGTCGAATCCGCCACGATGAAACCGGGGGAACGGATTTCCGTGACGATCGTCGGCGTAAAAAAAACGGCGACCTACTCTACCTCGGATTTCCGGATCGCCTCCGTCACCCCATTCGGCACCGTATACGCGATCCGCCCCGGTACTGCGGTCATATCCGTGCGGCAGGGGGATTCTGTCTACAAATGCAGGATCACGGTCGACGGATGATTTCCGACGGATAATTTCCAACGGAAATTTTTTCCAACGGAATTTTTTTCCAACGGAATTTTTTTCCGACGGATATTTTCCGGCGAATCATGTCTTTTTTTTCCTGGTCCGGCATATATTTTGTTAAAGAAACTTTTCGGGAGAGATTTTAATGAAAAAACGAGGACAATGGTACCTGCTTCTGTTTTGTTTTTTATACATAGCCGGTTTTTCCCGCATAACAGAACGACCTGTTTTTGCGGAGACGAACGCCTCCTCAGAAGACGCCAACGCCACCTCAGAAGGCACCAACGGCGCCTCAGGAGGCACCAACGGCGCCTCAGGAGGCACCGTGGATGTTTCTGCTGTTTCCGCCGTACTGATCGAGGGGGCGACCGGTGAGATCCTTTACGAAAAAGACAAAGATAAGGAACTCGTACCTGCCAGTATTACAAAAATCATGACGCTCACTCTGATCTTCGAGGCGCTGGACAGTAAGAAGATCTCACTGGACGACAGCGTTACCGTCAGTGAATACGCGGCCGGCATGGGAGGCTCACAGGTATTTTTAGAACCGAACGAGACCCAGACCGTCAACGACATGATCAAATGTATCTCCATCGCCAGCGCGAATGATGCCGCTACGGCGATGGCGGAAAAAATCGCCGGTTCGGAAGAAGCGTTTGTCAAAAAGATGAATGAAAAGGCAAAAGCGCTCGGCATGGAGCACACCCAGTTCAAAAACTGTACCGGACTGGACGATGACATCACCTCCGGGCACTACTCCAGCGCCTACGACGTCGCGCTCATGTCGCGCGAACTCATTACCAAACACCCGGAGATCAGCAAATATTCCACCGTATGGATGGATAAGATCACACACAAAACAAAAAAAGGCGAATCCGAGTTCGGGCTTACCAATACGAACAAACTCGTCCGCTTTTACGACGGCATCACCGGACTGAAAACCGGCTCAACTTCGAAAGCAAAGTACTGTCTGAGCGCCACGGCCCGCCGCAACGACATGGACCTGATCGCCGTTGTGATGGCAGCGCCGGATCATAAGAAACGGTTTTCCGAGGCCCAGGCCCTCCTCGATTACGGCTTTGCCAACTGCAGTATTTACAAAGACCCGGACATCGCCGGCTCGCTCGAAGAAGTTCCGATCCAGGGCGGCACGAAAAACACGGTCAAAACCGCCCCGGGATCAATATTTTCCCACACGTTTACGAGCGAAACGGATACGGATCTCATCACAAAAAAAATCACCTATGCGGAAAATATAAAGGCACCTTTGGAACAAGGCGCCGTGATTGGATCTGTTGAATATTTGTATGATAATAACAGTATCGGAAGCATTGAGATCGTAGCTGCCGAACCCGTTGCCGAAGCAGGTTTTACCGACTATTTCATGGACGCCCTGCGAAAACTATTTCATAAGATGTAACTTTCTCGCCACGAGATAAAGCCGCCGGCCCATCGGGAAATCAAACAATTCCTGTTTCGTCATGCCGCGCAGTTTCAAAAAGACGACAAAGTACACAAATACGGCGACAAGCAGCGAGATACAGACTGCCAGCGCGTTCGTCACGGATGCACCGAACGCCATACCGAACAGGCGGCTCGCTGAAACATAGATGATGACGACGGCAATCGCCATCCACAAAGACGCCGACAGTGGTACAAAAAACGTTTTCAGCGGCTTTAAGCGGAACGACGGAATGTAGCGTTTGAGAGCCAGGATATTCAGCACACCGACGACGATGGGGAACGTGACATTTCCGATGATGAGAACATAAATCCCCAGGCCGGTAAATTTTAGCAGCGTGATGACGATGATAACGTGCAGCACGAGGGAAATAGCAGAATGGATCACGGGAATCCGCATCTTGTCGATACTCTGCAGCGCGCTTCCCGTCACGTTGGAAATGGCATAGAATATAATGGCCGCCGAGCCCGCCATCATCAGATGGCCGCCGAGATCGTAATCCATCGAGGGGAACAAAAGCCTGACGATCCCCTGGCCGAGTACGGTATATCCCATCGCGCACGGGAACGCAATGATCATGTTAAACTTGATACCAGAGAGGATGTTGTAGCGGAGCTGCCCAATGTCCCGCTGGGTATAAGCGGCCACCGCACTCGGGATCATGGACGAAGCGATCGACGTGGAGATGGCGATCGGCACACTCGTGAGCGTCCGGTAATTCGAACTGTAAATACCAGTCAGTGACGAGATCACCTTATCGCCGACACCCTTCGCGCCCATGACGTCGCTAAACAGATAATAGTCAATGAGGCCGCTGATCTGATAAACCGTCTGGCTCAAAATGATCGGCAGTATCGTGAGGAAGAGGATCCGGTATATATGAGCGGTCGTGTACACGCGCCTTGAGCGGTCACGCCGCTCCATTTTTTTCTGGATCGGCCGGTAGATGCAGTACACAAATACGACGAGCATGAGCGCCGTGAGCGCGCCGAGGCACGTACCGAGCGTTCCTCCTGCAGCCCCCCACGCGCTCCTCACCAGACTGTCGGCGTTCCACTTCATGAACAGATAAGCTGCCGCCACACTGACAACGGCATTTACAACCTGCTCCAACACCTGTGAAACGGCGGTCGGGACCATCGTATTCTTGCCCTGGAAAAAACCGCGGAACACGCCGAGGATCGCGACAATGAAAATCGTAGGTGCCAGCACGCGCAGCGGAATCCGGAGTCCCGCGTAAGCCGGATAGATATGTTCCTCGATCAATCCTGCCAGCGCGAACAGCGCCGTTCCGAATATCCCGCCCGAGGCGACCGCAAAGCAGAGCGAGAGCCGGAATGTCTTTCCCATGTTCTTATATTCCCTGCGGCTGTGCTGCGAGGAAATGATCTTCGAGAGCGCGAGCGGCAGGCTGTAGGACGAAACGATCAGGATGATATCATATATATCAAAGGCGACCGCGTAGATCCCGTTTCCATCCCCCAGTATGTTGGCCATCGGAATCCGGTAGATCATGCCGATCAAGCGCACAACAAGGGAAGCCATCGCTAATAAGCTTCCCTGTTTCAAAAAACTGGCACTCCGTTGTTTCTTCTGCTTGTTTACGCCCATACCGGTATCCTTCCGTTATTTTTTCTTTTTCTTTGATTTTGCCTTCGTTTTTTTATCCGTCTTATCCTCAAATGACAGCAGACCCTTCCGGCTGGTCGGATATGCCGCGATATACGTCTTTCCCGGGTTGATGCGCAGCACGTTCCCGTCCATATCGTAGTAACACATCGTCCCCTTTTCCTCGTTTTTCCTCCACTCGATCTGCATTCTGCCGCCATCCGTGATGTAATAACCCGTTCCCTTGCGCTTATGCAGATACAAGTGCTGATAGCCGTTGCGGTCAATATTCTTTTCCTTGACGAGCTGGATGATCACATTTTTAAAAGAAAGCTGTTTATCGTTTTTATGGTCTTTGTGCTTCGTCTTGTACTCATATTTCTTGTATTCTTTTGCCTCTTTATCGTATTTCAGATAACAGGTCGAGTAATCCGAAAACGGCAGGTGTACGTAGGTCGTTTCCTCCCCGGCCGGAAGTTCGGTATCCTCTTCCTGAAAATCAAAATGCTTTGCCATCTTCTCCTCGTTAAATTTTGTGGAGTAACCGAGTTTTTTGGCCCCCTGCAGCATCTTTTCGCCCGAGGTATAGACGTTGTGCGGCGCCTTGACTGAGTAGTCCCTCTTGTAGACTACGCCGCCGATCGCGGAAAGGCCGCTCAGGTTATTGACCCCTAATTCCTCGATTTTGGATATAGCGTAAGAGGTTTGTCCAAAATGGCAGAAAATCGCGTTCCACTCGCTGGCAAAGCTGACAAAATAGTGGCGGGCGCTCCTGACCGAACCGAGCCGCTTAATCTTTTCCGTTCCCTGGAACACGCCGAGCATACGGGTGATGCCGCCCTCCGCCAGCGCCTCGTATAGCACGTCGATCTGCGAGGTTCCTTCCTGGCGCTGGTTGGCGTATTCGATGTTATTGATGATAACGGCAAAGGGCCGCTGCTTCGCCCTCTTTTTCGATATGTACTCCCCGGTGAGAGCACTCTTTACCTTTCCCTCGTTCGGATCTTTTGTAGGTACTGGAGTGATCTCAGGGGTGGGGACAGGTTCTGGCGTCGCCTCCACTTCCGCTACCGGCTGCGGCGCCGGTTCCGTATTTTTTCCAGCCATATAAACAGACAGGGCGGCCGCGGCGGCAGCTACTGCTATGACACATATACTCGTCAGTATGATCAGTTTCTTTTTTCCTTTTAACATAGTTTCCCTCATTTCTCCAGGAGTATACTCTTTAGGATATAGGCCTTAGGAGATACTCTTTAGGATCGGCGGATCCCCAGCGCGTTCATAATTGTCTTCTGCTCCTCTTCCATTTCGATGCGGTCGCGCTCCAGTATGTGATCGTACCCAAACAGATGAAGCATGCTATGTACGACAAGAAAACTGAATTCCCGTATTTCGGAATGCCCGTATTCTTTCGCCTGTTCTTTGATGATTTCAGAACAGAGCATCATATCACCCAGCACGAGTTCTCCCGTATCCGGATCGACCGTCCGGCTCCCGAGGAAAGCCGGCCCGTCAAAATCGGCCGGTTTATCGTATTCGGCCATCGGAAAACTCAACACATCCGTGGGCCTGCACAGATCCCGGAACCGGGCGTTGACTTCCTGTATCGCCGTCTTGTCCACCATCGTCACGTTTACCTCCAGCTCGTACGGGCAGTTCACATGATCCCGCACATAGGGGATGATCTGCGCTAACTGCCGCTCCGGATCAAAATCAAACGAAAGCATCGCCTCATCTTCAAAATATATCGTCATCCTTACTTCCTTTTCTGCCTCTGATTCTTCCGGTTCTCCCGGTACTGTTCCCTCGCCTCGTATTTTTCATACGCATGTACGATCTTCTGTACGAGCGGATGCCGTACGACGTCCTTATTTGTCAGATAGGACACGCCGATCTCTTCCACATCCCGCAGCACCTTCAACGCCTGCTCCAACCCGGATACGGCGGCAAATGGCAGGTCTTTCTGCGAGAGGTCGCCCGTTATGACGACTTTGGAGCCAAAACCGATACGCGTGAGGAACATTTTCATCTGCGCCGGCGTCGTGTTCTGCGCCTCATCCAATATGATAAACGCGTTGTCTAACGTCCTTCCCCTCATATAGGCCAAAGGCGCCACCTCGATCAGCCCTTTTTCGGAATTTTTGACGAAAGAATCCGCGCCCATGATCTGATACAGCGCGTCATAGAGCGGCCGCAGATACGGGTCGATCTTACTCTGCAGGTCGCCCGGCAGAAATCCCAGGTTCTCCCCGGCCTCGATCGCCGGCCTCGTCAGGATGATCTTTCCCACTTCGTCCTGCTTAAACGCCTGGATGGCCATCGCCATCGCCAGATAGGTCTTTCCGGTACCGGCCGGCCCGACGCCGAATACCATCATCTTTTCGAGGATCGCGTCCACATATTTTTTCTGTCCCAGCGTCTTCGGTTTGATCGGCTTTCCCTGGATCGTAAAACCGACGAGCTCTTTATCAATATCCACGAGGGAGACCGAAGATTTTTCTTTCGTCAGGGCGAGCACATAGTCTACATTTTGTTCGGTGATCGTATTGCCCCGCTGCGACATCGCGAGCAGTTCCGCGAACACCCGTCTGGCCTCTTTTACCGCCTGTTCGTCCCCGGTTATTTTCACGGAGCCGTCCCGCAGGATCACCTCGACGCGGAGCGCGCGCTCAATCTTTTTTAAATGGGCATCCAGGCCGCCAAATATATTATTCTCATGATCTGCCGGAATATCAAGTATGATCTGCTCCTGTGCCATCACGTTCTTCTTCCTTTCCACTCTTAAGCATCAGCTGTTTTTCTGATACTTCTTTCTGTTTCATATCGGATACTTTCATCACGACGCTCCCACGGCTCACAAACTCGTTCTGTTCCCTCGTCATTTGAAACGTCTGGTCCATTACCTCGTATCCTTTTTCCTCATAAGTCATAACTCTTGCCGCCAGTCTCCGGCGCAGGAGCTCTTCCGCCTCCTGCTCGGTGTACTCGGCTTCCTGCGGCTCATAATTCACGTACCTGCGCCTGATCACTTTCAGGCTTGCCTGCAGGGGGATAAATTCCTCATCCACACACACGCTACTTATTATATCATAATTGGCAGAATTATCAAACCATTTTAAGGGATTTTTTATAGAAAAACGTGTTCCATTGTACTGAACCGTGTATACGTCTACATCCTTTCCCGTCTTATTTTTATTCATATGCCGTATATTTATACGGTCTTCAAACTTATTCTCCGTGACGATCGTCACCTCTCCGGCCGCGCGGACGCCGTTCTTTTTCACGACCGTATCGCTGTCATCCCGGATCTCCACGATGCCGCGTATGAGGACATCTCCTTTTTTGACCTTTGAGCCCTTTTTCACTTTCGGCGTCCCCTCTTTCGTGACAATGCTCTGTACGGTGCCGCGGCACGGTGCGACGAGGTGGCACGGTTTCGTATCCCCGGCGTCGGCCTTTTTCTCCGCCGTCCCCTCTTTCATTTTAATGTTCAGCACGCAGCCTTTTTCCTCAGCGGAAACCCAGCTCATATTGTCGTAGCACTCCCGCAGGTTCCTCTCTATGCTGTCACAGTCGAGGCGGCTGCGGAGCATCCCGGTATAAACGCCCATCGCCGTCACCTCCTTGCGGATCGTCTCCTGCGTGTACTCCCGCTGCCCGTAATAATTGATCTGCCAGACAAACATGGATAATACGCGCAGCACGACAAAAAACAGGAGGAAGCCGAACGTAAAGGTCCAGTCCCTCATCGCCTGTCCGCACACGAACGGCAGCCCCTTCTTTCTGCGTATGTGAGGAACGACACTTGTTTTTCCCACAAATTTTTTCAGCATCCTGTAGTCCCTCGCATACATGCAGAACGTCACCCGTTTTTGTTCTGACCTGACGTTCCACAGCTTAATATCATGATGCCGGCATAAGTTCATAAAACGCTCCCACCGTCCCGAGCCGACACTACAGTCTATGTATCCCCGCAGCCATTTCACCTTCATTCCCCCCGTTCGGTCAGCCCCTCTAAAACCGGATCAGGCTGATGTCATTTATTTTACCGCATACCCTGCATTCGTCCGGTTCGAACGATTCGATGCAGAGATTATTTCCGCACACCAATATTTTTACGTGCTTTCCCTGGAGTTTGATCGTCTCTTCCGTGTATTCAATGATCGATTTATAATTTTCAATAATGGCATACTCATCCCCATATGTCTTTACGATGGTGGCACCATCCAGTATGTCAGGCTGTAAGCCCATTTTTTTCGATATGGGATTCATACTCCACCTCGTACGCATTCGGTTATGTATTATTTTATGCGGGAGTGCCTGGCCCAGATACAAAAAAAGGTGAAAATTTCTTTTGATGAAAAAAAGAAGAACGCAGATTCTGCGCTCTTCCATCATATGTGCAATTATTTGAATTTTCTTTTTCGAGCCGCCTCAGACTTTTTCTTACGTCTAACGCTCGGCTTCTCATAATGCTCTCTCTTTCGAATCTCCTGCTGGATCCCCGCTTTTGCACAGTTTCGCTTGAAACGGCGCAATGCACTGTCCAGTGATTCGTTTTCTTTTACGATCACATTTGACATAATATCACACCTTACCTCCCTCCAGTTGTAGATTGTGCAAAATACAACTGTCTGGGTATTTTTCGCACTAACACTAATTATATCATAAAATTTGGATACGTCAACCATTTTTGCTAAATTTATGACACGAATTCACTGTTTTTTCTATTTCTTTTCATCCAAAGGCGCTGAAATTAAACACCCATACATTGACTGCCTGCCAAAACATCAGGATAAAAAAGATCGCGAAAAACAAAATCGCTAATTTTATCCATTTTTTGTCATACGCAATACACGCCGCGATAAAGGAAGCGATGATCATAAAACACTCCATCTGCCTCTCCTTCCTCAATCCGCCGTTTCCAGACGGAAGGAGCGGAAACTGGCATTCCCATCCCCGGAAAACGTAAAGTAGAGCGCATGAACCCCATCGGGAATGTCAACTTCCGCGGTGTACGGCTCCCAGACATTCGTAAATTCGATCGGTATCTCCGCCACGACCGGCCCGTCCCACGCCAGCCGGACTTCAAACACACCTTTGGCGTAGCCGCGCGTCCAGATCGTGACGCGCTGGATCCCCTGACAGTCAAAATACTTAAATCCGGCCGTCGCGCCGTGTTCCATATTCGCCACATAGCCGGGTTCCTCATCTCCGTCCCGGCCATCCTGCATGATCTTCGGAAACCGGTCGCCGCCCACATAAATGGAATCTTCTTGCGTGAACAGGTTGCAGGCCAGGTAAGCCGGATACTCGCCTTCGCCTTTTAGTGGCCCCCCGTTTAATCCACACGAAGTAAGTTCCGCCTGCGAAAAGCTCCCGTCAGCCGAACGTTCGATCCGTTCCGCGCATCCCTGCCGGCAAAACCACGAACCGTTCGTGTGCCGGTGGTAAAAGATATACCATTCACCGCCGATGTCCACCAGGCTGCCGTGGTTATTGCTGCCGTACGCCATCGGTTTTTCGGCCGGTTTGTACGAGTCGATGTGCAGGTCGCAGTTGCTTACGAGAACGCCGCGGTACGTAAATTCCCGGTCTGGGAACCGGCTCGTGGCATAGCACAGCTCGTGCATGACGGACGAGGAATAAATAAAGTAATAGGTTTCACCGATCTTCCGGATCGACGGCGCTTCGAAAAAGCCGTGTCCCTCAAACCCAGTTCCCTCGCTCTTCCACTCAGGCGGCGCCACGAATTTCGGCGCCTCTTTCACCGTCAGCATATCGGTATCCAGAACTGTTACCATCGCGCCGTTTCTCGACGTGTCCCCCTGTCCGCAAAATCCGGTATACAGATAGATACGGTCGCCTTCCCACAATACGCCGGGGTCAAACTGCGGCTCGTCCCCCTGTCTCTCTCCGAGGAGCGTCCCGTCTTCATAGTGCACATAGCCGTAAAATTCATAGCGGCCGGCCGGCGTATCGCACACCGCTGCCGATACGACCGATACTTTATCCAGTACGTAATACAGATAATATCTGCCATCGGGCCCCTTCACGACATCGGGCGCATAGAGGCACATTTTCCCCTCTTTGTTATACGGGTCTTGTGTTTTTTCATAAATGACTCCCTCGCAGCGCCAGTCCCCCAGATCGTCGACCGGAGCCGACCAGCACATATAATCGCCCAGACAAAATACGTGGCCGTTGTACTTGTCGTGCGACCCATATACATATACCCTGCCGTCAAATACGTACGGTTCCCCGTCTGGTATGTATTCCCAGGACGGCAGATATGGATTGAATGCCTGTTTTTTCACGATATTCCCTTCTTTCTAGCTGATCTGCTCTTTCGCTGCCTCTTTTGCGCGCTTGAGAGCTTCTTCGATACCGGCCGGATTTTTACCGCCTGCCTGCGCCATATTCGGACGGCCGCCCCCGCCGCCTCCGACGAGTTTCGCGATTTCTTTTATGAGATTGCCGGCATGGGCGCCTTTTGCCACGGCGCCGTCCGTCGCCGTCGCCATCAGGTTCACCTTTCCGCCGTTTTCCGCAGCAAAGACAACGATCGCTTCCCCGAGTTTCTGCTTTGCCTCATCACCCAGATCCCGCATGCCGTTCATATCGACATCGGTGAGCCGGCTGACGAGTATCTTTACGCCGTTTACCTCTTCTGCCGCCGACATCATGTCGCCGGCCGCCGCTTTTGCCATCTTCGCCTTTAACGCATCATTTTCCTTTGCCAGCGCCTTACATTCCTCCTGCATCGCCGTGATCTTCTTCACGACATCCGCCGGCGCTGCTTTCAGCGCCTTTGCCGCCTGTTTGAGCTGCTGTTCCATCTGATCGTAGTACGCGATCAGCCCGGCGCCCGTCAGCGCCTCGATCCGCCTCACGCCGGCGGCAACGCCGCTTTCGGACAGGATCTTAAAGGCGGAAATGTTCCTCGTATTTTCCACATGGGTACCGCCACACAATTCCGAACTGAACTCACCCATCTGGACGACGCGGACTTTCTCCCCGTATTTCTCGCCAAAGAGTGCCATCGCTCCCGTTTTCTTTGCCTCGTCGAGCGTCATCTCCTTCGTCACGACCGGGAGGCCGCGCAAAATATTTTCATTGACGATCTGCTCTACCTTCGCGATCTCTTCGTCGGTCATCGGAGAAAAATGCGTAAAGTCGAAACGAAGCTTCTCCTGATCGACAAGCGATCCTGCCTGCTCGACATGGCTGCCCAGCACGAGACGGAGCGCTTTCTGCATCAGATGCGTCGCGCTGTGGTTGTTCGCCGTCAGATTCCTCCGGCTCTCATCGACGGAAAGTTTCACCGTATCGCCGGTGTGGATCGCGCCGGAAACCATTTTCCCCACATGGCCAATCTTCGTTCCCTGAAGTTTGATCGTATCGGCCACTTCAAATGTGCCGTCCGCGGTGGAGATCATTCCCGTATCGGCCGCCTGTCCGCCCATCGTCGCGTAGAACGGCGTTTCCTCCACGAGGATCGTCCCCTCCATCCCCTCGCTCAGCGTATCGACGATCGCATCGGCCGTCGTCAGCACCGTAACCTTCGACTCGTGCTCCAACCGGTCATATCCGACAAACCGGCTCGAAACGGCCGCGTCGATCGACTGGTAAACCGTCACGTCCGCTCCCATGTAATTCGTCACTTCCCTGGCTTCACGCGCCGTCTTTCTCTGTACTTCCATCGCCGCCAGAAATCCTTCCTCGTCGGCGGTAAATCCTTTTTCTTCCAGAATCTCAACCGTGAGGTCAACCGGGAAACCATACGTATCGTATAATTTAAACGTATTTTCACCGGAGAGCACGGTTGTCCCTTCCTTCTTCATCTGCTCCATCATCTCGCCGAGGATCGAAAGTCCCTGATCGATCGTCTTATTAAAGTTTTCTTCCTCTGTAGAAATCAGTTTCAATATATAATCCTTCTTATCCGCCAGTTCTGGATACCCGTCCGCTGACTCGCGGATCACAACCTCGCTCAGCTCGGCCAGAAAACGGCCGGAAATGCCGAGCAGCCTTCCATGTCTCGCCGCGCGGCGCAGCAGGCGGCGGAGCACATATCCCCGGCCCTCATTGGACGGCATGATCCCGTCCGACACCATGAACGTCACCGAGCGGATGTGGTCGGTAATGACGCGGATCGACATATCCGCTTTGTCCTCTTTCCCGTATTCCACATGCGCCAGCTCGCATACGCGGTCGCGGATCGCTTTGACCGTATCCACATCAAAGATTGAATCGACGTCCTGCATAATGACAGCCAGACGCTCCAGTCCCATACCGGTATCAATGTTTTTGTTTTCCAGTTCTTCATAATTCCCATTCCCGTCATTGTCAAACTGGGTAAACACGTTGTTCCAGATCTCGATGTAACGGTCACATTCACATCCGACCGTACAATCCGGCTTGCCGCAGCCGTATTTCTCCCCGCGGTCAAAGTAGATTTCCGAACACGGTCCGCACGGCCCCGCGCCGTGCTCCCAAAAGTTATCTTCCTTTCCAAAACGGAAAATCCGCTCTTTCGGAATGCCGATCTCCTTATTCCAAATATCAAACGCCTCGTCATCTTCCTCATATACCGACGGATACAGCCTGTCCTCCGGGATTTCCAATGTCTTTGTCAGAAATTCCCACGACCAGGCGATCGCCTCATGCTTAAAGTAGTCACCGAACGAAAAGTTCCCGAGCATCTCAAAAAATGTGCCGTGACGCGCCGTCTTTCCTACATTTTCAATATCCCCCGTGCGGATACATTTTTGGCAGGTCGCCACGCGCGTCCGCGGCGGGATCTCCTGCCCGGTAAAATATGGTTTCAGCGGGGTCATCCCGGCATTGATGAGCAGTAAACTCTTATCATTTTGAGGGATGAGGGAAAAACTCTTCATGACAAGATGCCCTTTCCCCTCAAAGAATTGCAAAAACATGTTTCTCAGTTCATTTAATCCATATGATTTCATTTCTTTCCTCCATTTTCGCGCGCCGCATTACTGACGCCCTTTACTCGCGGATCTGTCCGTTTCCTAATATAATATATTTGGTACTCGTCAGCGCCAAAAGTCCCATCGGCCCCCTGGCGTGGAGTTTCTGCGTGCTGATCCCGATCTCCGCCCCGAAGCCAAACTCGAACCCGTCCGTAAATCGGGTAGAGGCGTTCACATAAACGGCAGCCGCGTCGATCTCATTTAAAAACTTCATCGAATTTTCATAATTCCCCGTCACGATCGACTCGGAGTGCCCGGTATTATAGCGGTTGATATGCGCGATCGCCTCATCGATGCTGTCCACGATCTTCATGGAAATGATCTTATCCAGATATTCCGTGCCAAAATCTTCCTCGGACGCGGGAACGATGCCGGCGTCGTATGTTCTCGCGCGCTCATCCCCCCTGATCTCGACACCGTGTCCGTACAACGCCTGACAGATCGCAGGAACCGCTTTTTTTGCCACCGCCTCGTGGATGACGAGCGACTCACACGCATTACAGACACCGAGACGCTGCGTTTTCGCATTGACAATGATGGGGACCGCCATATCCAGATCGGCAAATTCATCCACGTATACGTGGCAGTTCCCCGTCCCTGTCTCAATGACCGGCACCGTACTTTTTTCTACAACTGTCTTGATCAGGCCGGCCCCGCCGCGCGGGATCAGCACATCGATGTATTCATTCATCCTCATGAGCTGCTGTGCCGTCTCCCTCGATGTATCGGCCACGAGCTGGATCGCATCGGCCGGCAGCCCCTTGTTCGCCAGTGCCTGCCGGATCACGTCGACGATCGCGGTATTCGAGTGGATCGCGTCGCTTCCGCCCCGCAGGATCACGGCATTTCCCGTCTTAAAGCAAAGAGCGAACGCATCGGCCGTCACATTCGGACGCGACTCATAAATAATGCCAATGACGCCGATCGGCACACGGCGCTGTCCGACCTGAAGGCCGTTTGGCAGCGTCTTCATCGAAAGGACTTCCCCGACCGGATCGTCCAGTCCCACGACCTGCTTCAATCCTTCCGCCATCGCCCGGATCCGATCGTCGGTCAGCCGCAGGCGGTCGATGAGGGATTCCTTCATCCCAGCCGCTTTCGCGTGGTCAATGTCTATGTTATTTTTCTCTAATATGCCGCCGGCGCACCGGACAAGTTCCTCTGCCACAAACAGCAGGCCCTCGTTCTTTTTTACAACCGGCAGGCGGTTCATTTCCGCGGCGGCTGACCGGGCAGCCAGTCCCATTTGTTCTAGTGTCATGATCTGGGTTCCTCCTTTTTCTCTATAACAATATTTTTGGAAATCATCTATAATATTTTCATTTTGCAGCACATATTCAAATTCATCCATCAATTCCTTATTGGGAATGGAAACCATTCCTTTCTCATAACTCAGAAATCCGTAGACGACCATCGCCGAAAAAATCTCATCCCGTGTTTTTAAGTTCATGGACGAAGCCGCGTACTCCTGCACTTTTACCGGAACGGCCTCACCACACACCATACGTGCCAGATCATCTCTCACATCATCCACATTATTCTTGATATAATAAAAAATCTCATCATACGGCCCTGCGCTCGTCCAGTAACTCTCTAAGTGGTTAAACCGCAATGCCTGCACAACAGAGCGGGGATTATATACACTCTCACCCGAAGCCGTATGATATCCATTATACCACTCTCTCAATTCTTCCTACGTGAGGGCGGACTGCGCGATCCGAAGAGGATCAAATAGAGCACTGGAATCACACGCTTTTGAAAAAAAAGAGGCAATCATGTTTGCCATTACTGTTTTACCAAAACGCCTCGGTCTCGTAATACAGATACAGTCTCCCCCTGCTTCCACAAATGGGAACAGCATTTCTAACATCCGGGTCTTATCAACAAAATAAGGTTTTCGCGTTTCGTTTTGATAGAGCGTGTAAGGCGCCCGGCTGTTCAAATACATCCCCATTCGTTTTCCCTCCTCTCCAGTCAAACTCTGTTGCTGTAGTCAGCACAAAAAATCCCTATGCAATTGCTTAAAATCGTTTCAAAAGGACGACTCGATCTTCATCCGATACTTCTAATGTCTCCATTGCCTGATCCACTGTACATTTCGTGTTTTTTATAACACTGCGAATGTTTTTATATAACGTATCAAGCCTGCTTTCTTCCGCCCATCCTTTTGCAAGTTCTTCCACGGCTTTACACATAGCGGTTCGTCCCCCTTCCGTTTCTTTAAAATAATGAATCTGTTTTGCCAACACTGGATAATACAAATCTTCTGATCTCTTACAGTCAAAATCATGCACCAGCTTTCCTATCGGATCATTTACATTCTGATAACTTCCATTCACATATATAATATGGGAACCATCCCCAAAAGGTAATCCTATTCTCTTCTTGTTGTTATATCCTCTATCGACAACACATCATCCCTCCCTGCTTTTATATTTACCAACTGAATATACGCTTTTTACTGAAAACATTTTAACATTTCCTATATGAAAATGCAAATAAAAATAGTTACCTGATACTCTCCCCTTCTACCGCTCCCCCTCCTGTGTCACGATACACGTCGGCTCAATATATATCTTTTAAATATGATCTTATCGAAGAAATAACCAATTTTGCCGTTTCCAACTGTTCCAAAACTTCCTCCTTATCTACAACATAAAAATCGTCATAATCACAATCTTCACGCATCGTTTTCAGTCGTCCAATTCTTTTTCCCAAGTCGCGCTCAAACTTATCAGTAGCAACATAATGTTGATTAAAATATGCTATCACATCCTTATGACGTTTAAAGTCCACACCCTCTAATGCTAAAACCGACCGCAAGGCATAAAAAGCAGCATAATATGAGCGGTTTACGGCATCCCGAAATCCCTTGTTTTCAAAACAAACTTCCGCTATACGTAGTGTGCTTTCTGCTGCCTCTAAACGATATTTGCATAACGCTATCGCACTTTCACTCAAATCCATCTACAACCACCCCTTCCTGCTTCACGTTTCGATAAAATGGCAATGTTTCCGACCACTTTAAGAAATGATCCTCATTCTTTACTAAGGGCGAGATAATGACACTATATTCCATTTCATAATCAAACGCCAGATCACACACTAAATTGAATCTTTTCTTTATTTCCGCATCACTTGCATCTACTAATATCATAACATCAATATCCGAACCCTCCTGAAAATCTCCTCGTGCATACGAACCATACACAACGATCTTCTTTAACGAATCGCCATAAATTTCCCTGATCTGACAAGCAAATTTGTAGATAATATCATGAATGCTTTCCGGCATAGCTAGGCCTCCTAAACATATTCTTTTTTCAATATACCATTTCTCATCACTTTTTTCAACGGGTCCTTTGCCTGATACTCTCCCCTTCTACCGCTCCCCCTCCTGCGTCACGATACGCTCTGGCCGCACATCCCATTCTCCCACCGGGATCTCCGGAAGCTCCTGCTCCTCAAACACGGCGAGCACAGGCGTGATCTGCCCCCCGTACCGCGCCAGATACCTGTCATAGTACCCGCCTCCATACCCCATCCGATTCCCGTTCCCGTCAAATGCCACTCCCGGCATGATCATGACCACATCCTCTTTTGCAAACATACTGTCATCGCCAAACACCTGCCGCTCCGCCGCCACCGTTTCCTCCGGTTCGCAAATGCCCTGATACCCCTGTCGCAGCGTTCCCAGATCCTCCACAGGAAAAAAACGCATCTGTCCTGTCCCGGCATACGTTTTCGGCAAAAAAAGCTGTTTCCCCCGCCGCAGCACTTCCCGATTCAGCCCGTCCGTCTCCACCTCAGAGCGGAAAGACGCGTACGAAAATACAGCCTTCGCCTTTTGAAACCATTCCGACCGCAAGACCCGTTCCACAACCCGTGTGGAACTTTCCGCCCGGTACTCTTTCGCCAAACCGTCGCGGATCGTGAGCGCACGACGGCGCACCTCATCCTTATCCATCTTTTTTCACCTTCCCTCCATTCCGTGCTTTTTATGTACCACCCTTCCTCTATTCCACCGCACTGGCAGCGTTTAATGTTTATTTTTCTTCGTCAGCGGCGTGATCGTCCCATCCGCCTCCTGGATTGAAACATGAGCCAGTGTCGAGCGCAGGTTCTGCCGGACGGAATCAATATATTCCGCGCGCAGTAACGCCTGTTCCTTCCGTTCTTCCTCTGTAATCGTTCCCTCTTTTTTCTTTTTATACAGCTCATTGATCCGCTTGATTTTCTGTTCCTCCATTGCCTCATCCTCCATATTTCAGCGCTCTAAATATTCCTTTAAATGAAAATGCCTCGTCTTGTGAGCCTTGAACACCGTGCCGACCAGTTCTCCTTCCATCAAAAGGTTGATATTTTCCATATCCTCCCCATTGATGATCGCCATATCGGTACCCGCGTCGTTGGCGATACCCGCCGCGTAAATTTTTGCGCTCATACCGCCAGTGCCGTACGACGTGGACGATCCCTTCGCCATTTCGATCATCTCATCGCTGATGCTCTCCACATACGAGATAAATTCCGCCTCCGCATTGACATTCGGATCATCGGTGTACAAACCATCGATGTCACTGAGCAGGACGAGCAGGTCGGCGCTGACGATCGCCGCCACGATGGCGGAGAGAGTATCGTTGTCACCAAATTCGATCTCATCCGTCGCCACGGAGTCATTTTCGTTGACGATCGGTATCGCGCCCAGTTTTAAAAGTTCCTCAAACGTGCTGCGGGCGTTGTGCCGGCTGCGGTCGTCCATGATCGTAAACTTTGTCATAAGGATCTGCGCTGTGTACTGGTTATACTCGGAAAACAGCTTTTGGTACACGGTCATGAGCCTGCTCTGGCCGATCGCCGCGCACGCCTGTTTGAGTGAAATGGAATCCGGCTTTTCCTTCAGGCCGATCGACTTCCTCCCGACGCCGATGGCCCCGGACGACACGACAATGATATCTTTTCCCCTGTTATGTAGATCAGTAAGGATGCGGACAAATTTCTCCAGCTTTACCAGATCCAGTCCTCCCGTTTCCTCATGGATGATCGTTGAAGTCCCCACCTTAAATACGATTCGTTTTTTATCCCTAAAATTATTCCTCATTTTTCTCTCCGTTCTTTCCTCTCTTTTGCTGTGTACCGCCCTCTATGATCCGGAGCGCTACCCGCAGTCCGTCCATCGCGGCCGACATGATCCCGCCGGCATATCCAGCGCCCTCCCCGCAGGGATAAAGACCGCAAATACTTTCCGAAACAAGTTCCTGATCCCGCACGATCCGCACCGGCGATGATGTGCGGGTCTCCGTGCCGAGGATCCATGTGTCCCCGTCGTCAAACCCCGCCATTTTCCGGCCAAACTGCCGCATTCCCTGCACAATGCCATCCGCGATATAGTCAGGAAGGATACTCCGCACATCGGCAGACACCACTTCTCCCTTCGTACAGGGCAGCATCTGACCGACGTCATATGAATCTATGGCCGCTTTGCCCACGGCATCTCGACCCGTGTCATCCCAGCTAACGGCATCTTTGCCCTCGGCATCTCGACCCGTGTCATCCCAGCAATCACCGTTCCGTCCGTATCTCCCCGTCTCCCCTGTCTCTCCCGTCTCCCCGGCCCGTCCGCCGTCCGCAAAATCCGCGAACCGCTGCACCGGTATCTTCCCGTTCCCCGCCTGAAACGTCCGGCGCTCGATCTCCCTCTGGAATTCCACACCGGCGAGCACATCCTCGCTGCCAAAATCCCGTCCCGATACGGCGACAATGACGGCGCTGTTCGCGCGGCCGGAATCCCTGGCGCGGTCACTCATCCCGTTTACCGCCGTCATGCCGGCTTCGGACGAGGCATTCACCACATACCCGCCCGGACACATGCAGAAACTGTACACGCCTCTGCCATCCCCGGTCGTCCCCGTCAGTTTATAATCGGCAGCCGGGAGATCTTCCCCGCACGCACCGTACTGGATCTCATTGATCTTCTGCTGCGGATGCTCGACACGGACGCCTACGGCAAACGGTTTCTGCTCCATCGCGATCCCCTCTTCCCGCAATCGCCCAAACGTATCCCGCGCGCTGTGCCCAATCGCCAGCACGCACGTATCGCACGCCATCAATATCTCTTTCCCCTGCGCATCCCGCACATATATTCCAGTCAGCCGCCGCTCTCTCTTCGTCCGGCCGGCATCCTCCGGCATTCTCTCCTGCTTTTCCGCCTCCGGCACCTCCGCATGGGATCTGCCATCCCGCACAACATCGCCCATTTCCTCCTGCCGGAATCCAACGAATGTATGGTGAAACAAATACGTCCCGCCCAGTTCCTCGATCTCCTCCCGCATGGACCGGATCACCTGCCTCAGCCTGTCCGTTCCGATATGCGGTTTTGCGGCGTACCGGATGTCCTCCGGCGCGCCATGCGCGGTAAACGTATGCAAAATAAACTCCTTCTTCCCTGTCTTATCCTTCACGCCGGTATTCAATTTCCCGTCGGAAAACGTGCCTGCGCCGCCCTCTCCGAACGACACGTTCGTATCCGCGTCCAGCGTCCCCCCGTTCCAAAACCGGGATACCTTGTCCACCCGTTCCTGCATCGGCCCGCCGCGCTCGATGATAACCGGCCTCAATCCACATCTGGCAAGAAAATAACCGCACATCAGACCAGCCGGCCCGGACCCGACGATCACCACCCGGCCCGCGCCCGTGTCTGCCTTCGACCCGGTATCATTTTCCTTCGACTCGGTATCGTTTTCCTTCGACCCGATATCATTTTTTACCCCGCCCCGCTCCCGCCGCACTTTTCGTATGACATCCGCAAGATCCGGCGGCGGCGTAAAGACAGAAAGATTTTTATTCTTCCTGTTTTTGCGCAGGACCGCCTTCTCGTCCGGACACTGGAATACGACGGTATAATTCCAGAACAATTCCGGCTTTTTCCTGGCATCCAGGCTCTTTCGCCCAATCCGCAGCTTACGTATCTCCTGCCGCGGCACGCGGAGCTGCTCCGCTATCTTTATTCGCAGGAAGTTCGATTCCTCTTCCCCGTACATCTCCTTAACGTTGATCTTGTACTGACGATACTGCAGCATCTTCTCTGTCCTTTCCCATCTCCATGATTCCCATCTCTGTGATCTTTTTCGCGCACTGGTATGCCGTACTCCAGGCAAAATGTAAATTGTATCCGCCGCATATGCCATCGACGTCGAGCAATTCCCCGATGATAAACAGGCCCTCACACAATTTCGACTGCATCGAATCCGCCTCAACCTCGTCGGTTGAGACGCCGCCCGCCGTGACCTGCGCTCGCTCGAAGCCAAACGTATCCGTGATCACGATTTCATACTGTTTCAGCATATGGACAAGCGCTTCTGGCGACTGGCCAGCCTGCTCCGTAAAAAAACGCGCCAGTTTCGCGTGGACGACACCGGAAAGCCTGGCGGCGCCGTGCCGGGACAGCCAGTCTTTCAGCTGTCCGGAACTCATCGCCGGACAGCAGTCCAAATCACAGGTAACCGCTTTCCCGGCCGCCAGTGCCTCCGCCGCGACCCGGCAGAGCTGGAACACCGGTATGCCGGATATCCCGTCCCGGACAAGCTGGATCTCCCCACTCTCCTGTCCGGCCGGCCGCCCATTGATCAAAAGCGTCACCTGTCCCTGCAGCCGCACCCCGGCCAGCGCGGTCCACTGGCGGCCCGCGGCCCGCAGTCC
Organism: uncultured Eubacterium sp.; assembly: GCA_910584065.1. GTDB lineage: Bacteria > Bacillota > Clostridia > Lachnospirales > Lachnospiraceae > Eubacterium_F. Next base: position 58,680 of record CAJTZN010000014.1, read on the forward strand.
GGTAAGCCCCGGATAAAGGTCGGTCACATGATGGGAAAGGCTGCGGCACAACTTATAGCCGCTGCCGCTCCCGCCCAGCTTCTTACCCGCTTTTCCCCCAGCTGCCAAAACAAGCGTCCGGCAGCGAAAGTTCTCTCCCCTGTTGCAATGGATCACAAATTCCCCATTTTTATGTACCACATTCCTGACTTCCGTATCAAAGCGGAATGATATGCCATGTTCCCTGCATGTTTCTGTCAGTACCATAACCGGCGCGGCAGCCTGTCCGCTATACGGATAGCAGTACCCGTCCCGCTCCCGGTGGAACATGCCCAGTTCCTCAAACATCCCGATCACTCGCTCCGCATCCACCTGTGCCAGAACCTTTGTCACAAACTCCTCATCCCCGTAAAAACACTGTTCACTCATGTGCCGGTTGGTAAAATTGCACCTGCCGTTTCCTGTCGCCAACAGTTTCCGCCCCGCCGACGCGTTCTTTTCCAGAATCACGGCGTCCTTTCCGGCTTTCCCGAGAAAACAGCCGCACAGTAACCCCGACGCACCGGCGCCGACGATCACGATCTCATGAAATTCTTCCATATGCCTCCCCATTCCTGCACCGATATTTCCCCGCTTCCTGATTTGCGCTACCCAACCAGTATAGCACACTTCTTCGCATTTAACTAGATAAATTCTCCAGAATGGAATACAATTCCTTCTCATCCGCCACGAAAAAGCCCTCGCGCAGTTTCTCCTGCTCGTCCTCCGGAAGAACGTCGGCCTGGATCCCCGTATTTTCATAAGGCGTCACCTGATCCCGATGGAAGATAACGACCTCCCCGTTTTCCGATTTCAAAAAAAAGCCCTCTTCCTCTTCCGCGCCGGAATACGTTTCGCGCACGACGATCCGGTCTTTGGAAAACGAAATCAGCTCCTTGCTGTCCGGTCCGTCTGCAACACCGCCCTCCGCGACCGACTTATTGTACTGGGAAAAAAGATCTTCCAGTTCCTCCCTCGTCAGCCCCGCCAGTTCTTCCGGCACCTCAGCCTCCTCGCTCGTGACGACGCCTGTCGTATCATCGTACGTTTCAAGGACATATTTCATCGACGCATTGGTCCGAGGTTCCGCCACGGTATCCACCGTGTCCGCCGCCTCTTCTTCTACCGGGACTTCCTGGGTGCTCTTATCATATACTTTATAACTCCAAAAAAACATGAGCGTAAAAATCGTGCCAATGACAAAAAAACTGCTCATAAACAGGTATTTCTTTTTCATGTGATCTCCTCCAAAAAGATTCTACCCATAGTATGAACAGTTTTACTATTTTTATACAATTTTGTTACCGACTGTCAATCCGGTCCATCCCCAGATCAGTTCATAACACGGCCAATCTTCACCGGATGCCTGTAATACGCATTGGAAATCTTGATACCGTCGCTCGGGTTACTTGCGTGGATAACAAGTCCGTTTCCGATATACATCGCCACATGGTTGATGCGGCTTCCATTACTGTAGAAGAACAGGTCGCCCGGCTTTGGCGAGGAAACCGACCTCGTCACAGATGCCTGCGCCGCCGCGTTGTGCGGCAGGGAATGCCCGTATTTCCTGTAAAGGCTCATCGTAAATCCGGAACAGTCCGTGCCCCCTGTCAGGCTTGCCCCGCCCCATACATAGCGGTTACCGAGGAACTGCTTCGCATATTCAGCGATCGATACCTGATCTGACGAAACACCGTCAGAAGAACCGGTCGAAAGCGTTCCCACTTTAACGGCCCTCTTCAGGGAATACTGCTCTGTCACAAATTCCTTCGCCACAAATGCCAGTTCATTATCGACCCGGATACAAACCCAGTTATCTAAATTCGCCTGGATCGCTTCCATTCCTCCGGCACGACTGATAAAATCTTTGGAAATCTTCTGTTTTTTGATCACTTTATTCACAAAATCCATCGTCAGATGCTGTTTGCGGATGACAAACTCCTCGCCTTCGGACACGATCGAGTAGATCGGTGCATCCGTCGTCGGAAGCGCCCTCACACGCAGGGAATCCGCCTTGATCTCGACGCACTCGCGGCCGACTTTCGTCGCAAGCGCCTCGGCCTTTTCATCGGTAACAATATAACTTGCCTTTACCCATCCGGTCACTTTCCCGGATACCATCTTGGCCCATCCCTTTCTCACTTTATAGATGTGGCAGCCGGCGTTTTTCGTCAGCTTACCGACGATCTTCGAACTCTCCGACGGCTTTTTCCTCACATTCAGGTACGTATCCACCTTGCTCGCGATACCGAGCCGGCTGTAATTCAGGTTCAGATTGACATGCTCGTCTTCCGGTTCTGCCTGCTGCTCCGGCGGCGCGATCGGCTCCGCGGCCGGATCCTGCGCCGCTTCTGGTTCCGCGGCCGCTTCTACGGCCGGCTGCGAAACAGCCCCGGCTGCTACATTCTGACAATACTCTTCCACAACTACAGTCGCGCCGGCGATCGGTTCCTCTGTCGCCAATATAGCGGCCCTGACAGGAATAGAAACGATCCCTGCCGCCAAAACTCCGATCGCTGCATATTTTGCATATCGCTTATTTAGTATATTCATCGTATATTTTACCTCTCCAGATCAACTATCAACTGTCAACAGTTTCAATTTGTTACAATTTTATTAAATCTTTTATCAAAATTATAACAATTCAATTGCACGTTGTCAAGGACTATACGAAATATTTTTTCTTTTCTGCATTTACCCAAATTGGGGCGTGCTATCAGCCCGCAGCAAACGGCTCCCTCGCCAGAATACTGCTGTTTTCCAGAAAATCCTCGATCGTCTGGAACCCAAGTCTCGTGATCAGATCCAGCACGTAAGGATTTTCTCCAGGTGTACGATATTTCGCTTCCTTTGTATACTCATCGACGAGTTCCGTTGCCTTGTCCTTCTCGATATTTCTTTTCGGCCCCCCGACGCAGCCGCCGGGACACGCCATGCCCTCAAAAAAATTGCCGTCCACGTTTCCGTCCAGAATGCTCTGCAGCATGTTTTTGCATTCCACTGTCCCGCACGCGCAGACCGCGTCCAGAGCTGTCCCCGGACGGATGCTCTCGACACACTCTTTTACCGCCCGGCTCACGCCGCCGGTCCTGGCATACATCCTGCCCGCGGCCGCGGAGTGCTCGTTGACATCTTCTTCCATCGCGTCGAGATCAACGGACAGTTCCTCAAAAACATCTTTCAGTTCCTCAAACGTCAGGACGCAGTCAATGTCGCCCACGAGATCGGGTTCCCGTATCTCCGCCTTTTTCGCCAAACAGGGACCGATAAAGATCGTCTTGCATCCCTCGTGCAGTTCTTTCGCGATGCGCCCGCACGCAATCATCGGAGAGACCGAGGCCGGCAGATGTTTCACGATTTTCGTAAAATCTTTCCGGATCATGGAAATCCAGATCGGACAGCAGCAGCTCGTGAGCTGGAAGCCATGCTCTTCCTCCACATTCTCCGTAAATTCCAGTGATTCCTTTAATGTTAAAATATCCGCGAATGCGGCCACCTCGATCATCCCGGTGAATCCCATGCCTTTCAGCGCGCTGCGCAGTTTTCCCGGCGTCGCGCCCTCTCCAAACTGGCCGATATACGCCGGCGCCATGAGCGCGTACACGGATTTCCCTGTTTTCTCCGCCTCTTTTATGATCTCCACGGCCCGTATGGCATCGCGGCTGAACGTGAGGTTTTTCCTCTCACACGCCTCAATGCAGCGGGCGCAGCCGACACAGTTATCCGGATTCAGCTCCGCCTTTCCATCTTTTACTTCCAACGCCTGGAACATACACGCCGTCACGCACTTCGGATCGCTGCAGTCACACGGTTCATTTTTCCACACGAGCGGATATTTCTCCGGGTGCAGCAGACAATCAAGTTTCCGTTTCGGCACCCCGTCAAACTCTTTGTTCCCTTTCAGCTTGTCCCGCAACACCCGTTTATACAACTCATCAAAAGTCATGTAAAACCTCCTGTCCGGAAATAAAATTCCCTCCTGATTTCCTCAACCACCCATTCGTAGTATTGAGAAAAAGGAGGGATTCTATTCGAAAAACATTTAGATGATGATGCACACCAGCCCGCCGTTCGAATCGTTTACGACCTTTTGTATCGTATCCTGCAGTTTCACCTGGCTCTCTTCCGTCAGCCGGTTCACTTTGTTCATTATGCCGTCATCCACGAGCTGCCGTATCGTCTTTCCAAAAATATTGGTATCGAAAATACCGTCTGGATTTTCCTTGCTGTTTGATTCGATGTATTCGATCAGATCTTTGGCCTGCTCTTCGCTCCCGACGATCGGCGCGATCTCCGTCTCGATATTGGCCTGGATCAGATGGAGCGACGGACAGACCGCCTTGATCTTGACTCCGTATTTGTTCCCGTGCTTGATCAGTTCAGGATCCGCGATCTCGATCTCTTCCATCGTCGGCGTGACGATCCCGTAGCCGCGCCCTTTCACCTGCTCGCAGGCCGTGCCGATCGACTCAAATTCAGCCCGCTTTCCGGCCAGTTCCTTTAGCGTCGCAATCAGCTCGTATTCCCCGGTGATCGGCGTCCCGATCATATCGCTCAAAATTTCATAATAATAATGTTCCACAAATTCGACAGAAATATTGACCTGCCCGTTTTCCAGCTGCTTATCCTGTATGTAAACGCCTTTGATATAATCCGCCTCTAACGTCAGGCTTTCCTTCGTAACGTCCCGCATGACCCGCATGTTCATCAGCATCTCGCGGCACTGTTCCAAAAGGTCTTTTTTCAGCCAGTGCTCCCGGTCCAGAAATTCCACCCATTTCGGCAGGAAAAAGTTGATTCTCCCGATCGGGAAATCGGACAAGATCGTCTCCATAATGCTATATATATCCTCCTTCTCCAACTCCTTGCAATTAAGCGGCAGCACGCTCAATCCATACTTCTGCTCCATCTCCGCCGCCAGCTTCTGCGTCTGGTCGCTGCGCGGATACAATGTATTTAAAATGATGATCGTCGGCTTGCCAGCTTTCTGGCATTCCAGTACGGTGCGCTCTTCGCCCTCGATGTACTGCTCCCTCGACAGTTCGGTAAAACTGCCGTCGGTCGTCACGATAATGCCGATATTGGAATGCTCGCCGATGACCTTCTTCGTTCCGAGTTCCGCTGCCTTCTCAAACGGGATCTCCTGCGGCGACCACGGCGTCTTCACCATGCGCTCCCGGTCTTCCTCCATATAGCCGACCGCATCCTTTACGACAAAACCGACGCAGTCGATCAGGCGGATGCGCCCTTTCGCGCCGCTGGGCAGCGTGATCCATGCCCCGTCCTTGGGCACAAATTTCGGCTCGGTCGTCATGATGGTCTTGCCGTCGGATGACTGCGGCAGTTCATCGATCGTCCGCCGCCGTTCTCCCTCGTCGGAAAGTTCCGGTATGACCATCAACTCCATAAAATTTTTGATAAACGTACTTTTTCCGGTTCGGACGGGTCCTACGACGCCCAGATATATTTCTCCGCCGGTTCTCTTGTTTATATCCTCGTACACATTATATCCACTGTCCATAAAAAAACCCCCTTGCTCAACTGTTACAGTATATGCAAGGGGGGTTTTTATATGTCAGCTTATTTCACTTTTATTTTTTTCGTTACCTTTTTGCCGGAAGAAGCCGTCACGGTAATCCTTACCGTTCCCTTCTTTTTCATCGCCGTTACGTAGCCGCACTCGTCTACCTGCGCGATGGCGGTGTTGCTGCTGGCAAAAGAGACCGTATCCGTGGATTTCGCCGATCGGAGGGAAACTGTCACACGTCCTGTCTTTCCTCTCTTCAACGTCTTCGGCGCTTTCGCCGTCACCTTTTTCGCAGCCACGGCTTTGTTCTGGACAATGACTGTGATCGTCGCTTTCTTCTTCGAAGATGTCGTCACCGTGATTTTGGCGGTGCCTTTCTTTTTCGCCGTCACGATGCCATTCGTGCCGACTGCGGCAATCTTTGCCTTATTTGATTTAAACGTTACCGTATCCGTCGAATTTTTCGGCGTCATCGTCACTCTCAGGTAAATGCTCTGCCCTTTCGCCACATAAACCTTCTTCGCAGACGGCTTATTTTTCGCGGCCAGTACGACCTTTTTCGCCGGAGACTTTACAATCACCTGGCAGCTTGCCATGCGGTTCGTATTTGTCCTCACCGTGATGTTCACCGTACCCGGCGCCACAGCACGGATCAGGCCGTTTGCATCGACTGTGGCAATATTTACATTTGCCGATTGATACGTATATGTTACACTCTCATTGGCGTTGGCCGGCTGGATCTGCGGGCTGAGCTGGTGCGAACCGCCGACATTGATGGTAACCTGCCGATCGACGAGGATACCGGTCACCGGAACCTTCGTCACTGGTACCGTCACCTGGATCGACGCGCTGACGCCCGATGACGTCGTTCCAGTCAGTACGGCCGTACCTGCCGCTACTGCCTTGATCGTCACGCCCTGCGTATTCGAACTGGTCACAGCGAGCACGCCCTCGTTGCTGCTGGTCCATGTGATGGCATCCGTCGAATCAACCGGTGATACAAAGAATCCCCTCGTATCGCCCTCTCGCGTCGTCTTGCTGATCGTCAGGGATTTTCCGATATCCAGCGTGATGTCCCCATTAAGGATCTTCATACCGGTCGCCGGCGCGTTGACGATGACTGTAATCGATGCCTTCACCGCCGGCGCCTCTTTTGACGAAGCGGTAATGATCGTTCCCGTACCTCTCTTCAGTGCCGATACAACGCCGTTCTCATCGACAGATACACACGACTTGTCGCCTCCTGTCACTTCCCATGTCACATCCTGTGAGGCATTGGAAGGTGTGACTTTCGCGGACAGGTTCGCGTTTTCGCCAATATTCATCGTGAGCTGGAGCTGTTTATTATTTTCAACGACCTTATCGCCGCCAATCCGTATGGCAGCTGGCGTATAATTAAGCTGGTCTGCGACATGGAAATAGAACTGCAGTTTCTGGCCGCTGCCCTGTGCCGAAACCGTAATGACCGCATCCCCTTCTTTTAACGCCTTGATCGTTCCGTCCTCTTTGACCGACATCACCGTTTCATCCGATGTCGTAAACACCCATTTCTCTCCGTAAGAAGCAATCTGCTCATCGGTATAGTCCGTATTTCCATAATTGGCTTTGATGACCAGCTGGTCCTCATCGCCGATCGCCAAGCCGTACGGATTGTTATTGGAGTTTGGCGACAGGTTCGCTCCGAGATAGGTGCCCCCCGTCGTACACGTAAGGCCGTTCGCAGCTACCGGTATCACGCTGTACACGTGGATCTTATCCGTTTTCTCCCCGGATTTCACCGTCACGATACCGTCCCCGATCTCCGTTGACTGGATGACGGCCGTCGCAACCCCGCTCCCCTTCTC
>CAJTZN010000015.1 GCA_910584065.1 uncultured Eubacterium sp.
TCAACACTTTTTTTGAAAAAATTTGAATTTTTTTTGAAATTTAGTCATAATGGCGGTTTTTCGTTATGATAGCAGCATGATCCTCCTACCATTCTGCCTCCGTTTGAAGCCATTTTGCCACAGCATCCTCTTCGTGACTGCCAATAACCGCTGTCGCTTTTTCCTTACATTCCCGGACAGCATTTTTTACGGCATAACATTCATCTGCCGCAGCAAACATATCAAGATCATTTTCCCCATCACCAAACACAACCAGCCTGTCACACCCCATCAGTTGCTTTAACTGAAGGACAGCATTTGATTTGGAGGCCGTCTTTGGCATGATCTCAAACCATTGTTCCTTCGTATACATATCTTTAGAATAGACACAATGATACTTTTCTTTATACTTTTCAAAAAGCGGCTGCAATTTTTCGGGCTCGTCAATACAGGTAATGTAAAAACAATTTCCCCGAACCAGATCTTCCGTTGTATCTACGCTTCGAGTCCTTACATCCCCCTTTCTGCTTTCAAGAAACAGATCCATTCCCCTCGTCGTCTTCTCTTTTATGAACGAAAATTTTTCGGAACCGCCGATACGGGAATACACGATTGGAAACACACCACAGGAAAACAAATCTGTAAAAACCTCCATGACATCGGCCTCAAAGTAATTCGCACGCAGGATTTCGCCTGTTTCATGATGGACGATAAATGCACCATTATATACGATCAATGGTGCACTCATGACCAGGCCCTCTGTCACTTTTCCTGCTGTCAGAACTGACCGGGCCGTCGCATAAGAAAACCGCATACCCTGACTCGTCAAATGGTTGATGATCCGTTTTGTTTCACTGGATACCGTCTGACTGCTCGTAAGTAAAGTTCCATCTAAATCCGATACATACAATGTTTTCATTTCTCCCTCATTTCTACAGGGTGAGTACTATTTCTCTTCACTTTACCCGCTCTCTTTCTTTAACCTGCTCCATATCTGTATAATAAAGAACTCTTTAATCCTTTCATTCCACAACATATCGCGCCAGTTCTAATGCTATATCGAAATGACCGACGTCGTGCTGGGTTCCTTTGGTTTGCCCTTCTTTTCGTCTGGTATCCCATTTGGGTGCGTCAAGAAGATCACCACTCGTAAAGAATGTATATAAATTTAGTCCTCTGAAATCGCACATTGCCTGCAAAGCAGCGCATTCCATTTCTACCGAAATACAGCCTTCCGCTTTGTGCTTTTCAAAGTTATTGACGGTTTCCCTGTAAAAAGAATCGGTTGTCCATGTTTTTCCCTTCACATAAGGAATTCCGTTTTCTTTCATAAAATCGGCAACGATGTCCGCATTCTTTATAGTTACATAATCCGATGCAGGTGCATAATGGTAGGAAGTACCTTCATCTCGATAAGCTTGTGTAGGTATCATAACCTTTCCATGTGCTATTTCCTTATTCAAACAACCTGCACCACCAAATACGATATATTTGTTTGTCCTTATTTCTGATAACGTATCCTCTACCGTACCAACACACGCGGGCGCTCCCACATAAGTTTTATAAAATGCAAATTTCTTTCCCTTATAATCGATACAATAAATCGGGGTTTTTCCTGTTGCGAACCAAAATGCTGCGATCTGCCTGCAATCGTAATTAGCCAGGACAAATTCTTCGATCACATGCGAAAAAGTCAAAATACACGCATCGACTTGCGGCGCATTTTCATTGACATGCGGATTAATGATCGCTGCTGATCGATCGTCAAAAGTTTCTGTTATCATGTTTCTTCTCCCTTGAAATAAATTTTGATTTCCGAAACCAGTCCACATCGTCATTTCGTCATTTTTTATTTTTAAATGGCAGCAAAAAACAGCCTTCTTTGTATCAATACAAATGCCGGCTGTTTTACTATGCTTTCCGGGATAATATGAAACCCTACCGTAAACGGCAGGAATTTCTAATGCTCTCAATCCATTTACGACATACCAACATATGCGTTCTCTATAACGGGAGAAAACCGTCAGCATCTACTTGCCCCAGCTTTCGTGCTGCAACTCAGGAGGGATCATATATTTACTCTACTAGTACCGTTTCTCAGCAAACACGGCTCTCTGTGACTTTCGAAATAAATATACTGTCTCCGTCATCGTCTTTATGATTTCGAATTATGGACTATTATATAGCGAATACATATCCTTGTCAAGGAATTTTTAACGCAATTATTCGCTCATTCTGCTTTTATTTTCATGCTCCGTTTTATGCCTGTATTTTTCTTCAGCAGCTTTTTATATAATGACAGCTTCTTTTTGCGTCATAGGTTCCGATCAGGGCGCCATTGATGCTGGCTCGGATCGTGGCCCCGTCCCCTTCCAGCGCGATCCGGTTCCACTGATCCGGGCCAGACTGGAAACTATCCTCTTCGCCCACGGTACCGGAGAGAACAACCTTGTTTTTACGGTACAGTTCCCATTCACCTGTCGCAAATACTTTCAGTGTATAACCGGAACTTTCCTCGATCTTATGGGAACCCCCGGTCTGCCGGATGGCAACTGCGCCGTAAGGAGAATAGCGGCGCAGTGTGTTCTTCGCTCCCGGATACATCCAGCGTCGTTACCGTGACGATCGAATACGGCTTGACCGTTACCGCGTATGTTCCGTCTTCTGCCGCCGCAGCCGCGCCGGTATATTTCATGTAATTTTCATTGAACGGAGCGTTTTCGCCGGCGGCTCTTGTTTCCCATACATGCAGGCCGTTTTGTTCGCCTATGTTCATATTTTTTACCGTTATGTCATACTGCATTTCGTATTCGCTGTCGTTTACGATGACGGTGGAAAAATGATCCTTTTCCGGCGATGCCAGTGTCATATAATTTTCGCCGCCGTTTCGCCCGTCTACCGGATTGGTTCCCGCTGCGGCCGACTTGCACGCCTCGGGGATCGCACGCCAGATCCCCGCGGTGTTCTGCTCGTTTTCCCATCCGGTTTTTGCAAATTTGCTCAGATGGGCCAGTACGAGCAGGCCGGCATCGTAGTGAATAAAGCCGGACCACGGATCCCTCGCGCTCACTAACTCCTTAAACGAATACTGCCCGCCTTCATAAAACGAACCGATCGCGGGCTGGTAGATGACATGGGATCGTCTGGATTTGACAAATCCCTTTATAAACGTATTTCCCATTTCCAGACAACTGCCGGCACCCCCGATACCGGTTCCAGCAACGGACGGGCTTTTCATATTGTTGGAGGGCCGGAACGCCGAGTTCGAAAACGTGGCCTGCGCCTCACTGTTCCACACCTCCTTATCCATCTGCTCAGCCAGCCAGGTCATTCCCCCGTTTGCGTCATCATAAGGACTGTAGTGGTATCCCACGACAGATACGGCATTAAAGAAATCCTCGTCGGCTTTTAACTGTTCGGATACGGCAGAAGATACCGTTCCCGCTTCGTCGGAAACGATGAGTTTGATCTTTTGGAACAGACCGCGCGCGGTATCGTCCGGTATCGTCTGTTCCGTTTCGGCAGCGATCCAGCCCGCAAACTTTTTCGTGAACGCAACATCGGTCTTACCGCGCCATCTCTCATTTATATTGGGGTTGATGTAATCAACCATAAATCCGTACGTCTCATAGGCCTGCAAAATGGTTTCCTTGTACCATGTATAAATAACCTCATCTGTTTTTACCCAGGCGGGCTGATTCCAGCGCAGTATGCTGACTTTTACACCGGGATTGATCTTCTTGGCGTCCGCCGCCAGCTGCCAGCCCGGGTTGCGCCTTACATTCGCCGCTTCCTCCCTGCTGCGTTTCGTGGCAGATTCCGGCCCGGTAGAATTATTGCGGTCATTCCCCATCTCCAGCTTTACATGGTTCATGATCGGGTACTCCCCGCCGAACAGATACTGCATGAGGCGGGCATAGGCTTGTGGATTCTCCGCTTTATAATCCATGAGAAGATCGCTTGTGGAATTGCCGCTCAGCAGACCGAATCCTTTAAACGTCAGGCCGTTAACATTTTCGGTCCGGATCTGGTCCCCGTCTACCGTTACGCTCCCTTTCCGTATGTTCGCGGCCTTTGCTTCTGCGTCTTTGGGAGAAGCTTCTGCGGCGCTTCCTCCAGCCGGCCGCGCCAGCAAAACATCTCCCACCAAAAGCGAGAACATAAGTATTCCTGCAAAAAATCGTTTTCTACTTGTCTTCATGCAAATGCCTCCTTCTTCTGTCTTTGTATGTTAATCATATAAAAAAAGGAGAAGGAACACAATCTGAAATTATTCACAAAATCCTAAAATATGAACATCATAGGATGATGGGCGTCTTCATTTTGCGGTACTGACCCGGGGAAACGCCCTCATGTTTTTTGAATACCGTCCCAAAGTACGCAGGATCTTCGTATCCCGTCTGCCTGCTGATCTCCGCGATGCTCTTATTCGTTTGGCAGAGCAGCACTTTTGCCTCCAACAACCGTTTCTGCGTCAGGTACTCCATCGGCCGCATCCCGGTTTCCTGACGGAACACGCGGCAAAAATGCTGGGGGGATATGTGGCACAGGGCGGCAAGCTCCCCCAGGCTGATCTCCCTGTCGTAGTGTTCGTTCATATAAATCAGCCCGGCGTCGATCACGCGCTGGGAGCAGGCGTTGTCGCCATCAAACAGCAGCGCCCGCCGGACAGCCATAATATATTGATAGATGAGCAGGGAACAGGTTTCATTTCCCCGGACGGGATTGCGGGCGGACGCAAGGATATTTTCAAATATTCTCTCGATCGGCTGGATGTCGGCCACGTTCCGGCTTAGAAAGGGCGGGAACTCCAAGTCCTGCATCGTCTGCCGCAAGTTGTTTCCCCGAAAGACCACCCAGGCGGTCGTCCAATTGTCCTCCACCGGGTAATATTCGTGGGGGATGCCGGGCATGATATAAAAGACGGATCCCTCTTTGAGCCGCAGGGATTGGCCGCCGGCAAACAGCTGTCCCTCTCCTTCTCCGGTAAATAGGATTTGGTGGGAGTAAAGACCTTTGGGGCGGTTAATGTGATTTTCGGGGGAGGATATTCCGATCCCTGTCAGATAGAAGGGAAAACAGCTCTGTTTTCCGATTACCGGGTAAATTGCATCCTGCATAAGATCCTCATTTCTGTGCGGCAGCCAATTGATAACCGTTTGCTGTCAGGCACGATTGATTCTGATATTTATTATAAATGAAGATCAGGGGGGATGGCAATATTTTTGTGAAAAGGGATCAGTTTACAATTCTTCTATTAAATCCATCAGTAGTTTACAGGTTCGTAAGTCTATATCTTCCCGTTTCATCTTAATTTTGCTCTTTTTAATTTTATATTGATCGACATACACTTTATTCTTCGTGTCGGCCCTGCACAAAATCTTTTGCCGCACTTCTGCTGCAACCTCTCCCTTTTTTGTCTTAAGGGTCATTAAACAGCCTTTCTCTCTATGCGTCTTATCCGCTTTACAATGGAAATAGTACTGTTCATTTGACTTGATATGGTTCCGCCCTTTTTTAGTTCGTCTATATTTCTGATAATACTTATATATGATATTTCCCTTCTTGTCAAAATACATAGAAATCATTCCGCATTTTCCTATCGTCGAATAACCTTTACCCGTCGGTGACAGTATACCTGATTTCCTTGGCTTGGCACTATATTCGTTTTTCACGATTTTGATCGTGATCGTGGTTTTCTGCCCGCCATATTCCGCCGTCAGCGTTGTTTTTCCGTATTTCTTTCCCTTGATAACGGCAATTGAGCTTTTACCCTTCTTATTTGTCTTTATTGTGGTTATTTCAGCTATATTTGTGTTACCAATGGCCCAATTAACAGGGTTTTTCTCTCTTTTTAAGTTATATCCAAGTAATGTAACTTCTTCTGAACGTCCTTTCGTCACAGGCAGTGCCGCTCCGTTTACGCTTGAGGACGTTTTGTAACGATATCTGTCTACTTTGATCCCCATTCTACAATGTGGCTTTTCAGTCGGCTCTTCAGGTTCTTCAGGTTTTGCCGTCGATCCCTCATCCGGTTTTACGTCTGGTTTACTGCTCGGTTCGGTTGTTGGATTAATATCCGGCTTCTCACTCGGTTTCGCTGTCGTTTCTCCATCCGGTTTTACTTCTGGTTTACTGCTCGGTTCGGTTGTTGGATCAATATCCGGCTTCTCACTCGGTTTTGCCGTCAATTCTCCTGTCTGAACCGGATTTGCCGTAGTTTGCGGCACAGCACTTGTCTCAGACTTCTGTGTGCTTCCCGGTTCCGTAGGCTGCGGAGACGCCTCCTCTTTTTCTCCCCCTCCCGAGATAACTGTACCAGCGTATAACCAGCTTGAGGTAGATATGGCATCTAACGATGACTTAAGATTCAAATGCAAAGCGGGGCGAACACCAACACTATCATCGCTGACACTGATGCCATACCGGTGCACGTGGCCACTGCTATCCACGAGGGTGGCATCGTCACTATAGTGGCCCAGCGACCGCAGCCACCACTCGCCATTCCCTGCGTACACTGTAGATGTACTTGTATATGCTCCCTGCCCTTCTGCATATCCCGTATTTTTTGCCCTTCTGTTTTCATTATACTTATTGTAATCTGAAGAAAGCCCATAACCCGGATTCTTCACCTCATCTAAAGACAAAAGATACACCTTGTCTGACGTATCATTACCACCTTCTGTATTATATTTAGGATTATTTTTATTTGCTACATTTGTAGTCCGAATAGCTGATCGTTCCCCTGCTGCAAACGCATTAATAAGAAAGTTATTACTACTGTAATCCTTACCTTCTTTGTTTGCCCCAGTCCCATAACCATTCAACCAGCTCCTTATCGTACACGTTTCCCATGTAACACTTATACCCGTATCATTGTATATATCCGTATCATTGTACTCTTGGCAATCCAGATTTTTATCTGCGATTAAAAACGCATCCTCCCCATCCACTGAAAGCACCCGCCACTTGATCGGCTGCTTGGTATCGTTTTTATCTGCCTTCCCATCCCCATTCGTATCTTCCTGCCAATAATTCCCGAACCACACGCAGTCCCATTCAACTTTATCATCCGAGGTAGCGATACCTGCATATGACCAGCTTGAGGTAGATATGGCATCTGACGATGCCTTAAGATTTAAATGCAAGGCGGGGCGAACACCAACATTATCAGTGTAGACATAATTGCCACTCCGGTACACGTAGCCACTGATAAGCACGTAGGCGGCATTGCTACGACCATCGCCCGGCGACCGCAGCCACCAATCATCGCTACTTCCAGCACTATCCCTGTCACTGGAATCTATTTCTCCTCCCTCTGCCACATAGGCGGTGTTCACTGCATTTCTCGTCGCTGTTACATCTATATCAGAAGTAAACCCATATGCCGGATTCATCACTTCATCCATCGACAGCAGGTAAACTTTATCTAATGTATCACTCCCACCCTCGGTACCGTACTCAGAATTGTCATTATTTATCACCTTTGTAGTCTTTATCGCCGACTGTTCCTCTTCCGTAAATGCATTATTGAGGAAATTATTATCTCCGTAATCCTTCCCGCTACTATTCGCTTCCGCCCCATAGCCGTTCAGCCAGCTGCGCATCGTACATGTCTCCCATGTTACATCTGTACTTGTATCATTATATCTCTGCACATCAATGTTTTTATCCGCCAGTAGAAACACGTCGTCTCCGTCCACCGACAGCACCCTCCACTTGATTGGCTGCTTCTCATCATTTTTATCCGCTTTCCCATCTCCATTCGTATCCCCCTGCCAGTAGTTACCGAACCAGATACTGTCCCAGGTGGTGATTCCTTCTTCTGTGGTTGGATTTTTCAACTCTCTCTGCCCGCCTGATCCGGGCGCCACTTCCTGAGTGCCTTTGAGTATGCGGGGATTCCGGAGCACAGGCCGCTCCGCCGCCCGGCTTCCCACCCCTTCTTTCATCGGCAGTACGCCAGAGAACAGCGCTGCGATGAGTAATAATGCGACTCTTCGTTTCAATCCAGTTACTTTCATAATTGATCCTTTTCCTCCTAATTTTTTTATAGAACAATTGTAGCACAGTTTATTTTCTATAATCCTACTTTATACTACTTTAGGCGATACGTCAATATAATTTTTAAAACCCCTTGCGGGAGGATCAAGCTAGACATAAGATACATAGTGCAAAGAATGAGCTTCTAGGACTTCATTTAAGAAAGATAAAAAAGCATTCAAACCCTCCACCACAAAAAACCACAGAAGGCACCATTTTACATCACTTTCCGTGGTTTTTAAGTGCATTTCCATATGCACTTTCTGAACGGAGAAGGAAGGATTTGAACCTTTTCCGCAAATTACAAACATCGAAATGAACTGAAATAACCTTTTGTCGCCACTCCAAAGTGACGTACCCGGAATCTCCCACAGCCATCATCCAAATCCGGATTAATGGCAGGCCCGTCTACAATAATAGATGAAACTGCTGTACCATGAAAACAATCATCTTGCCTCTTTCTGTATTATTGTTATATCAGACGTTCTGCAAAAGCTCTTCCCGCAACATCCTTACTTCATCAATAGATAATGCCGAACTGCAACGAGCAATCTGTTCTACTGATCTTCCGTTGTATCCTGATCCTCCGGATAAAGTGTCCGGTACAACTGAATCAAGTATTTCTTATCTTGAAACAAGTCTGTGAATACACTATCCTTAATGGTATGCTTTGCAACCTCTTCATCCTTTATTCGGTTTTCCACTGCATTTGCTTCATTTTTTTCATTTTGTCACCTCATAAAACCGGACGGCACCTTTCTCAACTTTTATGCCTCATTCCGTTTCAGTTCCCACATCCCGTTGCAGAACTCCGTTCCACTTATTCTATAACCACCTTCCCCGGAAGTATACTTTTGTAAAAAGTTCCACATCATAATCACATTTTCTTAAATCCATGTTTTTCTTTTTGATATACTTCTTTGGTATGATAACCGTATAGGTGCATTTAGGTTTCTTTAACGTGCAGAATTTTATCTTTTTTACTCTTTTCTCGTAGTTTTTGACTACTTTTTTACCGTTGCATATTATTGACATTTTTATGCTATTAGAAGCGTGACACTTTTTCGGGTTTTGACGTAAATATTTTTTTCCGAATTTTGTCCATTTTGTAAGCTCCTGCCCGAATTTCACCACAATGTTTCCTTTTTTGTCATATTTTACAGATGCAAATTGGTTCGTAGTTAAAATTGTTTCTCCTACGGCATCCCAGTATTGCGGGCGGGAATAACAAACATATTGGTTTTTTGCAGATTTCAGAATGATTTTTGTTGTATATCCTGCGTATTTTGCCGTAAGCGTTGATTTTCCATATTTCTTCGCTTCAACTACTACACTGAAACCATAGTCAGTGTTTCCGGTTTTTATTATAGATATGACATCCGGATTGCTCGATGTCCAGTCAACTTCGGTTATCCCGTCTCCATCTATCCTGAGTTCGCTCTTAAACCCTTTTGTTATTTCAATGACATCTTTTACTGGACAAGATAAAAAGGAGCCCTCCCTTTCAACTTCTACCCACTCTACTTCCATGGGTGCATCGGTTGGTTCTGGGTATAAAAACCTATTGACTTCGCCTACTCCTTCGTCATACGGCTTCCATCCGGTCGGCGTGTATATCAACACTGGTGTTTCTTTCATCATCCCATCGGCGTCTTTCAGCCACACATCCCCGATTTTCCATACAACCTTCTCCCATCCGTTTTCCGTGTATACCTCGTAAGTGTCAGGTGTATCACCGCGTTTCTGCCCGATTACAGGCTCTGCCATCGGTGCGGACGTCATGGTTGGTGCTTCTGTGTGCGCCGATGTAGTTTCCGCCTTCGCCTTATCTGCTGGTATGGTAATACCGGTAATGGCTAATGCTAATGTTACGACTATTATTGTCAATCTCTTTTTCATGGTATATTACTCCTTTTCATTTTATTTTATTGCAGAATGGTTACAATCCGATGCCGACAGGTTTTACATCGTTTTCTCCCGAACCCTTCGTAATATACAATTACATCCATATCATTCATTGATTTTTCCTCCTACCAAATTTGGGGACAGAGCAATTGTAACACGTTTAATACAATACTACTTTATACTACTTTAGGCGATACGTCAATATGATTTTTTTAAAACCCCTGCGGGAGGATCAAGCCAAACATATAATCATTGCATTACTTTTCTACATAGGCTATAATGCCAGCCGCAACAGCGACAACAAAAGAAAGAATAATGCCCATTGTGAACACCCCTTACAAGCTGAGTGTATAGGGGGCGGTAACATATTTATCATACTCCCCATATAATGTAAGACGATAACCTGACAGATACATTTCAAAATCTCGGTTATCAGGGTTAGATGTTCAAACCCTTCACCACAAAAAAACCACAGAAAGCACCATTTTACAGCACTTTCCGTGATTTTTAAGTTCATTTCCATATGCACTTTCTGAACGGAGAAGGAAGGATTTGAACCTTTTCCGCAAATTACAAACAACGATTTAACCGCTCAGATCTACTCAGGTCCGATCATCAGTCGAAATCAATATCTTCTTCTGCCTTTTGGTATACATCGAAACGATTGTCAATATCTATCCGATTTACAACCCAGCCACGAACCATACACATTTTGACAAATTCATCAATCCTATTTACTCCATTCATTTCTTTCAGAGTTACTACGACGCCAAATTGTAATCCCTTTCCATTTTTGGTTTCCAGTCTTTCTTTCGTTTTAATACTTAGCCCCCACAAACCAGTACCATACTTATCTCGTGGTCTGGACCTTTTTTTAATAGTATCACTAATATGTTTTACATTATCCCATTTACGATATAATTTTCTTGCGGATTCTTCATAAAGGATATTTAGCCCCGCTTCATCCTGCATGTTATGATTGACGGAGCTGATACTGGTTTTCCCATCCTTTTCCTTAATCCTTCCAAAATGAATATCCATTTCTGTCGTTGTATAATCAACTCCCTGATTTCTAGAACATTTGGGGAAATAGCACAATGTGGCTCTGGCAAAAAAGGGATGTTTATTATTATGAAAGGGTACGGGAATATTATAAGTATAGGTTTCGTACGCATTTGATGCCCCTGTCATTATAAATCTTATTTCATCGTCCGGAGTCTGTACTACATCTTCAATTTTTACCGGAACAACCCCATAACCAATTGCATGACTTAAATCATCCCTGCGATTCCAGCCCGCTGCGGAATCTATTATTAGTGCTTTTGCAACTTCTCTGCTAAATCCTAACACATGAATTAGATAAGCCATTTTCCTTGTTATCCATGGGGCTGCAAAAGAGGTTCCTGTCACATAGGCAGCTCCTAAAGGCGCACAAACTTTAATTTTTTGATTGGAATCTCCTCCATAATAACTTACATCCGGTTTATGAAAAAAGGACAGCACCGGACCAACCCGATGATAAGATGCCGGTTGATTATCATAATCAACCGAATTTACAACCAACGCATTGATTGAATCTGCTGGTGCCCCTATCCTCATCCCCTTCTTTTCACTTTTTTTCCTATTTGTGCCCGCCACTATAAACACAACATCATATTCACTTTGAATCCGGTCCAGTTCCGCTGCCTCCGGGGACACAAAATTCAAACTGATGGGGAGCACAGAACCTAAAGATAAGTTCCATACTTTGATTTCACGATTCTGCGCTACAATTTCACGAATCGACTTCAGTATGGAAAATGAACTGAAATAACCTTTTGTTGCCACTCCAAAGTGACGTACCCGGAATCTCCCGCAGCCATCATCCAAATCCGGATTAATGGCAGGCCCGTCTACAATAATGGATGAAACTGCTGTACCATGAAAACAATCATCTGTATCCGTTTCAATACTTTCATCCACCATTTTTGTGTAGGTTACCCAGTCTTTAAAATATACATCCTCATAAAATAACGTATCGATCACGCCTACGAGCGGTTCCCTTTCAGGCGCTGGTATCTTTATTGTTTCTTCCTGATATACCGGTACATCTTCCTTTGTTATTTTTGACAGGTCATAAGTCCGCATCGCGATAAGATAGGGGGCTTTTTCGCGTAATATGCTTAACTCATCCGGATCTAAACGAATCGTCGTCTCATCTATTGTTTTTGCATCAATCATGCTAATTCCAAGTTTCGATAACAAATCTGCTGTCTTTACATCCGTTTTGTATATGGTGACGATTGACCGCTCTTTTACTTCTTCTAAATCCCTGTCAATTTGAAATTTCTCCACGTAATGCCCGTCCACGACAACATTTATAAAATTCGATTTAGCTAATTGATCATTTGAATATTCCTTTTCTTTCTTTTTTAATCTCTCGATATCTTCATAAAATATTTCCCCATTATATTCACGGTCTATAATATGGCTGCAAATATCAAGCCGGCGAATTGATTCTTCCAATCTGTTTAACTGTACATAATGAGTAAAAACATGCTGCTTATGCGGATCATTTCCATAAAATTTTGATCCCCGAATGGATTGATTAACCGATTCGCTGCCCACACAAAGGAGACCCCGGATTCTGTTACTCTTTGCCACAACATGGCAATAATAAACACTTACCAAAGCGCCCGCAATCACATCCTCTCTTTGCCAAAAAACCAGTATCTCTTTCAACTGCTCTTCAAGCTGCCGCAAATGACTGCTTTTAACAGATGTTCCTGCCGGCAGGCCTGCCCCGCCACCCCCGCTTGCATTTGCTTTATACAAAAATTGTCCTTTGAGCTGTAACATGCTATTCATATACATCCCCCTTTAATTCCCGGGACACCTGGCTTTTTGAAATCCCGGTAAGGATCTCAATTTCACGAACCGTAAATCCCTGTTCCTTCAGCTTTTTCAGATCCTCCGGCTTTTCACCACATAAATCAACATACAAACGCCTTAAATAATCAAATTCTTCTCCTATATTGCTAAAAGCAATTGCCGTCCGTATTTCGTTTTTTAATTCGCCCGGACTCAGCACCGGATTCATCAATGCTACTATTTTTTGAAACAATCTCTTATTTCTGCCAGCATATTTGAATGTACGTAAAAAATGATTCAATAACACTTCTGCAACTTCCAATATATCCTTCCTGCTATAACGGTCAAAATCTATCACCGAATCAAATCTGCGCAGCAGCGCCTTATCAAAATATTGATACAAATTCGTAGTTGCAATCAAAACCACTCTTTCATTCACATGATCTAACCCTTTTAACATTGCCGATGTCGCTCTTCCCATTTCCCTCAAATCATTGGAATTTGTTCTGTCTAAGGCAATAGTGTCAATTTCATCAAACAATATAATCACCTTTTCCGGGTGGGCAAAATTATTTATCTGCCTAAAAAGTTCGGCAATATTTTTTTGTGTCTGGCCAAGTTTACTATCTATAATGGATGAAAAATCAATCATATATAACTCCCGTTCTGTAATACGGGCAACCTGCTTCACTGTTTCCGTTTTCCCTGTTCCGGGCGCTCCCTGGAAAAGAAACTTGTTAATCCCTGCATTATGTGCTATCGCATTCATCAGACCCATAATATCCCGCTGTATTTCTTCCGGTAATGGAAGAGGTTCATTGCCAGATTCAATCCTCTCAAAAAAAACTGAATCATTTTCTTCTATCTGCGGAACAAACGTATTTGCACTTGATAACAAAGCCATAATATACTCTGACAACTGATAATCACCTGCCTGATCAAACTCTCTGGCAATACCATATGCTTCATTTCTAAAGCCCGCATCATTTTCTTCTGCATAGTATTTTATCAGATTAATTACACTTTTCTTTTTCATATATAACCGCCTCCATCTCTTATAAATATAATACACCTACAGGGACAAAAATTCAAGTTTTGGGACAATATTTTTCAAAATATTTATCTTTTTGTCTTTTCAGTCTGTTCTTCAGCTCCTGCCGCATCCATGCTTATTATGACCGTTCCCTGGTTGATTTCGCCACGGGATGGGCTGTGAGCTCTACGATTTTTCTGACATAAAAACCACAGAAAGTACCATTTTACAGTACTTTCCGTGGCTTTTAATAAACGAGGAAGGAGTTGAACCTTTTCCGCAAATTACAAACAACGATAGGAAGGAGTTTTGAGGGCTTCATCTAATAGTAAGCGTTCCTCATATAACACATTTTCGCGGAATATGCAGTATTATTTTAACAACCTTAAAACAGAAAATCCAGAAGAAACCTTCAGAAATCTCGGCTAGGTATTCAAAGGTATTAAGCCGTTTTGCAAACGGCTTTACTTTTCTCCACAAAAAAATCACGGAAAGCACCATTTTACGGTACTTTCCGCAATTTTTACATAACGGAGAAGGAGGGATTTGAACCCTCGCGCCGCTATTAACGACCTACTCCCTTTCCAGGGGAGCCCCTTCAGCCACTTGGGTACTTCTCCAAGCTGAAACATATTAATCCATATAAACGGAGAAGGTGGGATTCGAACCCACGGCCCCTTTCGGAGTCACCGGTTTTCAAGACCGGCTCCTTAAACCACTCGGACACCTCTCCAAATACTGCTTGACTAGTATACCAAAATCAGGCTTCCTTGTCAACAACTTTTTTACAATTTGCCAATTTTAACCCCGGAACCGCATTCAGGTCCCAGCCATCCCGCCGTCCCTTGATAAATTCATAATACCCTGCCGCCCCGATCATCGCCGCATTGTCGGTGCAAAAAACCGGTTCCGGATAATAAAGCCGGTATTTTCTACTGTTACACGCTTCCTGCATCTTTGCGCGGAGCGCGCTGTTACAAGCAACTCCCCCTGCCATCGCCACCTCTTTCACGCCAAAATTTTCTGCCGCCAGCATCGTGTGGGACACCAGAACATCGACGACCGCCTCCTGAAATGAAGCCGCGATATCCGTCTGGGAAAAAGACTCCCCTTTCATTTTGCAGCCATTGATATAATTGAGGACCGCCGACTTTACACCGCTGAAGCTGAAATCATACGGCGCTCCCTCCACGGATGCCCGCGGAAATGGGATGGCATTTTTATCCCCCTGCCGGGAGACCGCGTCGATCTTCGGCCCTCCCGGGTATCCGAGACCGATCGACCTCGCCACCTTGTCAAACGCCTCACCGGCCGCATCGTCCCTCGTTCTTCCGATGATGTCATACTCCCCGTAGTCTTTCACCATCACCAGATGGCTGTGCCCGCCGGATACGACCAGACAGAGAAACGGCGGCTCCAGTTCCTTATGGCAGATGTAATTGGCGGAAATGTGCCCCTCAATATGGTGCACACCGATCAGCGGCTTTCCGGACGCGTAGCTGATCGCCTTCGCCGCGCCGACCCCGACGAGCAGGGCGCCGACCAGACCGGGGCCATACGTCACACAGACGCCGTCCACGTCCTGGATCGTCATCCCCGCTTCCGCCAGCGCCTGCTCGATGACCGGAATCACATTTTCGATATGTTTGCGGGACGCGATTTCGGGCACAACACCACCATATATCGTATGCAGATCAATCTGCGAGGCAATGACATTCGACAATACCTCTCTCCCGTCCCGTACAACGGACGCCGCCGTCTCATCACACGAACTTTCCACCGCCAGTAAAGTTATATGTTTTTCTTCCATCGTTCAACCTTCCCAGATGACCCGGCGGCCACAAGCAGCCGCCGGCTGTCATACCAGTTTACGCTTCCTTCTTTTCGTCGTTTATTCCTGCCTTTTCGTTCTTCTTAAAGGCCATGATCTTCCATTGGTCATTTTCACGGATCAGGATATAATCCTGAAACGATTTTGAATAATTCCCTTTTTCATTCAGGAAATACGCCATTTGTATATAGGCGCAATCTTTTCCGTCGATCGTCCGGTATTTGACCGAACTGCTCTTATCCACCGTGTAATTCACGATCTTTCGTTTCACGGAGGCAAAGCCCTGGATTTCCTCCCTCAGATTCTTCTCATGCTCCTCGAGCGGATTCTGCTGTAAAAGAGAATCGCTGTAAAGCATGCGGATCTGGGAAAGAAGCTGGTCAAAATTCTCACCTTCCACGATCTCATTATTATACATGCACTGGTTTACCCTGCCCAAAAACTTCATCACTTCTGCGGGCGTTTCCGGATAACCCGAATCCAAATCCTTCTGTGCCAGGCGCTGTACCTCACTCGCCGACGAAACATCTCCCGCATCCGACTTGTCGCTGTTCTTATGCTGATAATACACAAACATGATGCCGATCACAATTAAACATGTCAGGAACGCAAACACACTCATATTTTTTGCCATCTTTTTTGCAGGATTTGTCTCCTGCCTACTCGCTCTTCTCCTCATAGCCATCCTCCTTTCCATCCATAAAATTCAGTTCCCGGAACATCCGGTCCTTTCCCGGCACGGTCCCGGGAAAGATTTTTCTCACTTCCTTCATAAAATACTCCGGCCGGATGAGCGACGGACTGTAGTGGGTGAGCCACAGCTCAGGCACGCCTGCTTTGGCCGCCATCTCCGCGGCTTCGTAAAATGTCATGTGCTTCTTCTCCCTCGCGCTCGCCGCTTTCTCCTTCTCCCCATACATACCCTCACAAATGAACAGATCCGAACCGCGGGCATGCTCCACAATACCTTCCGTCGGCCTGCTGTCCGTACAATACGTAACCTTGATCCCCTTACGTTTCGGGCCGAGCACCAAATCCGACGTGTAGACCACGCCGTCCAGCTCAAAACGATCCTCTTTTTGCAGCGGACTCCAGGCTCTCATCGGCACGCCGTTTTCCTTCGCCTTCTCCACATCAAATTTCCCGCTGCGCATGATCTCTATACTATACCCATAGCATACCACATTATGGTTCACTTTAAAAGCCGAAATGTGATATCCGTTAAAAATAAATTGTTCCTCGTCTCCTTCGATCTCCACATATTCGATACTAAATGGAATCCCCTGCGCGATCACGAGCAGGGACTGTACGATCCGCTGTAATCCTTTCGGTCCGATGATCGTGAGCGGCGCTGTCCGCTCCGCATTTCCCATCGAAAGCAGCAGGCCCGGAAGCCCGCTGATGTGATCACCGTGAAAATGCGTAATACAGATAATATCAATCGAATGAAAACTCCATCCCTGTTCCCGTATGCTTACCTGCGTTCCCTCGCCGCAGTCAATGAGCAGGCTGCTCCCGTTATATCTCGTCATAAGCGCAGTCAGGGCGCGCCGCGGAAGAGGCATCATCCCCCCCGTCCCAAGTAAACATACATCCAGCATTCATAACTCCATTCCTGCGCACAGCCATGCGCATCACATCAATCCAAAGCGGCTTCTTTATCTTCCACTGTGACAGGAATGGCAAATTGCCCGATCATCAAGTCGTAACAAGTTTCACAAAGATTAAACTTGTGGATCTGCAGATCTTTTTCGGAAAAAAAACCCCAGTCTTTTCTCACAAAAAGTCCGTCCTCATGTAAAATCCCGTTGATCTGTTTCAATTCCCTGCCACATTTATTACACAATACCTTTTGTTTCTCCATCATCCTCGCCATCCTTTGAAATCATTTTTCCTCTATTATAATGAATTCTACGCTTTTTTTCCAGTTGTAATAATAGGTAAAACCGCTACATTATTCCTCGCGCTCCCGTTCCGCCTGTGACTTTCGCAGATAGTCGGGCGCAAACTCCGCAGCGGTCACACATTCTCCCCTCTCAAATAGAAGACCACCGATCCGGGCCACACTCGCCCCTCTCTGGTAACGGTCTGCCGCCTCGGCAAAGCAGATCTCCACGCCCGCGTTCTCCCGGATCACCTGTTCAAAAACCGGAACCCCGTCTCCCAAAAAAATCGTGCGCTCGCCAATCGCGTTGATCTGCTCCACGACCGACGAAACAGCCGCCGCGGCCGGTTCCGCCAGTACCTCCGGAATGCCCTGCGCCGAGCGGTATATTCCATAGTATACCTGTCCTCTCCTGGCGTCCATGATCGGACATACGACAACACCGCATTCCGAAACATTTGCCGCCAATCCCATGAGCGACGAAACCGGCACGATCGGAATACCCAGTGTCCAGGCAATCCCTTTAGCCGTAGACGCCCCGATACGAAGGCCGGTAAACGATCCCGGGCCGGCCGAAACAGCGATGCAGTCCAGTTCTTCCGGTTCCACCTCCGCCATCCGCATCATATCCGCGATCATCGGAAGAAGCGTCTGCGAATGTGTCTTTTTATTGTGGATGGTGTACTCACCGACCAGCATTCCGTCTGACATGAGCGCCGCGGCTGCCACCAGGCCGGAACTGTCTATACTCAATATTTTCATAACTGTTCCTTTCTATAGAAAGAGCTTCCCGCGCAAGGTATCGCGCACAAAGGAAACGCCCCCGCTAGCCAACCGTTATCTTCCGGTAATCAAACCCCTGCTCCAAATCTTTCTCGATCGTGATGTGGATACAATGTTCCGGCAGGATCTCACGGATCCGGGACGCCCACTCGATCAGGCAGACCCCCTCCCCAAACAGATACTCCTCATACCCGAGATCGTACATTTCCTCCACATCCGCGATGCGGTACACGTCAAAATGATAAAAAGGGATCCGCCCCTCTTCGTATTCCTGGATCAGGGTAAACGTAGGGCTCGTAACAGGCTCCCGAATGCCAAGTCCTTCTGCAAAACCTTTCGTAAAAACCGTTTTTCCCACGCCGAGGTCGCCGTCTAACAGATAAATCTCTCCCGGCTGCGCGCGCTTTCCCATTTCTCTGGCAAAAGCGATCGTCTCCCGCTCTCCATGACTTTCCTCTATCATTTCCGACTCTCCCCGACAAGCTCTGCCAGCCTGACATAATCATCCCCGCACTCCTGTCTGGGTATGATAAATGCCGAAACCGCGTTCATATACAGATACATCGCCTCTTTCGTCACGATCACCTTTCTCATGTCACTCCACTTCACTTCCACTGTTCCCGCCATATTTTCCACCGACATGCCTGTTTGGGTAAACGTATAGTGGAATGGTTCCCGGAACGCCCCGGTTTTTAACTGGCTGCGTCCTTTCATTAAAAGCGTGAGGGGCTGGATCACCGTAAACATCAGTCCCAAAAAGATCAGGATGACCCGCTGGGAAGTAGCAAAATATTTCCAAAAAACGAGTAAACCAACAATCGCCGCCAAACTGATCAGTATACCGATCACGCCACCCGCGCGCAAAAAATTATTTCGTAAAAGGAAGCGGTCCAGCGTCTTTTTATCGAGCTTCACATCAAGTTCCAACACTTCATCATTCATTCTGCGTTTTGTTTCCTTTCCTTCTTATCCTCAGTACCATTTTATTAAAATTGCAGAAAAAAGTCAACTGCTTCCTGCCGGGCACATCTGCGTACGCACATCTGCGTTTTCTCACTATATCTCCACCTTGTGCAACAGATAATCCAAAGCATTGATCTTTCGAATCCCCTCATAATCGGCGGCTGGATCCATATCCAGAGTTAAAATACATTTCGGATAATTGTCCTGGATCTTTTGCAAGGGCCTTAGCTCCCTCTCCAGCGTTTTTTCATCCCGGACCGTCGCCGCAACCTGTATGTACTTCCGCCCCGTCTCATCCCTTGCCACAAAATCGATCTCCACATCCCCCATTTTCCCGACGCAGACTTCGTATCCCCGGCGGATCAATTCCAGATACACGATATTTTCCAAAATATGCCCGGCGTCCCTCCCGGCCTGCCCAAGCATGGTATTTCGCAGGCCAACATCCACAACATAGTATTTTTCCAGCGTCTTCAGATACTGTCTGCCCTTGATATCATACCGCTTGGCCTGATAGATGATATAGGATTCCATCAGGGAAGAAACATACGACTCCACTGTCCTTACATTGATCTTCCTCCCGTTTGACGTCATCGTATCGCTGATCTTCTTCGTCGACAGCTGGCTTCCCAGATTATCCAGCAGAAATCGTATGACACTTTCGAGCATCATGACATCATCAATCTTCTTTCTGGAAATAATATCTTTTACGACAATGGAATCGTAAATGCCCGACAGATAGTCCCTGACCTGCTCCTGTTCCAGATTTAGGACATACGGAAACGACGAACTTTCCACATACCGCCGGTACGCTTCCTCCGCCCCGTCATCCGCCCCTTGGGCCGATACATATTCATAAAAGGACAATGGCAGCATTTCAATCTTGACATATCTTCCAGTCAATAGCGTCGCCAGTTCCCCGGAGAGCAGATACGCATTCGAACCGGTCATATAAATATCGACATTCTCTTTGAGGAATAAACTGTCCACGACCCGTTGAAATTCATTGACATTTTGTATCTCATCAAGAAAAATATAGGTCATCCGGCCCTCGACAAGCCGCTCTTTCAAATACCGGTACAGCGCTTTCGCTTCCCGCAGCTCATCAAACTCAAAATCTTCAAAATTGACGGCTATGATCTGTTCCCCCGGCACACCCTGCTCCCGCAGATATTCCTGGAACATCCGCAGCAGCGTGGATTTGCCACAGCGCCTGATCCCCGTAACGACCTTTATTATTTTTTTATCCTGATATCCGGCCAGCTTTTCAAAATATTCCTGTCTTCGAATCATGATAATCCTCCATTTTCGCGGTACAATATAATCGAACGAACAAAACCATTTAAAAATTTAAATTATATTTATATTATATGCAAAAACTTTCAAATTATCAATAGTTTTTGTACTGCAGTGCAAAAACTTTCATTTTTCGACATTTTTTACATCAGTCGCCAGCCCGGGTGATATTTATTTTTCAGCGTGCAGCCGGTTAATTTGCCCCAACCTAACGGATACCCGTCCACACATACGAGAACATATGCTCCCGCCTGCTTCCCTGCTGCTGCCGCATCTTCCCCGCCCAGCACGAGCGTTTCTCCTTTCAGATAGCGAAACACCCTGTCATCCTGCGCGGACAGATCGATCACTTTTTTATACTCCCCGGCTCGCAGCGCCATCGCGAGCGACTGGCTCGGTTCAAAGCGCTTTTTCTTTACTTCCCCCAAAAAAAGTCCGCTCCGCAGAAAGCGGAGCCCCCGCACATCCGGCATTTCCTCCGGCATATAGTAAAGCATCCCATTTTTGCTCTCAATGCGCTCACACGCAAATGTTCGGTTCAGGTTCACGGCAAACGCTTCAAACAACTCACGTTCTTCTTTTTGCAGACCGCTCCTTCGGCGACCGCTGCTTTGCCTGCGCTCGTCACTTTGCCTGCGCTCGCAGGTTCGCCTGCCTTCGTTGCTTTGCCTGCGTTCGCAAGTTCGCCTGCCCTCGCTCCCCCCGCTTTCCCCAGGGCCGCCCGTACGCTCTTCCCCACAGCGAAACAGCGCGAGAAAATGCCCTTCGCCGTCCAGCCGGTGCGGAAACATCCGCACACATTTCTCCAATTCGCGGTTATCGCTGCCGATCAGCCCCGGATTTCCCGCGGCAAACCCCGGATAGCCCTCCATCTCCACAAGCCGCATCCTCTCATCCAGAGACAATATATACTCGACCGTTCCCTCATCTTCCAACGGCGAAAATGTACAGGTGGAATACAAAAGCATCCCCCCGTCTTTCAACATTGGCAGTGCTTGTTCCAGTATCTCCCTTTGGAGTTTGCTGTAAAATTCCGGCCCGTTTTGTTCCCACGCTTTCACCATAGCCGGATCTTTGCGGAACATCCCTTCCCCGGAACAGGGCGCGTCGATAAGGATCTTATCAAAAAAGCCCGTGAAATACTGCCTAAGTTTTGCCGGATACTCCGTGATGATCAGACTGTTTTCCACGCCAAACAGTTCTATGTTTTTCAGTAACGCCTTCGCCCGCTTGCTGCTGATGTCATTCGCCACAAGCAGTCCGGTACCGCCGAGTTTCGCCGCCAATTCAGTCGCTTTTCCTCCCGGAGCCGCGCACAGGTCAAGGACGGCCTCCCCTCTCTCGACCGGCAGCCTGGACGCCGGCGTCATCGCGCTCGGATCCTGCAGATAGTACAAACCGGCAAAATAGTACGGATGTTTCGACGGCTGCGCTCCCTCTTCATAATAAAACCCATTTTCGATAAAAGGAATCTTCGTTATCGCAAATGGACAGATCGTTTCAAATTCCTCCACTGAAATTTTCGCTGTATTCACCCGCAGGCCAAACTTCCTGCACTCATTCATCGAGGAACGGTATGCCTCATATTCATCCCCCAGTATACGCCTCATCTCGTCACAAAATTTCTGCGGTAATTCCATCTTCTGCATTCCTTTCTCAAACGGAACACATATAGTGTTCCGTCGGGAGCACATATTTTTTCAGTGTTCCGTCGGAAGCACATATAGTGCTCCGTCGGGAGCTCATGCTCTCAACTTAAACCCATAGGGCAAAAGTTCCGTCAGCCGCTTCACCTCATATTCCTCCTCCGTCCGCGCGGAAATGACCTCAAAAGTTTCGGGGTCACAAAACTCCAGCATGACCTGCAGACATACGCCGCATGGCGTCGTTTTCTCCATATCCCCATCTTTTCTTCCTCCCACGACCACGATCCGCTCAAACTCCGTCACGCCGCCGCTGACCGCTTTAAAAAACGCCACCCGCTCCGCGCAGCATGTTGGGGAAAAAGCGGCGTTCTCCACATTACAGCCGGTAAATACGCTGCCATCCTTAGCCTGCAGGGCAGCGCCCACGGCAAAACCGGAATACGGACAGTAAGACCCCTCCCTAGCCCGGATCGCGGCCCGGATCAGTTCCGCCAGTTCTGTTTTCCTTATCCCTTGCCCTTCCATAACATCCCCCTCATCTTCCAAACATGGATCACTCTATCGCAAATAAGAAACGTATTTGTCCCCGGCATCGTGAAATGTCTTTTCCATCTCCGCCCTGCCGATCGTTTCTTTCTTTCCGTTCGCTGGATTGTAGGTCGAAACCGTTTTCGTATCATATCCGCATATAACGACAGCAGTGGATTTTCCAGTCATACCGATCACATATTTCCCGCTGCTCACAAAATACAGTACCTGTTCCAGTGTCAAGCCGGTCAGGTTCACCGGCTCATTCATATACTGTCCGAGCATCTCATACAGGGAACGGTTCTTCGCTGACATTTTCTGGGCATCCACCGAAAAATGGTTTGCCTTTAAAACCATGTACGCACAGGCCGCCAGGTTCGAAATTTTTGAAGTAGCTTCCTGCATTTCCAGACCGGCTACGCTGTTCATCAAAAAGCTGCCGCTCCTCTCCCACACGACCATATGGCTTGCGGAAACGACCACGCCCATCTGCTCATCCGCTTTGCGGATCGCCTCCGCGGGATCTTCATAAGAGCCCGTGATCTTTCCTAACGCATAGACATAATACTTTGGCACTTTTACCTCATCGAGATGTACCGAGCGCCCGCTTGTCACCAGTTCATCCATGGCCACCTCATACGCTGGCACCTCATCAATGATGAACGTGGACGGAAAACCGATATACCACTCGGTCAGCGTCCCCGACGTAACGCGGGATTTCAGATCATACACGGATGTTTTCTCCTCGGTCTGATTGAGGATGCTGTCATCCGCGATACGCTGAAACTTTTTATTTCCCGACCGCTTCACGCGGGACAGCGTCATGACGTTCCCCTCTACTTTTACGTTCGTGACATACTGCTTTTTACTGCTGTACGCCTTTTTCACTTCTTTCCCCGCCGCATCCGCAATGACCAGTTTATAACAGGGAATCAAAGGTTCTCTGGCTGTCGTGCTCGTTATATCGCTCTTCTTCACATAGCCGTAGACGACGTTCTCATTGATCACATCAAACAGACGAATATATTCGCCATCCCGGCTTTTGGGGATCTGAACTTTTTCCTCATTCTCGAGGTTAAACACTGTCAGATTTTCCCCGTATCCCGTTTTCTGCGAATCCGACCAGACAAAACAGTTGCTCTTTTTAATGATCTTAAAGCCAATGTCCGTAATATTTTCCGCAATCTTCGTCAGCCTTCTGGATTCCATATTATAGGAATAGACAACATTCGCCACGATAAAATAATATACGTTCCGGCTGCTGACATAACCATAATCGTTAAAATCCTGCTTTAACTGCTGATATGTCGTATCCATCGGCAGATACACCAGTTCATTTATTATATTTTCCTGCTGCACATATTTATACAGCACGATGGCCACCTTCCCCTCATACTGCCCTCTCGGGAAATATCCATACACAGCAAAATACAGATTCCCCTCCTCATCCGTTTTCAGCAGACGGATGCTCTGTCCGCCGCCCTGACGATATTCATAAGAAGCCTGTTCCGAATACGAAGAATACAATTTGGTGACCACATTCTTCTCCTTATCCATATCGTAGCAATACAGGTTTCCCGAGCGCGCAAAAAAGAGCCGCTTCGTTTTCTCACAGACGAGAGTCTCCATATCCACCTCATTGGTGATCCCAATCTTCAGCTGGTTTTTCTGCACACTCGTCAGCTTCGGATCATATTCCGTCTCCAACGTCCGCTCAAAGTTCAGCAAATAACTGTGGCCCGAAGCAAATCTCACGCGGTAAAATTCATTGACATGATATACTTCCTTGCCGGACGCCGTCGTCCCCTCCACAAAGTAATTCAGGTGAAAACAAGCTGTTTCCATGTTGTATTCTTTTACCGTGGGAACGGGTTCAGACAGTTTCTTCGGCGACAATCTCCCCCAGGTAACGAGATCCGAACTCGATTTAATGTTCACCGTGGCAAGCGAATCATTCGACGCCGTGCCGTCCGGTTCCAAATACGTTTCCAGCTGCTCCGCTTTCGACTTGCTGAACGTATCTTTGTGAAACTGCATGGCAAAAGCAAGTTTTTCTTTCAGAAACGAATCCTGTGTATAATACTTGAGCCTGGTATAATAGTGCACTTTCCTTCCCGAGTCAGTCGTGGCCGTCAGGGACAGGACATATTCCGTGCTTGTCTGAAATCCATAATCCAGATCCAGTTCGAGTTTCTTCGTATCCTTCCCAATGGCGTTCATCGCGCCGGAAAAATAAACTTCATCCGTGTCCTTATCCATGATGTCGTACTGCAGCTTGATCAGCCGGACTTCCTTATCATGTATCGTGATCTGCAGCTTTTTGTCCGTACTGATCGGGGTGAGCGATTCCCGCACGATCTTATGGTCCAACGGGCCATTGTATCCGTACAGGCGGTTCATCTCAACATTCTGGGACACCAGCGTAAGAAAGGGAATACTTTCCTCCCCCCGGCTGATCTGGACCCCCTCTTCATACATGTCACTTTCCAACTGCCTGCCAAAGTAAAAAAGCGCCCCCGCAAAAACGACGAGTAAGACAACTGCTTTATATAAATATTTAACCATGAAAATAAAATCTCCTTGCTTATAAATCCGTTAGCACTTATTTTATCACACTTATAACAACAGGGCAATCACATTTCCCATTTTTCTCTATATATTAGTAATAACACGAAAACAATCCTGTGATCTCTCACAGGCTGAAAGGAATGTTTATGAATCATTTTGAGGAAGCTTTTCAGGATTACTGGTTCGGCCAGCCCCTGTCCCCGTCACTCTCACCAGTCTTTGGCGCGGAAAAACTGTGGGAAATGGAAAATGACTATTCCTATCTGAAATATCTGTACCCCAATATATGCAGCAAACTCCGTGAACGCACAGAAGAAGAATGCGACCAGCTCGAATATGACGGAAGCATTATGTTTGATACTTACCCGGACAAAACGGCCCTGCAGCAGATTGCCCGCAAAATCGTGAAAAAGTGCAGTCAGGAAGATCCCGACTCGTTTCCTGCGGACAACTCGCACATCCGGGAAATGGCAGAAATCATTTTATACAATGAAATCCTGTTTCGACGCAACCGCTACCGCTACCGCAAGCGTCTCTATTTCTAAATGTGCGCTGTCGGCCGTACGAAAAAGAACCCCCACATCCGTTCGATATGAGGGTTCTTTTTCATTCAGGATGCTGATGACTGCGCACCCGCAAAGGCTATCTTTTCAAAATCCGCAACCGACATCGGTCTGGCAAAAATAAAGCCCTGTATGTAATCACAATCCATTTCTTTCAGATAATCAACTTGAGAACGGATCTCCACACCTTCGGAAATCGTTTTCAAATCCAGTTCCTGGGCAAGGTGCAACACGCTGTTCACCACGCTCTTCCCCCTTTGGTCATCGACGGCTTCCTTAAAGAACACCCGGTCAAGCTTGAGCGCATCCACCCTCACATCCTTCAGCATGTTCAGAGAGGAATAACCGCTGCCGAAATCATCAATCGAACAACGCATCCCCGCCTCGTGGATCTGATTGATCAGGTCGTTCAGCATGGACATCTCATTATAAAACAATGATTCCGTAAGTTCGATCTCAATGGAATTCTTAGGTACATCATAGCGGCTCAATATTTCCAAATACCGGTCAAAAAAACCGGGTATCGTAAAGTGTCCTCTCGACATATTGACCGAAATCGGAACGTTTCGATAACCCTTCTTTTTCCACCTCTCAAGGATCTTGCACACCTGCTCAAACATATAGAGATCCAGTTCCACTACAAATCCGTTTTTCTCAAATAAGGGAATGAACTCATTCGGGCCGATCATCCCTTCCACCGGATCAAACCAGCGGACCAGTGCTTCCGCGCCGCCGATCGTCTCATTTACCAGTTCATACTTCGGCTGGAGGAACGGAACGAACTCACCATTTTTCAGCGCCCGCTCCATCTTCGTCTCCAAAGACTTCTCGCGGCTGAGCAGCTCCCGCTCTTTTTCATCATAAACTCCCATATGTACCAGATGCTGCGGCGACTGGATCACTTTTTTCAACGCCAGATTCGCCTTCTCGAGCATGGTAGAAACCGGCTCGTTCCGATCCTCCACCTGATATACTCCAAAGTACATCTTTATTCCGTATTTTATCCCCTCGCTGTCTTCGAGGAGCGCCAGCTGCTCATTGATCCGGGACAGCCGGTGTTCCAGTTTTTTCATGGAGAGAAAGCGCATCATCATCCCGAAATTATCCGCCATGATCCTTCCCGACACCTCATCCCAGCGAAGCATCTCGGCATCGATCACCTGATGGATCTCCTTCAGGACGGCATCCCCCACATCATCGCCATACGCGTCATTGATCAGTTTAAACCGATCCACGTTCGCGTAAACAACGACAAACTCTCCCTCCCCTTTCAGCAGCCGGTCGGAAACTCTCTCGAATTCCTTCTTATTCCATCCGCCAGTCACATCATCGCGTCTCATCTTTCCGTAATAGAGTAAATACTTCGCTGCAATAGATAACAGAATGAGCGCAACCGCTAATAACATAACTCCGGTTCTCGTAAGTGTACTTTCCATGTTCATCAATGCAAGATACAGCAAACAGATAAACGCGGCTCCTGCAATGACATCCCATATTACCATTCCCAGTATACTACGCCACTCGTATATTATAGAGTGAACACGATTCACAACATGGTCCACACTATCGCCTCCTATTTCTATTCCCTAGTAAAAGTATTGTACCACAAAAATACTTGATTTACAAGGTCTTTATAGAAGTAAAACTTCCTCCCGTTTATAAATCCGATCCTGCATATTCGATCATGTTCTTCATAAAATATAAAGAACTATTTTATATTCCGGAGGAAATGATGCCAGGAAAGAGAATCGCCTTTTTGTTCCCTTTATTTCTGCTGTTTTTGACTGTCGGCTGCCAAAAGGAAACCGGTTCCGCTGAGCGGGGAAAGGATCTGGACTACACGGTGGTCGCTGTCCGGGACTGCCCGGAAGATTTTTTAAAGGAACTGGAAGAAAAGAAAATAACCCCCTTTCAAATGACATATATGGATGGCGAATATCTGTATATCGCACTTGGATACGGAGAGCAGCCGACCGGCGGATTCAGCATCACCGTTCACGGCCTTTATGAAATGGGCGACAAACTGTGTCTGGAGGCGGAACTGCTCGGACCGTCGAAAGATGAAATCGTGAAAGAGAAACCAAGTTACCCGTACATTATCGTAAAAACAGAGAAAACAGAAAAAGAAGTACTCTTTGAGGATTAAGTCCCGGCGCGGCAGAATGGACAGGGTCTTAGCCGCCAAACCCTCCTGCGGGCTCAACAGCTAAGACCCCGGCTCTATTTCTCCTGCTCGTATTCATTCAGGTATTTGCGGATCATGTGGAACAGTTCCCCCACATCGAGAGGTTTCGGCAAATGGGCATTCATCCCGCTCTCCTTTGATTTTTTGCGGTCCTCTTCAAACGTGTTGGCCGATACCGCGATAATCGGGATACCTGCCAGTACCGGATCCTCCAGCTTCCGGATGGCCTTTGTCGCAAGATAGCCATCCATCACCGGCATCTGTATGTCCATGAGGATCAGATCGTAATAACCAGGTTGCGAATTTTTCACTTTTTCTACCGCTATACTGCCGTCAGAAGCCGTATCGATCAAAAATCCCCCTTCTTTTAACACCTCAACCTCAATCTCCATATTGATCTCGTTATCATCCACGATGAGAATCCTCTTGCCCCTCATATCTTCAAGGTCCTCTTCCACATCATTTTCATCCTGGCCAAGCACCTGCTGTTTGTCCGGCACATGGAAAATAAAAGTGACCATAAACGTACTTCCTTTCCCGACCTCAGACGTCACATCGATCGTGCCGCCCATAATATCTACGAGATTTTTAGTGATCGGCAGTCCCAGTCCGGTCCCGTGCACGCCACTGAGCGTCGTATTCTTTTCCCGCTCAAACGCTGTAAAAAGCCGTCCGATAAACTCATCACTAATACCGATTCCCTTATCTTCTACCGTTAGCTGGTACACGGCCTGGTGATCGTGCAATTCCTTTCGCTCATAGAGCGACACGGAAATTTCCGCTTTCTCCCCGCTGTATTTTATGGCGTTGTCGACCAGGCTGGAGATGATCGTAAGCAGTTTCTGCCGATCCGCCATGACGATCCGGTGCCATACCCCTGACGTATCCAGCGAAAAATCAATCGGCTTTTCCTTTCTCTCCTTGAGTACCCAGGTCTGTATCTGCTGTACAATATGTATCAGATCGCACTCTTCTTCCTTTACATCCACATTTCCCGACTCTATCTTGGAAATCTCCAACACATCATTTAATAGCTGCATCAGCTGCTCGCTGGCGTCGGATATCATATCCAGATACGCTGATACCTTTTCCTCATCGCCGAGATATTTGCGGATCAGGGACGTAAATCCAATGATCGCATTCATCGGCGTCCGTATATCGTGGGACATATTTGATAAAAATATATTTTTCGCCTGATTTGCCGCATTCGCCTCCTCCAGTGCCAAAGCCAGCATCTTTTTCTGCTTGATCTCCTGGATGATCTCCTCATCGACATTTCGATAGCCGAGGATGACCTGGGACACCCGTCCGTCCTTTCCCGGATTTACCATGCGAAGCTGGATATATCCGGTCTTTCCGCCCCTGTAAACACGATAATTCACATGGTATGTCTTGTGCTCCGCCAAAACCTTGCGGATGTTGTCGGGATCCGTCACGCCCTCAACGATCTTCCGGTCCTCCGGATACACCCAGTTTTCGATATAATCCTCATCAAATCCGACAAAATCGCAGATCGGACAGTCTTTCGGAAACTGTTTTTGAAACCTCTCGCTGACCCGGTACGCCTTGATGCGGTTCGTATCCAGATTGACGTAAAAGATCGATTCATAATCAACGCTCAACCCCTCGATCATCTCAAACCGCCGCAGATGCTCCTGATTGATCACTTCCAATTCCTCATAGTAACCCTGCACCTGCTCCTGGAGTATCCGTTCATTTTCCTGTCTCTCTTTCCGCTTCTCCGTCGCGTCTCCGATAAACACGTAAAAAAAGTCCCCGATCACGTCACTGTGGATAAAATGCCCGTAATCTTCTACCCAGCGGATTTCCCCGTCCTTACGGACAATGCGGTATTCCACATAATCCAGATCATACTGGCTTTCCGAAATCTGTTGCACGATGCTGTTTTCCACCCGCTCCAGATCGTCGGGATGCACAATCCCACGAAATGAATTTCCGGTCAGTTCCTGAAACTCTTCCCTTGTTTCACAGCCAAAAATGCGCACGACAGCCTCATTGGCGTATACGATTTCCTCCCCGCCATCCGCGTAATAGATAAAAAAACCGCCCGGCATGGCGTTGGCGAAATTCCTGAACAAAAACGCCATCCTCCTGCGGCATAATTCCTCAAATGACTCCTCCTGTGAAACCGACTGCCACTCAATATCACGGGTGACATCGGCATCCTGTATTTGGGGATTCTGCAACGAAGCCAGCAAATATTCCATTATTATATTGCTCTCTATTTGTTTCCTCAAAAAAGTCCTCCTCCATCTCCCATTTAATATAGTCATTGTAGCACTTTTTCCACGAAACGGCAAGTTTTTTATCCATCCGCCAAACCCGCGCTTGCCCAAACCAGCCAAATTTTGTATAATGAAATCAGCACTTATTCCAGCACAGAAACGAGGAACAATATGTCAAACTTTATATACAGCATCAATGCAACCCTTCCCATTTTCCTGCTCATCCTTTTAGGCAAAGTCCTGTACAAGAGCCATGTCATCGGAAAAGATTTTATCGCCGGCGCCGACCGGTACGTATTTTACGTCGCGCTGCCAGCCCTCGTATTCAAAGATCTCACCGAAAACGAGATCGGCAGCCGATTTGACGGCGGTTACGTTCTATTTTGCTTCCTGTCAACTCTTTTTTCCATTCTGGCAATCTGGGGTTTGACCGAACTGTTTATGAAAAATGAATCCCAAAAAGGCGCTTTTATCCAGGCTTCCTATCGCAGCAGCGCCGCGCTGCTCGGGCTGGCTTTTATCGACAACATGTACGATGGCGCTGGCATGGCGCCTCTGATGATCATCGGCGCTGTTCCTCTGTACAATATTTTCGCCGTGATCATCCTCACGATCAAAGGCGAAAACGACGGCGCTCGTCCGGATCTGCGGAAAACCTTTGTCAGTATTTGTAAGAACCCCATTCTGATCGGGATCTTTGTCGCCCTTCCTTTCGCCTTTTTCAACATCCGCCTCCCGGCTCCCCTGAGCAAAAGCGTATCCTATCTGGCCGCAAGCGCGTCCCCTCTCGCCCTCCTTTCGATCGGGGCCGGTTTTGAGGGAAGAAAGGCAATCAAAAAAATCAAACCGACCTTACTGGCATCGTTCATCAAGCTGTTTGCGCTCTGTGCGCTGCTGCTCCCGCCTGCTGTTTACTTCGGCTACCGGAATCAGGAACTCGTCGGCATCCTCATCATGCTCGGCTCCCCT
This sequence comes from uncultured Eubacterium sp., assembly GCA_910584065.1. Taxonomy (GTDB): domain Bacteria; phylum Bacillota; class Clostridia; order Lachnospirales; family Lachnospiraceae; genus Eubacterium_F. Next base: position 31,274 of record CAJTZN010000015.1, read on the forward strand.
GCCACGGTCTCCTGCTACATCATGGCAAAGAACACGAAAAACGATGACATCCTCACAAGCAGTATTATTGTCCTCACCACACTCTTGTCTTCCGTCAGCCTGACGATGTGGATCTACATTCTGCGGAGTATGGGATATCTTTAAAAAAAACTTGACTTTTGCTCTTTTTTATCGTATACTAGGAAAGTAAGTGATTTAGGGGCATAGTTCATCGGTAGAATAAGAGTCTCCAAAACTCCAGAGCTGGGTTCGATTCCTAGTGCCCCTGTCATAACCGCCTTATAAACAGCGATGTTGCCGTTTATAAGGTTTTTTTATAACAAATTTCAACGCAGGCTTTTTCTGCCTGACAGAAATGAGGATGCATATGATCAAAGACCTTTTCCACAAAAACAGACCGGTATACTCACTGGAAGTTTTTCCTCCGAAACAGGATACCGACATTACTTCGATTTACGATTCACTCGACCAGTTCAAAGAACTGCACCCGCATTTTATCAGCGTCACGTATGGCGCGGGCGGGACGACTTCGGAAAATACGTTTGCCATCGCTTCGTACATACAGAACCAGTGCGGGATTGAAGCGCTGACGCACCTTACGTGTGCCGCCATTCCCGACAAACTCTTTCTGACAAATTTCCTGACCAATCTCTACCGCAATGGCATCCGCAACATACTGGGACTCCGCGGAGACCAGCCGCGGGGGATGAGCAGCGAGCAGTTCGCCTCCCGGTATTATGAACATGCTTCCGATCTCATCGCGGACATCAAAGACACCTATCCGTTCAGCGTGGCAGGCGCCTGTTATCCGGAAGTCCATCAGGAAGCTGCCTCACTCGAGGAAGATATCGCCCATCTGAAGATCAAAGCTGATCAGGGCGTGGATTTTTTGATCACTCAGCTTTTCTATGACAATGAAACCTTTTACCGCTTTTTGGACAAAGCGCGGAATGCCGGCATCGACATTCCCGTCCTGCCGGGGCTCATGCCGATCGTAAGCGCCGGACAGGTAAAAAACATCATCGGACTTTCCGGCTGCGCGATCCCGGATAAGCTGCGGCGCGCCATTGATCAATATAAGGACTCCCCGGCGGATCTGAAAAAGGCCGGTTTGGATTACACGAAAGAACAGATGGAAGACCTGCTGGCACACGGCGCGGACGGAATCCATTTATATAGTATGAACAAAGTGGAGACAGCGAAGTATATTTTTGATTAAAAATAAGGAGAGCGTGACTCGGAATGAATCGCCCTCTCCTTTTTTCTACCTATTTTAACTATGAATTGGATCAATACACAACGCACCGCTTAACGGTGGATGATCTCGCTTCGACCCGGCCCGTTTGAAACCATCTTCACCGGTACGCCCAGTTCTTTTTCGATGAATTCGATATACCGACGGCAGTTTTCCGGCAGCTTCTCATATTCCGTGATGCCGCGGATCTCTTCTTTCCAGCCGGGCAGGACCTCATAGACCGGCTTCGCTTTTTTCAGTCCGGCCGTCGTCGGGAACTCTTTCGTCACCTTCCCGTCTATTTCATAGCCGACGCAGATCGGGATCTCATCCAGATACCCGAGGACGTCGAGCACGGTCAAAACCGCTTCGGTCGCGCCCTGAATGCGGCAGCCATAGCGGCTCGCCACCGCGTCAAACCACCCCATGCGCCTCGGCCGTCCGGTCGTCGCGCCGAACTCTCCGCCGTCTCCGCCGCGCCTTCTCAGTTCATCCGCTTCGTCGCCAAATATCTCACTGACAAATTCCCCGGCTCCAACCGCGCTCGAATACGCCTTCACCACCGTCACGATGCGCTTGATCTCATACGGCGGTATCCCCGCTCCGACCGCGCCGTAAGCCGCGAGCGTCGAAGACGACGTGACCATTGGGTAAATACCATGATCCGGGTCTTTCAGCGAACCGAGCTGCCCTTCCAGCAGAATCCGTTTTCCCTCCTTGCGCGCCTGATCGAGATAATGGGAAACATCACACACGTACGGCTCCACCATTTTACGGTACTCCTTCAGCGTATTCATGATCTCATCGACATCGATCGTCGGTTTATGATACAAATGCTCCAGCAGCACATTTTTCTGCACACATATATTTTCCAGTTTTTCGCGCAGCGCCTCTTCGTCAAACAACTCTGCAACCTGCACGCCGATCTTCGCGTACTTATCGGAATAAAATGGCGCAATTCCCGATTTCGTAGAGCCAAATGACTTTCCGGCGAGCCGCTCCTCTTCATACTGGTCAAACAGGATATGGTATGGCATCACGATCTGCGCACGGTCTGACACCAGGATTTTCGGCTGCGGCACTCCCCGCTCGACGATCTCATTCATCTCCCGGAACAGATCCGGAACATTCAACGCCACACCGTTTCCGATGATGCTCGTCGTATGATCACTAAATACACCGGACGGCAGAATATGTAGCACAAACTTGCCATAATCATTGACAATGGTATGCCCGGCATTGCTTCCCCCCTGGAAACGTACAACGATGTCGGACTCCTCGCTCAGCATATCCGTAATCTTCCCTTTTCCTTCGTCTCCCCAATTGGCGCCTACAATTGCTGTAACCATAGCCATTCCTCCTTGTTTTCCAAAGGAAAATCCGAGCCTCTCATGGCGAGGAAAGGAATTTTCCTCCTTAAATATCGTGGTTTTCGACTGCAATCGTGTCTAAAGACAGACACACAGATTTATTATATATGATTTTCGCCTGCATTTCAAGGAAAAAAAACAAAAAGACCCGGTCACAAATTGTGCCAACGGGTCTTTTTGTCCGATTTATCCGCCTCCGGATTATTTCAATGTAACCTTTGCGCCTTCGCCCTCGAGTTTTGTCTTGATGTCTTCAGCCTCTTCTTTCGATGCCGCTTCCTTCACAACCTTCGGAGCTCCGTCTACGACTTCTTTTGCTTCCTTCAGTCCAAGACCCGTTACTTCACGAACGACTTTGATGACCTTAACCTTGTTCGGTCCAACTTCCGTCAGCTCTACGTCGAATTCGTCTTTCTCTTCTCCGCCTGCTGCCGCACCGTCTCCGCCTGCTGCTGCAACGACAACGCCTGCTGCCGCAGAAACGCCGAACTCTTCTTCACATGCTTTTACTAAATCATTTAATTCCAACACGCTCATCGCTTTGATGGCATCGATAAATTCCTGAGTAGTCATTTGAAATTCCTCCATTTTTTTATTTTTGATTTCTTAATTTTCTTATTCTGCTGCCTGCTCTTCAGCTGCCGGTTCTGCTGCTTCTGTCACTGGCTCCGCTGCTGCTTCTGCCGCTCCATCCGCTGCCGTTTCTCCGCCCTTCTCTGCGATCTGGTTCAGAACACGGGCAAGGTTCGTAACAGGTGACTGCAGGCTTCCAAGCAATTTGGAAACGAGAACATCCCTCGACGGGATCTTCGCAAGCGTCTGAATGCCGGCTTCATCGTAATACGTTCCGCCCACAACAGCGCTCTTAAACTGAAGGTCTTCTGCCTCCTTCGCGAACTCACTGAGAATTCTTGCCGGAGCTGTCTCATCTTCCGCAGAAAACGCGATCGCAGTAGGCCCTTCCAAGTCTTTGTCCAACTGTTCGAAATCCGTTCCTTCAAAAGCGCGGACAAGCATCGTATTTTTGTACACTTTGTACACAACACCAGCTTCTCTCAGCTTTCTGCGCAGCTTCGTATCCTGCTCAACGGTAAGTCCGCGGTAATCAACAAGTACCGCCGCTTTTGCATCGGCTGCGTAACCTTTGATCTCGTCCACAATTGGCTGCTTTAACTCGACTTTTGCCATTGGTTATTTCCTCCTTTATAGATTCTTCTGCCTGATAAGGAGAGATCTAATGCCTGATTCAGGCAAATGCCAGTAGGCAAATGCCAGTAGGCATATAAAAAACCCTCTCCTCGTCTGGACAATAAGTTGCCATGACAACGAGAGGGCAGAATCATTCCATCCTTTTACTCCTCGGTAAGCGGCTCACGCTCTTACACGGAAAAACCTGGCGGTCGAATACCTGGCGGTCTAAAACCTGCGGTTTTTCTGTACTTACTGTCTACGGCAGTTATTAACAAACGATATAATAACACAACTATCTATTTCCTGTCAAGCCAAAATCGGAAAAATTACACCATTTTAGCTGTGCTTACTTTGATACCGGGACCCATCGTGCTTGCGATCGTCACGCTCTTCATGTACTGACCCTTTGCGCTCGACGGTTTCGCCTTGATGATGGCGTCCATGATCGTATTAAAGTTCTCACTGAGCTGTTCGGCGGAAAAAGAAGCCTTTCCAACCGGAACATGAATGATGTTTGCTTTGTCCAAACGATACTCGATCTTACCTGCTTTGATATCATTGACAGCCTTTGTAACATCCATCGTAACGGTTCCTGCCTTCGGGTTCGGCATCAAGCCTTTTGGTCCAAGTACACGTCCGAGCCGACCAACAACGCCCATCATATCAGGAGTAGCAACCACTACGTCAAACTCAAACCATCCCTCGTTCTGGATCTTCGGGATCAATTCCTCGCCGCCGACAAAATCAGCTCCTGCTGCTTCTGCCTCCGACACCTTATCTCCCTTCGCAAACACGAGGACGCGAACCGTCTTTCCTGTTCCATGAGGAAGTACGACCGCACCACGAACCTGCTGGTCTGCATGACGTCCGTCTACGCCGAGACGGATGTGTGCTTCTATCGTTTCATCGAATTTTGCAACTGCTGTCTTCTTCACAAGGTCAATAGCCTCTTCCGGCTCATACTGAGTCATTCTGTCTACTAACTTTGCGGCCTCTACATATTTCTTGCCTCTTTTCATGATTTAAACCTCCTAGTGGTATTAGCGAACATTCTCCCACAACGTCCAAATGACATAGATCTTTTACGATGTCTAAATTTTATAACACTCACTCTTCTACTGTAATTCCCATACTCCTTGCCGTACCAGCAATCATGCTCATCGCTGCTTCCAAGCTTCCGGCGTTCAGATCCGGCATTTTCAGTTCGGCGATCTTCTGGATCTCCTCTTTTGAAATCGAAGCTACCTTCTGCTTGTTCGGCACACCGGAACCGGAATCGATCTTACAAGCTTTTTTAAGAAGTACTGCTGCCGGCGGCGTTTTTGTAATAAAGCTGAAACTCCTGTCCGCATATACGGTAATGACAACTGGGATGATCATTCCTTCCTGTCCTGCCGTCTTCGCGTTAAACTCCTTTGTAAACTGCACGATATTCACGCCGTGCTGTCCAAGCGCTGGTCCTACCGGCGGCGCCGGCGTTGCTTTCCCAGCCGGGATCTGCAATTTTATATATCCTTCCACTTTCTTAGCCATTTCAAGTTTCCTCCTGTTTCTATAGCTTTTCTAATTCTGAGAAATCGATCTCAACCGGCGTCCCGCGCCCAAACATATCGATCACGATGACCGCCATCTGTTTGGCCGGATGAACTTCCTGTACGACACCGTGTGTATCCTCCCATACGCCCTTTGTAACGACTACGTGGTCGCCAATGCTGTACGGCGCCTCCTCCGCCTGTGCGAGGAATCCCATGTTGGCGATCTCCTCCGCAGTCAGCGGAACCGGTTTGGATCCCGGCCCTACAAACCCCGTCACTCCGCGGGTGTTCCGGACTACATACCAGGTTTCGTCATTCATCACCATATTGAGAAGGACATAGGCCGGGAACATTTTCTTCTGAACCTGTTTCTTTTCCCCGTTCTTTTCCTCCACAACAGTCTGCATCGGCACCATCACCTCCAGGATCTGTTCCTGAAGATTCCGGTTCTCGATCGTCTTCTCAATATCCACTTTTACTTTATTCTCATAACCGGAATAAGTATGAACCACATACCATTTTGCTTCTTCCGCCATATCAACCTCCTAGATCAAAGCCCGACCGCCTGCAATCCTAATCGGATCAGCCAGTCTATCCCCGCGATAACGCCGCCGAGAATAACGGAAATAATAATTACTAATGTGGATTGGCGGATCAATTCTTCTTTCTTTGGCCATGTACACCGCTTGAATTCCGCCTTGACATGTTTGAAGAAGCTGTCTTTTTTCGGACTGTCCTTTTTCGGACTGTCCTTTTTCGAAGTATTTTCCGCTTCGCTCATATGACACACATCCTTTCCATAACACTACGCCAGACGATTACTTCGTCTCTTTGTGTAATGTATGAGTTCTGCAAAATCTGCAATATTTCTTTGTTTCCATTCTGTCCGGATGGTTCTTCTTGTCTTTGGTCATGTTGTAGTTCCGCTGTTTGCATTCTGTACATTCCAAAGTAATTTTAGTACGCATTACGTCACCTCCGTGATAATTTGTCTGAATAATTTTCAGTCTTATAAAATTTAGGCATAAAAAAAAAGACCTAATTCATCGCCTAACTAGAATACCACATTATGGCGGCGAAGTCAAGTCTTTTTTGCAGGGGGCTTTGGCCTCCCGACTTTAATCCTTTTTGAATAAATCCAGTTTTTCCACCTGCCGGCCCCGTTCGCCCGCTTTCCTCAAAATCCGGATGGCCGACACGCCGCGCCGCTTTCTATTATTGATCAAAAACCGGCCGAGCGCAGCGATCCACAAAGCAGGCCAAAGAAGGGGGATTTTACTCTTTTCCGGATAATTCAAGCACATCTGGTGATGAAATTCCCGCATATATCCGCCGATCCCCCCATGCCGTATCACCACCATGCGGCTCTCCTCCTGCATGCCGAACTCTCCCGCATCCAGTATTTCCCTCATAAAACCGCCGTATTCCCTGCGGCTGTAACAGCCCGCAAAAAAAAGTCTCACATGTTCCTTTTTCAGTCCGAGATAGTGCGTACAAAGACATGTCACCATTTCAGAAAAACCGGTCAACCCCGTCTCTTTCACCTGTTCGATATAGCGCCGCACCTCATCTTCCTGCCGCGGCAGATTCCAGAAGACGGTCCAGTCGCAGAGAAGTTTCAGGCCAAATCCCGCCCTCAGAAAATGGTGCAGCATATGAATGAGAAGGTAATAGGCGTGATCGCCGTCCGCCAGCACCGGAAATTCAAGTCCCATCACCGATTTGCGGCAGACGCGGGATGACATCCTGTCCATCTGCCGCTCCAACACGGCATTTATCTCCCGGTCATCAAACGGTTCCGCCAGCATGACATGGAGTTCGATATCGATTCCTTCCGGCGTTCTCCACGTGTGATGATGCGCGGAATGCTGCTGCCCGTCCTTTTTAAAACCGGTCTCTTCCATGACGCGTTCCGCCTCTTCCAACGCTTTCCCGCCAAACAAGAGGAGATCCACGTCACCGGATTTGCGCAGTTCCGGCACCGGATAACCGTCTGAGGCGATGACTCCCTTGATGACCGCCACCGCAGCGCCTCTTTTCTCCATCTGTTCTGCCAGATAATGGCTTAAGAACATCAGCCGGTAGTTCTGCTGCACCGTCCGGATGCTCTCATTCCGTATGCACGCCGCCAGTGGATCCGGGATCTGCTCTTCCCCCTCCAGAAGGGGATACAAAAGGGAGAGAACGGCATGTTCCTGAGCCATCGTGAGCAGACGGTCTTTATCCGGCGCATCATCCACACGAAGCGCGACGGAGCGTGTTTCATCCGTCGTTTTATCCGTCGCCCCTGTCCAGAGCGCCGCGGATAACACCCGAAACAGACATTTTTCTTCTGGCGTAAATAACCCGTGTCCATTTACTTTACTCATGACAGTCTCCTCTCATTATCATTCACACTTTTTTGTGGTATGTCTTTAATTTTTCCAGCAAAAACCGAAACTCACCCATACGAAAATAACAAAGCAAAAACAATAGATTCGGCACGATACAGCAGACCAGAAGACGAATCAGCAAAACACGCCACAGCCCTCCTGAAACACTACGGCAGAACAGATCCGTCACAAATCCGGAGACGGCAGTGACTGCCGAATAAAACACATATCGTATAAAATAAAAACGGAGAGGCGCTTTCAGTGAATGCCGGTACAGCACCCACGGCTCCACCCAGAACGACGTCAGCATCGTACTGATAAACGTTCCGCCAAATACGCCGATCGTTCCATACTCCCTTGCCAGAATAATAGAAACGGCGAGATTTAACAGGGCGCCCGTCAACGACTTATAGCGGTCAAACCAGAATATCCCAAGTGAATCCCGGAAAACGAGCGTCGCCTGCCGCATTCCGGTAACAAAAAAATTCAGGCAGAGCACGAGTACCACCTCCATCGGAAATACATACTGCGCGCCAAAGCTGATCTCCACAAACGGATTCAAAAGCTCATATAGACAGATTGCCGCAATCCCGTACATCCACTGCCCGACAAAAAACGAGCACTCGAAAATGCGCTTCACCCTGCCACTGTCCTCCGTGACGCCCAAATTCCCCACGCTGGCTGTTATCCCCCGGAAGATCTGGCTCACCACCTGATGGAGTGAACCGATCACGAGATAATAATTGGAATAACATCCGACGCTGACGATGCCGACAATGGAAGAAAGCATGAGGTTATCCGTATTGTTGACAACGACATCCCCTATTTTATGCATCAGCATCGCCCGTATATTTTTAAATATCCCGCTGCGCTCTTCCTTCGCCAGCGGGAGAACATTCTTTTCCTTCAGATACGGATACAACCGGTCTGCCTTTCTCGACATACTGATATTCTTCCCCAGCGTACACAGAATATAAATCAGGAGAAACAGGATAAAATTGCGCGTTGTGATGAGAAGCACGATCTGCAGCGTATCCTGGATAACGAGAAACACCGTTTCGTAAATTTCACTGATGTAGCTGAGCTGGTGCGCATCAATCAGGGTTCTCTTGTAAATCAGCAGATAAGACAGAACCGAATTTGCCAGATACAACAGATAAATGAAAATGAGATGATCCACCTCCGGCTGATTCCTGATCAGAACATCCATAAAAGGAATGACGGCCAGTCCGCCAGCCAGAACGATCCCTGCCACCAAACGGTAAAACCGGCAATACAGCTTCATCAGCGATTTTTGTTTCTCCTGATCATCCTCTGCGATCGGGCGGTATAGCGCATATGTGATCGCCGTACCGATTCCCAGTTCCGACAGGGCGAGGACATTCAAAATATCCGAAAAAAGCCCATTAACGCCTACATAACTCTGGCTGAGACAATGGGTAAAGACAACTCTCGTTACAAATCCCATGAGAATTGCCAATAATTTCGATATGACTGCCGTCGTTGTATTGCGAACGGAATGCTCGGTTCTGCTGCGCTTTTCCACTTCTTCACCTCCATCCATTTTCCCTGACTTTTCTATCGTATTTTTACACGCCCTATGTTATAATGAAAGAACAAATATGACAAAAGGAGCGTATATCATGTTTTCTTTTCGACGTAACCGTCTGTGGACCGCCGTTTCGTGCTTATTGCTTATCGCTGTCGCCTTCGTTGTTCTCCTGCTTTTCTCTTACCACCGGATCGAGTTCTCCCCGGTTTCCCTCATGGAAAGCCGTGAACCCGTCAAAACACCGTACTGCGGCTTTTATCATCTCTACGGATATACGCTGTCCGAAGAGGGAACTGACCAGGCGGTCTCGTGGTGCCGGAACATGCTGGAAAACGACACACAGTCCATCGTACTGCTGCAGATCAATCTGCGCAATTATTCCGACCAGAAGCTCACAGAAAAAGCGCTCGGGCAGCTCGACACTGTCTTTTCCGCTTTTTCCAACTCCGGAAAGCAGATCATTCTCCGTTTTCTCTATGACTGGGACGGAAAAGCCCCTGAATCCGAACCGGACAGCCGGCCGCTCATTCAGACGCACATGAAACAGACTGCCGCCGTCGTGAACCGCTACTCCTCCCACATCTTTCTGATGCAGGGTGTGTTTACCGGCGACTGCGGCGAAATGCACAACACAAAATATGGTACAAACGAGGACATTACCGTCCTTATGAATACACTATCCGAAGCCGTATCCCCCGACATTTTTCTGTCCGTCCGCACCCCGCAGCATCTGCGGACGATCGTCGGCACTGCCTCACCGGTCACTGACAGCGAAAAATACAACGGAACCCTGAAATCACGCCTCGGACTGTACAATGACGGGATGCTCGGCAATGAATTTGACTGCGGTACTTACGGCGACACCTCGTTTGCCGAGGCGCATGACCATACACAAAAAGGCACGCGGCAGGAAGAACTCTCATTCCAGAACAAACTGTGCCAATACGTCCCGAATGGCGGTGAAGCCGTCCTTGACAACCCTTACAATGACCTAAATGCCGCCATTTCCAATTTGTCACAGATGCACGTATCCTATTTAAGTTGTGAACACGACGGCGCTGTGCTGACCAAATGGAAACATTCTGTATACGCTGGCGAAAAAGACGACGTATTTAACGGCGTCAGCGGTTACGACTATATCGCCGCGCATCTTGGCTGCCGCTTCGTCGTCCGTGATATAAATTTCGCCTGCGCGAAAGGCTTCGATCCGACCGTGACATTCAGCATAGCCGTCGAAAATGTCGGGTTTTCCGCCGCTTATCGAAACTTTGATCTCGACGTCACCCTGCGCGACAATGACAGCGGCAGCGCGGTCTCTTTTCCCCTTGCCATCGACACGCGCACACTGCTTCCGGGTACGACAGGCCGGATCACCGGCTCCAGCCCCTCTCTTTCAAAGGGAAGTTATTCGGTACTCCTGTCCATGACAGACCCGGCCACGGAACTTCCTGTCCCTTTCGCCAATACCGGCGTGGAACCCGATGGGAAATTCCCGTGCGGACAGCTTACTGTCTCATAACGGCGCATCTCCGGGCCAAACCATATGCTTTATTTGACCACAATAGTTCCGACCAATACCCGGCTTTCCCCGGACGTCTGGCCTTCGCTTCCCGAATTGTCCGGACAACGGTTCGCGAACAAAATACTCCGCCCATCCTTTTTGCGCCTGAGAGACAGATAATATTTGCCGGCACGGGGTAAAACCGGATGGGTGATACAGACCATTTCGCCGCTCTGCCATTGTGTCACATCACAGCACACCCTTTCCTCCTGACACCCCCCCTGTTCATCCTCATACACGGCAAAAAGCTCCGCTTTCTCATAGATTGGGGAAAAACCCGTGTTTTCTATCTCCGCCCTGAGCAAAGCGTTCTCTTCGCCGCGCTTTTTCACCATCTCCACCCGTCTCACCACAAAGCGGTAGCCAAGATGGGCGCCTATGTAATCGTATCCATTCACCCCGTTCCACACATCGCTCCCGCTCCATTTTAACGTGCGCCAATACGAAAGCATCCGCATATCATGGCAGCGATTCAAATAACTGATGTGCATGTCCGCCAGCCGTTTTACGATCTGCTCTAACGGCGGCTGTCCGCCATCCTGTCCATAAACTACCTCTCCGCCATTTGGAACCGTCCGGCACAGCTTATTCTGAAACGCGATCTCTTCCTCCGGACACCACGGTTTCTCCCATCCGGCACATGCCGCCTGTTCCGTCCCGTATGTCCCCAGATCCGTCACCGACCCCATGATACCGTCGTTAAACAATCCTGTCAATGTGCCTTGACCGCCACCCGGCTCAGGAAATATCTGTCTCCACTGGGACGGCTTCCGCACGGCGAGAAAAAATTTCCCGTCTGCGGCCTCTGCCAGACGCCGCTGCATTTCCTTCAAATGACTGGCGGTCACGAATTTGGAGCTATGCATTTCCCCCCAGCTTCCGACGATCATTCCCTGATACACGTAAAGGGACAACGCGTATTTTTTTAAAAGCGGTGTCAGCTGCATAAGATGGCCGCACACCGTGTCGAACTGCCCAGGTTCGCACTCCAGTCCCCTGCCCCCGGTATCATATACAAAACGCAGTAGGATATCACGCTGTCCGGCAAAAGCCGCAAGAATCCGGTCAAACTTCTCCATCTCCGTCCGTGGCAGCATATCGCTGCCCGCTTCCAGCTGAATCACAAGCAGTACGAGCGCATCCTGTGAACAACTGCCGTCTGCCAGGATGTGAGGATCTTCTCCCGCCGGAAACGTATGTATCTCATACCAGCCGATTCCCGGATTTCTTAATTTGCCGGTACTTTCTTCCAACTTCTCCGGCAAAAACTTCCACTTAACCCTCTTTCTCATCTGCCGCCCCCGCATCTATTTTAAAAACGCAAATTCCTATCCACACAGCCAGAATCGAATAGATCATACGGCACATATAAATCAGCGGCCTGAGTCCCGAATGCATGCTGACGCCCTCTTCCCTGATATGCATCACCGCCGGCACCTCCACCAGACGGAAACCGAGAAGGAGCATCTGCATAATAATATTGGCGTCGGGATATCGGTCATCAAAATGATTGTAGCGGGAGTAAAAAATCACAACCCGTCTGCTCAATCCCTGAAGTCCCGTCGTGGGATCCGCAATCTTACGCCTCGTTCCGATAAATATAATGCCCCGGAACAACGTCCATGCGATTCGTTTCAGAAACGACACCGGATACGGGGTACTCCCTTCCATAAACCGGGACCCCAGCACAATATCCGGATATTTCCCGTCTTCATCCGCTGTTTTCAGCCTTTCGTAAATCACGGGAATATTGCACACATCATGCTGTCCATCGGCATCCATCTGAATCACATACTGGTACCCCCGCCGGATCGCATATTTGTACCCCAGCTGCAGGGCACTTCCATAGCCGAGGTTAAACACATGCGTGACGATCTCATGCTTCTGTCTGCTCCCTTTCACAACCCAATTTGTCTTGTCCGAAGAGGCGTCGTTCATAATGAGGACATCCGCAATTTTCTCAATCTCCGGCTGTTCCAGCTTTTTCAAAAGCTTTCCGATATTGTTTTCTTCATTATAGGCGGGAATAATGATCAATAACTCTTTCTGTGCCTTCCTTCCCATATATCTGCCTCCCTTCTCTTTATTTTAACAATGCAAGAAAGCGCGCCAACTGTTTTTGCTGTCCGGTTACTTTTTTCGACGCCGCCTCCCCGTAGCGTCTGCACGCTTCCCTGTCTCTTACCATTTCAAGGACGCCGTCACGGATCCCCTCCGCAGTTAGGTCGCACATGCGTCCGTCCACCCCGTCTTCCACCTGCTCGCGGTTTCCGCTGCAATCCGATACAAGGATCGCGCATCCGAGCACCTGCGCCTCCTGAATCGCGATGCTCTTTCCCTCATACCGGGTCGCATGCACATATAAGTCGGTCTGCGCGTAATAAGGATACGGATTTTCCTTCGCGCCCAGAAGCAGAAAATCCCGTTCCAAGCCGTATTCTTTTATTTTTTTCTCGAGATTCTTTCGCTCTTCTCCCTCTCCCAGCACATACCACCGCGCTTCCACTCCTTCCTCCCGCAGCAGTTTCATCGCCTCCACTGCGATTCCGTATGCTTTCTGCGCCGTCAGACGCCCCACCGTCAAAATGCGGATTCCGTCATATTCATCTTCAAATCCGCCGGACATCTGTGCCCGCTCCCGAATCCGGCCGAGATTTATCATATTATAAAAAATCTCCGTCTTTTCATCATACTCCGGATATGTGTCTAAAAAATGCTCCCTCACCTCACCCGATACGGCAAAAATCCTGTCAAAATTTTCATAACAGCCGCGGTCGAGCTCTCTCGTATAACCCGCCTTTCCATAATCAATATGTATAAACCCCGCCTTTTTTCGCGCCGTGACATGATCCGCAACATAATATGCGGATCCACCTTCCAGATATGCCACCGCAAGATCATATTCTTTCTCCCTCCCCAGCTTGCCGTCCAACTTCTGCCCCGACTTGCCGTCCAACTCCTGCCCCGGCGCGCCATCCGACATCACGCGCCACAAAAGTTTATCCGGCAGAACGGCCCTTCCTTTCATCATCCGGAACAGATTGCATAAAACATAGGGGAAATTTTTGAACAAACTCCCCTTCCGGAACATTGTCCGCAAAATATATCGGTTCAGGCGGCTCTTCCCCTCCCGGCTGAGGACGGAATCGTCACAGAAATCCTTATTCAGCAGCGTCACGTGATCCGGAAGCTGATGAACCATCTCGCCCTGATTCATCAGCACAAAAAGCGAGACTTCATACTGCTGCGGCGGAAGGCTGCGCAAAAGTTCCAGCATCGCCGTCTCCGCTCCCGCTCCCCCGAGCGTATTAATCACAAACAGGATCTTTTTTCTCATCATTCCCCCCCCTCCGCGCATGCCTTTTCCAACAGCTCCTGCAGCCTGTCAAGTTCTATGAACATCCGCTCATTTTCCTGATTCAACAGCGAAACCTGCATGGCAAGCTCCTGTGTCTTCCTGCTGAGCACGGAAATGTATATACTGAAATAAAACAGACAGCACACCACACAAACCGCGGCAATGATAATGATAATCGTCCCCGTCCGGCTGACATACCGGCTCCACACGATTGGACGCAAAAAGATTCCGGCCAGGATCAAAAGAACAGATATCACTCCCCAAAACAGGCAAAACTGTTCCTTTAACCTCCGCTTTGACAGAGACATGACCGTCTCCATCAAAATAAGTACCCCCCCTGACGTCATAACAATACGTAAAATCTCCCCTGTTTTCACTGTTCGCCCTCCTCTTCTACATCCCGTGCGCGCCATTTCCGGTCAAACACTTTGGAATCCGGCATCCGTCCGTATCCTTCCTCCAGCAGATGGCCTTTACAGAACACGTGCTCATCCAAATGCGTCTCAAGCCATCGAAGCCGCCTGTAAGCCATACACCATCCGGCGAAAGATCCTGCCAAAACGCCAAGCCCATACCATATTTCCGAAAAATAAGTGGCAGCCACACTGACGACAAATGTCGTGAAACACAAAATGATCGTTGTCGCAACGGCCCCGCTCAGATCATTAAAATAGTATAAAAATATGATGGCAGAATACATAATAAACAGCACAAAATAACCGGCCGCCATGCACGGGTATATTTTCATGATCAGACCATCAAACCCGAACTGGGGCAGCAATATGATGCATACAAAAAACAAAATAACAGAAATAATAAACTGTATCTGTACGAGATTGGTAAGCTGATCCGCAAGCTGGCGGAACATCCGGCTTTTCGCCAGCTCAATGTCAATATACCTGCCGCCGATGACCGCTTCGGAATATGCCTTGTACCGCTCGTGGAAATGCATCTCCACACGCGATATGAAAATAACCGTCGTCGGAATATTGGTAAACATGGCGAGATAACTCGCCATATCATATGTCGTGGCGCTGACAAACGAATTGGCGACCACGATATGGATATCCGTCGTCCAAAACACAAAATTGTGGATATACAGAGCAAGCGTGTAAAAAAAATTAGCCACCACAAGTTTCCAGTACTGACGGAAATATAAAAATACCCTTTTGTACTCTCCGCTGTTCTCGCGGAAATAACTCCTGATCACGGCAAGTTCAAGACTGGCAATAAGCAGAAAACCGAGATCCAGCGACACCAGCATCGCAAACGTCTTTTCCATTTTAAAGCTGTTTACAAGTATCATTGACATCAATACCGTAAATATCATTCCGAGCAGGAAGAAAAAGGATATTTTTTTGTAATCCTTGCAGATCGAGAGGTAAAGCATCTCATAAAACACGATCAGCAAGGTAATATAACCGCAATAACCCGCAAACACATAAAATACGGGCACGCCTCCTACTATGTATTCGCGTATGCAAAACGGAATGCCGAACAGGCAGCTGAATATGACGTTCAAAATAAGCCCCAGATAGAAACACGGCAGAATATCTTCGTACTTCTCATCATAAATCACGTCCGACATATATCTAGACAACACCGAATTAAATGGCGCCGCCGTCAACAGGGAAAAGATAAAGATATACAATACCGTACTCGCAAACAGTTCCCTCTCAGCGAACCCGACCTTGGATATATCAAGCACAACCTGCATGACCATGATCGACGAGATGACGAGAACCATCGGGGCAATCGTGATCATCGTACTGTAACCCATACCGATCAGATTTGTCGTCAGCGTATTTTTTCCATATATACTATTTAATTTTACACCGATTCCCGCCATAATCAGCTCTCCTCTTTTTCCACTTTCGCCCGAAAGATCTCATATATTTCCTTATATGTCTTTCTCATGTCCTCAATCTTATACCGGCTCATCAGCCGGCGGTATCCATTCATTCCCATCTGTTTGCGCGATACCGGATTCTCCGCCATCGCAATCATAGCGTTCGCGATTTCTTCCAGATTCATAATGTGCGTAAGGATACCGGCATTTCCAAAATCATCCCCATCCCCATACAAAAGTTCCCGGCAGTTGCCGACGTCCGTAGCGATCACTGGCTTTTTCGCGGCATAGCTCTCCAGAATCGTCAGCGGCTGGCCTTCGCTGATGCTCGTAAGAATCGTAAAATCCATTCTCCCGAGATACTCCCTCACGTCAACCCTGCCCGTAAATACCACATCCGGTACATGCAGCATATCTACAAGATCAAAGCACTCCTGCGCATAATCCTCATCTTCATCACACGGCCCCATAATCCATAACTTCAGTGCCGGCACCTTCTTTTTGGCAAAAGAAAATGCCTGTATCATCGTTTTTACATCCTTGATCGGCGTTACACGGAGAACTGCCCCGATATTGATGAGAGACATCTCATCCTCCTTTTTCCCGGGAAGATCCGCGAGCCGGCCTGTGTCGATCCCATTCGGCGTCACCCGCGTTTTCTGCTGCGGGCAGCCGAGGTCGATCTGCAGCCCCCTCGCATGTTCGTAGAGGCTGGTAACAATATCCGCCCTCTCATACGCCACCAGCGACATTTTCTTAAACTGTTCAATCCATATATTTTTGTATATTCCCTCTACCCATGACGCCTTGATAATTTCCTCTTCCCGCTCCCTCGTATAAATACCGTGTTCCGAAATGAGCAGTCCGCAGTTGTAAAACTGCTTCGCCATACTTCCCAAAACTCCCGCATAACCGGTGGCGACACAATGATACAGGTCGGCGGACGGAATTTTTGTTTTCATCACCAAAAACAGCGGCAGATAAATCGACCGCATCGTCCAGAGGAAATCGGAAAATACAATATGCGGATATTTTTCATGATAACACTCTTTTGCAATATGAAAAAAATCCGGTCCCATCAATAGCTCGTCGATCGAAAACTTCTTCGTTCGAAACAGATTAAAGATCACGTCCCAGTTAATATCCTGATCCAGCACCATACTGCGCATCGCCTGATATTCTTCCTTTTTCAGATGAAAACCCATTTTCCCATGCCGCTCCGCATGCCAGTCCTTGTCCTCCAGATATACCTCGTGTACCTCCGTGAGATTGTCCGGCAGTTTATAAGCAAATTTACGACTCTGGGAACGATTCGCCACAATCGTCAGAAGCACAAATTCAATATCAGGAAAATTATTGATCAAACTATGTATCCATCCTGACACGCCTCCGACAACATAAGGGTAACAGCCCTCGGCAACAACACAGATCTTCATCCGCTTCACCTCGTTTCCACTTCTCGACTTCTATTATAACACATTATGGCAAAGTATAATAGGGTTTGTCTGTTTTTTCACAACGGATCGTAACCTCGTTTTCTTTTGCGCAGATCAAATATGCGTCTTCCTCAATTTCCTCATACTCCCCGCCCTGAATGGACAGGATCTTCTCTCCGTGCGTCCTCAATATCATCCACACTTCATCGCTCTGCTTCTTCATCCGAACCCGAATCTCATCCCCGACTCTCTCATGTGTATAATCCATCCCGAGAAAGGCACGGATTCTCCTGTCGCTCTCGGAAGCGGTCGTCTGCGTAAACATACTGAACTTTTTCCAATACGTGTTAATATTGCTGGAAAATTTATCTGAAATGACCTCCCAGCGGTCCGCATCGGTCTCCGGCCACGTCACATGATTCATATTTAGTACGATATTGGAATATCCCAGGGCGGTCTGAAGGCTCTTCATGCGGATATCATCCATATACGTATGGTTGACAGCCTCACTTGTGATACTCTGTCTGGTCAGATCCCTCGTCATATAAGTGACAACCGGATAGTCTTTCGTATAGCCGGCGGTCACCGTCAGGATGTTGTTTCTCGTCGCAAAACTCTGCAGCCCGGCCGTGCTGCCGCTATAAGACGGAGCGATATAGATGGCGCCGTACCGGTAGCTGCTATATGCCGAGTAGAAAAAGATCTCGTCCTGACTCATCTTTTCCTGCAGACTGCCTGCCTTAACGTAGTCAAATGAAAGCCCCGCTTCCGCCCCTTTTTCCTTGAGCTGTTTCAGATAGAATACCAGCTGCTCCCTCTGGGGCAGGTTTTTGTCCATATAATCGGCCTGCGGCACGAGATAACAGGTCATGCGCAGGGCGCTCTTCTCAATCATGGCGCAGAGGCTCGGCCACAGGATATCCCGGTAAACAGCCAGCTGATCGCGGCTGTACAGGCGCTGCATCGTTTCCTCGTTTTCTGCGGAAAACCCCGGAAAATTGGACACCGAAAGACTCTGTGCATTCACAACGGGATAAATGGTATACGGATTCATCTCCGCCTCCATCGCATTCAGGATACCGATCCCCGCCAAATCCGACATATACTCGCCATTTACGGCAAATACTTTCCCGTTACCGATACCGTTGCGCCAAATGAGCGCCGGATACTGCTCATTTTTCACATCCGGATCCGGCACCATGCCGACGGCATATGTTTTGCACCCATTCCCGGTCAGATACCACGGAATCGATAAATTCAAATCCTGACGCTCTTCCTTTTCTTTCTCATCTTTTGGCACATATATTTCCTGTCCACCCAGCAAAAAACCGGAAAACAAATTGACGCCATCAATATTTTTCGCATTTGCCCGCACTTCCTGAATCCCAAGTATATTCTTCCATTCCCTGGATTCCTCGATGAACGACGGTTCCGGCAGATTGCAGAACACAACATTCATCCCCCGCTCCGCCATCTCCGTCAGTGCCTGTATCGCCCCTTTCTCACGGACACGGTCTTCCTCGACGAGGATCATCTGTGCTCTCTCTTCCATATTGTCCGGGCAATCCTCCATACTGGGGCGCACCATGAGACGTCTCTTTGTAAACATGCACCACTGGGATACTACATTTCCGATGTCGTCGCCGGCGTCCCCGATGAACACAACGTATTTTTTGCCATCGCTGTAGGCCGACCCGGAATACGCATTCCACGCATCCACCCTGTTTTCCACCGCATCCCTTGCATACGCGTTGGTGTCATACTGGTTTCCGACTTCCTTCATCACCTGCGAAAACTGAAACATAAAAAACAGTACGACCATCATAATAATAATCGTGATAAAATTCCGTTTCGATATCATGACGTCACCCCCCTGCCCGTCCGGAATTATAACCATAATCAATGGCAAAATCATACAGACGGTACGGATTCTGCCGTATTTTATAACAGATAAACTGATCCGTCTCGAAATATACCTTCATTTCATTCGGATAAAGGCGATGAAACTCCTGTGCCCAGTAATACAGGCGCGACATAACGACCCATCTGTTTTCACCTTTATACATCTCGATTCCGCCGACATTCGGAAGATCCCTCGCAGCCCCCTCCTCAGATACCGTCTGTCCGCTTCCTTCATAGGGCTCCGTATAATCGATCGGCACCTTTTCGATAAAAAAGTAAACGCTGTTTGTCGGTATTTTAATGGAAGGCTCCTCCTCCTGAGCCATATTCTTCAACTCCATTTCCCGGAGAAACGAAATCAGTTCATAATGATAACCATGATCTATCCCCATCTGCGTTTCATCATTCGCCGAACAGATCGTCCATGTAAAATCAGTCTCATCCCGGATAATATTGGTCAGGCAGGTGATCGCCTCGTTTGTCACCAGCTGAGTACTGTCGACCGGCTGCTTTCTGAACTCGCCGTCCCAAAGCAATAAAACAGCTGCGGCAACACAGGCAAGAGAGACAAAATTTCGAAATTTCTTCCACTTCTCCGGCCATATAACAAAATACAGAACGCCATCCGCCACAAAAGCGAACACGACCGGAAGCATATAGGCATAATAAATCCTGCACCGTCCCGCATCCATCAGTTCCGGAATCCCGAGCCTGCCCGCCGCCTGCAGCACGGACATCAGCGCCATGAAAACGCCGATGGATAAAAGCATCGCCCCATAGAGGCGCCTTTTTAGCAAAATGAACAACACTCCGAGAATAAACAGGGCGCCGATGCCCCCGGCTATGACCAGATAATACCACGGTTCCTGTTCTGCCGGCAGTACGCATTCGTTCACGGCATCACGCATACTCCCGCACACTCTGCGGAGTTTGGTGACGATACTCTCCTGAACCGGCACTTTCCCGGTTTTTTCCCCCTGCGCTCGGGAACCATCCACCTCGGTCCCGGCTTCCGCCCCATCTCCCGCGGCCGCTCCACCAGACGGCTGCTCGATCCGGTTCCCTTCCGAATCATAATATACAACAGCGTCGCCGGCGTCGTCAGCCGCGTCTCCCGCTTCCCCCGCTTCCTCCGCTGACTCGCCGCTGATGACGTTCATGCCCCAGCCCAGCGACCCCTGAAGGGGGGTTCCAAAAATAAACGCAACCGCCATCGGTAAGACGGCGACCATCACACTGATCATACACGTGACGACCACACGCCAGAAGTATCCCTTTCTCACAAACCAGAACAGATACCCCGCCGCCACCCCGACACAGAGCAGTCCGGCAATCATTGTGTCGTAAAAATGAACCGCGAGCGTCATGGAAAAACTCATGGCAAAATAAACGAGACAAATAAACGACTCGCCCATTTTTCCTCTTTTCTTTCTCATCTCCTCCCGTCTCTTTTCAAAGAACAGAAACGCAAAGTAGGCAGCGGGCAATATAAAGATCATTCCGTATTCCTGTGGGAGCACCGCAAAAAAACGGAGATATGTACTCGCCTGCAGAAAATTCCCCAGCACATAAATTCCCACCGCCGCATAGGCAACGTACTTGCTCCGGCAGCAGAGCCGGATAAAACCCAAAAGAACCATATGCAGCATAAGCGTCTGTACAAACGGAAATACCCGCATAAGTACGTATACATCAATGTCAAACACCGCATGGAGATAGTATATGACACAATGATAGCCAAACGGATACACACCGTCGATAAAAATCTGGTTCTGACTCATCCCATTGATCCAGAGCATATGCACCGGCGTATCCGATGCGGTATACCCATACCCCTTAAGCAGATGGGTCCCGTAAAACGAAGCAAGCGCTATCAGTACAGCGAACATACACAGCCACTGCAGCCATCTTTTATAAAATCCGCGGAAAAACGCTCTGATGCCACGGCGCACCGCCCTTCCCAGCCTCGACAGAAGCCGGTCGGCCAGCGTCTTCATTCCCATATATCCCTCGGATATTTTCCTCAGATCCCTCCACAGTTTTTTCAACGAACGGATGTTATGGTCACCATACAAATACCACACAATATATGCCGGCACCACCGTCCCCAGTATGAGCGTGACCGTATTGGATATTTTCAGAAGCTGGAGCAAAAATACCAGGTTCATCACATAAAAGTTTCCCGTCAGAAGGCAGATAAAAAACCTCTGCACAAAATCCCGCTCCTTAATTTTTTCATGCAGAACAATCGCCGGCAGCAATACCGTGACAAAAAGATATGCTGACAAAGTTCCGGTAAACTGTAAAATTGTAAGCACCCGCATGGTCATTTACGGTAACCACCTTTCTGGTTATTGAAAGACGCGAATCAGTTCCAGCGTTTCATTATCGATCACAATATCAGAGCTGCGAAGCTCGTCCATCACTTCAAAAAACTGCTCCCGGCTATCCAGAGAAAAATATAATTTCAACAAACACGTATACGTGGCAAGCATGTCCGGGTAGCATTTTTTCGCCCGTCTGCACCATTTCTCACATGTCCCGTATTCCTGTATTTCCAGATGGCGGAGACTCACGGCCTCAAACCGGGCGCTCGTCATCTGTTCTCTTTCCCTTTCATACAGTATCTCGCACGTTTCATCCATAACGGCCACAAAAGCCTTCTGCTCCATATCCGTGAACACTCTCTGCCTGAGCACCTGATCCATATAATCGATCAGCATAGTGACATATTCTATCTGATTTTCTTCCTGTTTGGCAATCTCGTTGCGGCATTTCTGTACGGTCGCGCGAAAATCATTGAGCGTATCCTGCAGTACAGAAGCAGCATAGTGGGACGTCTCGGAATCCTCGCTGCCGAGCGCCAGCGAAATCGAGGCCAGCGAATTGCGGATATCCCCCCGCACGACATTGAGCATGAGCGTCCGGAGATTATCCTTGTCCGTAACCGCAAGCGCCTCTTCCATGGAAACGACCATCCTGCCCCATTCCTCATCGGCGTGCATGTATGTCTGCACACGGTCTTTCCTGAACACAACATCTGCCAGATCCACCTCTTTGGAAAAAAAGCCGAGATAGATCACATAGGCCAAAAACACATACAAAGGTCCAAGCCCCGGACACAAAAACATGATCAGGGACTTCACCCCATACCCTAGCAGTTTTTCCTTTTTCCGCAAAAAATTCCAGATAAAATATGCCGCCGTTACGATGCTGTTGGCTGTTATAAAAATAATAAAATTATCCATATATGCCGCTATACCCCTATTTCTTCTACAATCCTGCTTTCATAGCCCGCTGCCTTAAACCTGCTCACTATGATCTCTGCCTCCCTCTGTACCGTGTTAGCGAGAAGCACATACAGTCTGCCATCCGTCATCGTTCCAAGGTAATCCGACTGGCGGAGATTTTTCATAAGTACCTCGCCCGCCTCTCCGTATTCTTCCGGCAGCGCCTCGATCTGCAGGAGGGTACACTCCGTCAGATTCCTCTTTTTCGCCTTCTGGTAAGCCTTGACGAGTGACGTAAACGCATCCGGTTCAAGAATACGGGTATCCACCATATATCTCTGCCGTTCGAGCGCCGCCATGTACCTTCCGGCACGGAGCACGGCGTTCTGGATCAGATAACTGATAACGACAAGGAGGTTTGCCTGTCCGAGCGTCATCCGTTCCCACGGAATTCCCCATAGCATAATGATCATTTTCATCTGATCATTTTCGTAAATGGCGTTTGCCATCAAGGGATATTTGTCGTCAAGTTTCCGGTTGATAAATACTTTATGTACCTTCAGCGCCTCATACAACGCCCCCATGTCCGGATAGCGTATGGAGTTCCCGAGCTTTCTGGCTGCCTTCGAACTCGCCGAAAACATCCGCGCATAATCCGAATTGTAGACGACATAGACAGCCACGTCCGGGCTCCTCATGATCTGGGACAGTATATCCACTGCGTAAAACAACACTTCTTCCGGCATGTACTGGTCCAGCGTGGAAGTTATGCTGTACAGTTTGCCGATACTGTCCTTCTGGTCGATCACCTGTCTCTCTAAAACGTCCTTTACCCGGACATTACTGCTATTGATGTCTTTTATATCACGCAGCTGCCGGTTCAGATACTGCTGGATTTCCTCGCTTTCCGCGCGGACTGACCTCGTCCGGTCCCTCATATACCCGACGACAAGCCCCACGATAAAAAGCTGGGCCATCCACACATACGTCGTATAATCGAGCATGACCTCAAACCCGCTCCGCGTGTACATCTGACGGAACAAATAGCCGCTGACGGCTAACACAGCCGAAAACATCGCCTGATACTGTCCGTACACGATAGCAAAAAGAAGAACGTAAAACAAATAAAAATCAAGTCTTGAAAAATAAGTGCTGTCCGTCGTCCTGTTGTTCAGCATAAACACGGGAATAAAGCAGATCATATTTTCAATAAAGGGAACCGCCATTTTCAAAAACCAGCCAAAACGCTGCCAGATCCGTTTCCATAACGGCAGCTCTTCCTCTCCTCCGCTAACAAATACTTCCCTGTTCTTCCGCATGTGGGAAACAACCCTTTTTACCCCGTCGGCTGCCGGATGACAGACAGAAGCACCAAATTCCTTTAAAAACCGCTCGTTGGACAATACGCGGCTGCTCTTATACGGCTTGTTTACCGACACGACGTTTACCGGTTCTTTCAAATTCCCGGCCACCATTTTGGCAATCCCCAACTCGGTAAACGGCTCCGACGAAGACAGATGATACAGTGAATCCTTCGTCTTTTTCGCCGAAATGATCAGGTAAATAAATTCCACCGCATCTGACTCATATAAAAGTGAACAGACTACATCCGGCGCCGCCCGTATCACTCCCGTCTCCATCGCCTTACGGCACATGGCGGCGCATATTCCATCCATTTCTTCCACGGTGTGCGGCACGCTATACAAGTGGTCGAGACGCAGCACCAGCACGTTCCGTTTCCAGCTGTCCCGAAAGCCTGCGCACATATCTTCCGCCTGCACCTGCACCACCCCGCGGAATCCCCGTGGAGACGCCGGCTCTTCTTCCCGGATGCCCTTTTGATAACACCCCTGATACACCTCTTCCGAAGAAAGAAAGATAAATTTCCCCTTATTTACGACAGCATATGCCACAAGAAGATTCATCAGGCTCGACATAAACCGTACGGACTCCCTCTCTCCATTCTGCCAGTTGAAATTTGTATCATACGCTCCCAAAAATAACGTTACATCCGGTGCCACGCTCTCAAAAACCTCATTCAGGTTGGCATTATCATAAGAAAACTCATATCGCTCAAATACTTTTTCATATTCGCTTACAGAAACGGAATACTGCTGCCCCGTTAGTAAATGTACCCTATGCCCCTCTTTTTTTAATTTGATAATTAACCGGTTCATAAGATTACAAGAACCACCAATGAGTAAAATATTCATTGTGCCCTCCAAGTTCTGTACATCACTTTAAGATTCCCTGCTGTCCCAGCTGCTCGTAAAACTCCCGGATGTCGCTCCTGATCTCGTCGGAAGAAACACCATACCATTCCCCGAGTTCTGCGGATATTTCCCCTATATCCATACCGCGCTCCGTCATTTCCCATATCCGTGCGCCCTGTTCATTGAGCGGCACCGGCTTCTTATATGGATACCCCGGCTGACTCATATCTAACAGCCAGTAGATTCCCGCCACATGGCGCATCTGGTAGCGGGACATGCTTTCCAAATCAAATCCGGAATCCTTCTTTTCTGTCATTTGCACGCGCTCCCTTCATTTTATACGATACCGGCACAAGCAATTCGTGAAGAACACTGCTTCCTGCGTTCTTCCTGTGTGAATAGGCGGCTCTGCTGCCTATTCACACTTTGCGCAATCCCGTATCCGACAACCGCTCATCCATCCTCAGACCGATCAAAAGCCGGATCCCAAACGCCAGAAGAGTATACAGGTGCAGCCGCATTCCACAGGCAAATCCCCAGATCATCACCCTCCATATAACAGGGGATATGCTCTTTAGCCGGCCGCCTTTTGCCATCTGTGAAAAATACTTTGCCGCCAGCTCTCTTTTCCCATATTCCTTTAACACGCGTTTGACGGCAGCGATCGTTTTCCCCTGATGCTCATAATTCATCTTCCCATCGAAAAAAGCCGCAAAAAAGATCGTACAGGCGACCATGTCACCGCACTCCCCCTCGATCCCCTTTTCACGCAAAAGCCGCTCGGTTTGATCCGCGATCCCCATCCATCCCTCTACCGAATCGCTGCGGTATGTATAAGAAACAGACGCCTCGTTTCTCCGGTAGACATATACCGGATGTTCTAAAAAGGCATACCTGGCTCCCCTGATATAACACTCAAAATTAAACAATTTATCTTCCCCGTACCGAAAATCCGAAAAACAAATTCCATTCTGCTCCAAAAAAGCCCGGCTGTACAGCTTCCCCCACACATAGGATAACGTTCCGATGGAAAAAAAACCCCGAAAACGAAATGTCCTCTCATCCCGTGAAAATTTGTCAAACCCGCTGCAGCTTCCGGCCGGAAGAAGGCTTCCACCCCAAAGGCGGAAATAATCCCCCACCAGTATGTCAGCATTTGACTTCTTCATCTCTCCTGCCATGCGGGATAAGATGTCCTTCTCCGGCAGATAGTCGTCCGCGTCCACGAACATGACATAACCTTCCCTCACATGCTCCAGACCGATATTTCTCGCATGTGACACGCCGTTACTTTTCTGCGGGGAAAGATAAACATTTTCATACCCCGCCGCATATTTCTCACACATGCTGCGGCTTTTATCCTGCGAACCGCCCTCCACAAGAACGATTTCCACGTCCTCGTAATCCTGCCCCAGAATACTCTCCATGCATTGGGGCAAATACGGCTCCGCATTATATACAGGAATGATGATAGATATTTTATCACACATAATTCTCCCTCATGCGCGCAAACTTTTTTGTGAAGAACGCTGCTTTCTGCGTTCTTCCAGTGTGAATAGAGCAAGGTGCCGCTTGCGACACCTTGCGAGAAACTACGCGATGAGGTTAATGCCTCCACAGGAGGCATTCGAATCCGTAGTTTCATTCACACTTGTCACTGACATTATTATATTCCATTCCCCGTATCATGACAAGTAGAAAAATAGTTTCTTTTTCCCCTGCGCCTACCTCCGGCGCTGTTTACGGAAGCGGACCTTAACGCCATGGAGGCAGGCTGAAATCACCGGACGAACCGGGCGCAGCCAGAGCCATAGCGCGCTTATCAACCGGTATACAGGATTTTTTACAGAAATATATGTACCTCTGCGCTCAAATCCAACCAGCTTCCCCCGGATCTGCTGCAGCGGCAGCGGACCTTCGATCTCTTTTTGGTTGTCGCCAACAAAATAAAACCGGTCTCCCTCTCTTTTCCATATGCGGTGAAGCACAAGAATACTTCCCTCCCGCCTGTACAGGGCCACATCCCCGCGTCCGAGCTTCGTTCCGTCGCTCGGGGCAATGCGCGCCATATCCCGTCCCGGCACAAATAACGGATACATGCTGTATCCGATCGGACTGATCTGTACGGTCTTTCCTTCTGAAAGCAGTTTTTCGATTTCTATCCTGTCCGTTTTCATCTCTGTCCGCTTCATCCCCTTTCCTGACATTTTTATTATAGCATTCTATTCCTTTTAATGCTATAATAAATGTCAGGAAAGGGGCAATATCAATGAACCGAACAAATGGATTTGAAATCGTAACGATAAATGGCACGCCTTATCTGATGCCTTACGGACAAATGCTTGCCGAAAACCGCCGGGGCATACGTCTGAGCGATTCCGGCGTATTTCTCTGGAATGCACTGCCTTCCGTGAATGACCGTCAGGAACTGCTCGCCGCCTTTGCCGCTCATTACGAAGCTCTCCCTCAGGAAATACCGGAGCTTGAGAAAGACATGAATGCTTTTATTGACGAATTGATCTCATGGGGAATGCTGGAGCAGGATACCCCCGCTCCCCTTTCGTGCCGCGCCTTTTTGATCGGCGGGCTGCATCTGCGGCTGAGACTGCCCTCCGAACTTCCGTTTCCCTATTTTGATGATTTTTCGGAGCCGCCCTGCCCGGCCCCTGATATGACAGTCGAAATCATTCCGTGCGAGGGCTTAAAAAAAACCGGGCCGGGAAACCGCCTCTTGATCAGCACCGAAGAAGTACTGATTACGGAGGCCCGCTCATGGTACAGTATATTTTTCCCGCTTTCCCCCCAAATTCATGAATGCCGTCTCAAAAAAGACGGCACGCTGTATCAGCTGTTTATCACACCGCCGTTTCGGGAACCGCTGCCCACGGATCTCTTCCATGCGATCCGGCTCGGTTTTCTTTTCCGGGCACAAACACTGGGCCGTATCGGCATTCATTCCGCCTCCCTGTACTACAGGGGAAAAGTATGGCTGTTCGCCGGTTCCTCCGGTACGGGTAAATCAACGCATACCAATTTATGGAACACGCAGTTTGGCACTCCGATCGTCAACGGCGATCTGAACCTGATCGGTATATCCGGCGGCGTCCCCACCGTCTATGGCATTCCGTGGTGCGGAACATCCGGCGTCTGCCAGTCGGGCACATGGCCGCTGGGCGGCATCATCCATTTAAAGCAGGACACCGGCAACCACTGCCATGTACTGACCGAAGAGCAGCAAATACTGTTTCTTACGCACCGGATCATTTCTCCCTCCTGGACGCCCGGGCAGCTGAAAAAAAACCTTGAAATTTCAGAACAGCTAAACAGGCATATTTTCAGCGCCCGCCTTCACTGTACGGCGGATGCCGGGGCTGCCATACATATGAGAGAACAAATCGACGACTTCCTCGGAAAATAGAAAGGCATGGTGATCTGTATGATAAGAGACACGGTAAAGCATGTGGCTCTCCGCATCCAGGAAGGAATGCTTCAGGACATGTTCCGGCAGACAAAATGGATTTACCAGTATGCCAGACGTTATTGGCTGGCGATCATAATCTATACCCTGATCGGGCTCCTTGGCACCCTGGTCGGCCTCGGTTCCAGTCTTGTCTCCAAAGATATGGTCGACATCATCACCGGACACCAGACAGGCGCCCTTGTGCAGACTTTCTGCGCCATGATCGGCCTCGCCATCGGAAGTACGCTGATGAACCAGATCTCCTCCTATGTATCAAACTGGATCAGCATAAAAGTAGACAATGAAATCAAAGCCGACATCTTTTCCAAAATGCTCGTCACCGACTGGGAATCGATCACCAATTATCACACCGGCGATCTTCTGACGCGCTGGAGTTCGGATGCATCCGGTATTTCAAGCGGGATCCTGAACTGGATTCCCAGTCTGGTCATCAATACCTTTCGTTTTATCAGCGCATTTGCCATCGTCATTTATTATGACGCCTCATTTGCCATTTTTTCCTTTATCGGCATACCGTTTACGCTTCTTATGTCGAAAACGCTTATGTCGCGCATGGTCAATAACAACCAGAGAAGCGCCGCGCTAAACGCCCGCATGTCGGGATTTAACCAGGAAGCATTTTCAAATATACAATCGATAAAAGCCTTTGACCTGATTCCTCTTTATGTAAAATATTTAAAACAACTACAGAAAGATTACCTGACGATGCGCATGGACTTTCAGAAAATGTCGATGATCACATCGTTTCTTATGGCGCTCGTAGGACTTGTCGTTTCCTACAGTTCTTACGGCTGGGGCATTTACCGTGTCTGGAGCGGCGTCATCAGTTATGGGACAATGACGATGTTTCTGTCCCTTTCCGGCACGCTGACCGGCACACTCAATTCACTGATCTCCCTTGTGCCAAATGCCATCAGCCTGACGACCTCCGCCGGACGTCTGATGGATATTCTTGACATGCCAAAAGAGGACTACAGCCAGGATGACGCCGTTATCTCCTTTTTGGGAAAATACCGCCGCCACGGAATTGAAATCCACGTTTCCAATATCGACTATACCTATCAGGGCGGCACACAGGTGTTTAAACAGGCGAGCCTGAAAGCAAAACCACATGAAATCGTTGCCCTGATCGGCCCGTCCGGCGAGGGAAAAACCACGATGCTGCGCCTAATCCTGGCGCTTCTATCGCCCCAGGACGGCATGATCACATTTTCCGGCAGATCCGACGAGAATGAAGAAACTCTCTCCATCTCCCCTTCGTGCCGCAAGCTTTTTTCCTATGTCCCACAAGGCAATACCATGTTTTCCGGCACGATCGCGGAAAATATGCGGAACGTAAAGCCGGAAGCTACGGACAGCGAGATCATCGAAGCCCTCCAGATCGCCTGTGCATGGGATTTTGTAAACAAGCTTCCCGACGGCATACACAGCGTAATCAAAGAACGGGGCGGCGGCTTCTCCGAAGGACAGGCACAGCGCCTTTCCATCGCCCGCGCGCTGCTTCGCAAATCACCGATCCTTCTTTTAGACGAAGCGACCTCGGCGCTGGATACCGGAACAGAGAGCCGCATACTGGAACAAATACGGGAAGACCGTTATCCCCGCACCTGTATTGTCACGACTCACCGCAAAGAAGTACTGAACATCTGCAACCGGGTCTACCGCATTGAGGACAAAAAATGCGTCCCGCTCGACGCCGGAACCCTCTTACATTCGTGACTGAAACCATAAAAGGGGCTGCCAGTAATGACAGCCCCTTTTACATCTCTTAACCTGTTTTTTAATCTGTGAGTTTTACACTGGTCACTGCAAGGCCAGGATCTGCTACAACGATCAAATCACCCAAACCAATGTTGTCCTTCGGATTCTGATGATATGCATAATCAATCACAAGAGTGGTGCCTGTTCCGGATCCTACCAGTGTACCGCCGGCACTCTCCTTGAATACGACTTCTTTGTTAAAAGAAATCGTCAACGTCTGTTTTTCTTTCGTATGGTCGGAGTCATGTACTCCATTGATCTGAATACGGCAGTCCCCTCTGCCGATCTGATCTGTCTGATGTACTGAAGTTGTAACAGTATAACAACCGCTTGCTGCATATACGCCTTCGCTTAACTCTTCATTTGCAAGTATACTTGGCTTACTATATCCTTTCATCGTATCATCCTCCATCAATATCAATAAATATTCGAATACAAGGTTATTATATACTTGAAGATTTGGTTTTGTCAATACCTATTTTTCAAACGATGATGAAAGGGAAAAGCTGTTAGAAACAATCAATAGGTATCCATTAGGAGGAAATCCGCCAAATGTACTATTTTAATACCGTTAATATTTCCCGCAGCAAACTCATCCAGCGTAACGATATACTTCGGATAATGATCTCTTATTTCAAGCAGATTTGCCGTTTCCCGTTCAGATTCCTCCGGCAGGTTACGGCACACCTGAACATACACCCGTTCATCGCGGCGAACTGCCACAAAATCAATTTCCCGGGTTTCATTTTTACCGATATATACGTGGTAACCTTTTCTGCGAAGTTCAAAATATACTATATTTTCAAGCATGGCCGCAATAGCTTTCGGATTAAATCCTATGATACAGTATTTCAGGGAAGCGTCCGCGAGATAAAATTTTTCCTGTGTCTTCAACACGGCTTTTCCCTGCAGGTCAAACCTCCGGCAGCGATAGACCACAAAGGCCTTTTCCAACCATTCCAAATAATTGTAGACAGCTTCCACAGAAAGTGAACGTCCCTCACCCTTTAAAAATTTTACAATGGCATTGGCAGAAAAAGTTTTTCCGACATTTTCTACGACATATCTTACAACACGGTTAAAAAGGTCAAAATTAGAAATATTATGCCGTTTCGTTATATCATTTGTGACCACCGAATGATAAATCCCCTCTACGATCTGGTAAATAGATGTTTCATCAAAATTTGTAACCGCGGTAATCGGAAAACCGCCCCTGCGGATATAATCCTGTAATAACTCCCGTTTCGCTGCATGTGATGTATTTTTAAAATCAAGATATTCCGCGAAGGAAAGTGTAAATACAGGAATTTGAATCGTCCTTCCGCTCAAATATGTGGAAATCTCACTTGACATAAGTTTGGAATTCGAACCTGTAATATAAATATCTGTATTTCCATCTTCAAGAAGGCTGTTTACCGCTTTCTCCCAGCCATCTACTTCCTGTACCTCGTCAAGCAAAAGATAGTAACAGTCCTGGTCGACAATCCTTTCCTTAATTTGATCGTACATATCCCGGTGCGTCATTCCGTCCTCAAAATTTTCAGACGTATAGCACATTTCAATGATGTGATCCTGATGTATTCCGCTACTCAATAAATCATCACGGTACATTTTCAAAATCGTGGATTTCCCGCAGCGGCGCACTCCTGCCAGTATTTTGACCAACGGCACATTACGATAATTTTTCAGCATTTGTATATAGTAAGGCCTTACGATCATAGCAACTCGCCTCCTTTACTATTATACCCAAAAAATTCATGATATTCAATAGTTTTTACTTGATTCAAGTAAAAACTTGATAATTTCTCTTAATCTTTCCGCTATTATAAAAAGTCCATCCAAGCTGAGTTCTTACATTCCGCATACTTATCGGAATCCGAGTCTTTCGCGGATACGATCATGATCGGCACCGTACTCTTTTCCCTGATGACGCTCATCACCTTCCATCCGTCCATCTTAGGAATCATCAGATCCAGCAGTACGAGACTGTATTCTCCTTCGAAAAATTTTGTGCAGGCACTTTCCCCATCATAAGCAGTTACCACTTCGGAATTAGCTTAATTTCCCCCTGTTCAATTTAATCCCACCACTTTACAACTATTAAGATCAAGCCTGGCTTTTATCGGCGTCTTCGAAATCCATATTCTTTTTTTAACCTCTCATAGATTTCAAATGCCACCGGACAGATCTCTACTGTATCCAATACGCTCAGCAGACTAAATAGACGTTCCGGCTGGTCTGTATACGGATATTTTTTGCAGCTATCCGGCTTACAGTCACCCAGTTTGCAGTTGCCGTCCTCCTGCAAAAAATCGCACGGCTTATGTTTGGTCTGGTAATTTGTAGCGTACTCGTCTTTTTCCAGATAAGTTGAAATGAACTGTTCTTTTGTCATATGTAAATGCTGCGCGTCCTTCTACTTACTCGATAACCGATACCGCACCGCCGGACCGGAACCCGTTTTGATGATTTTGTTTTGCGCGATCAACTCGTTCAGGGCACGGATGGCAGGAAACTTTGATCTGCCAAGAATTTCTTCGACCTCTTTGCGACTGACCACACCTTTTTGTGTGATCACGGAAAGTACCTTTTCCGTATCGCTCATCGTATCATTAAAGACTGCGATGATTTTCGGCAGAACAACCACAAAAGAGGAAGGAGCGGGCTTAAACACCGGTTTATCAGGATAATCGTCATAGCTTTCTATAATACGCCGAATACCCGTACCATAACTTTCCATCAGTTCCAAACGGTAAAACACATTAGCAAGCACCGAATTTCTTGACTGTGACACGCCGCCCATGATATCTTCCATCGTCAGTCCTTTCACCAGACCGCCAA
The DNA here is from genome assembly GCA_910584065.1 of uncultured Eubacterium sp. Taxonomy (GTDB): domain Bacteria; phylum Bacillota; class Clostridia; order Lachnospirales; family Lachnospiraceae; genus Eubacterium_F. The sequence continues at coordinate 64,160 of CAJTZN010000015.1, forward strand.
GCGACACAAACTCAACCCTGTTATCATAAATGTTGATGAGCGTGCTGCCGGAGTAATCATAATCCCGGTGAACAATAGTATTCAGCAACGCCTCCCTGAGAGCATATGGCGGGTAATCAGGATGGTCTGTTCTTTTCAGTCCATCAATAGTAGAGTTGAGATTATTGTTAAGACTGAGAAAATCATACACTTCATCCATCTGTTTCAGGACAGAACCGAAAAACTCTTTACGCGTTTTAAATTTGGTCTTTCCCGTCCCCTCGTATACTGCACACTTAATACTGTGTTCGCATTGATCGGAAAGCAACAACGCCGTATTTGTATAGTATCCGTCCACATCCAATAGCTTCAGGGTCTTTTTGTTGCTATCCCCAAATGGAAGACTGGTTTTTGCAAAATACACATCCGCATAAGAGAATGTTAATTCCTGATTAATGCACCTTGATTTATCAAAGGTCACTCCATCACTTTCACGCAACATTTCACGAATCAGCTCGTCTGTTGCCGGAACAGAGGAAACGCCGTGCCGGATAAATACGCCGTTTGGTTTCAATCCTTTATCCGTCAGATGATACGGGCGTTTTGTTCCACGCAGTATATGAACTCTGATAATAGTTTTACCGCCTTCATCGACTGCATTGATAGAAGTATAGGCAGACAGATCCGGCCTGATTCCATCGCGTATCATGTTCCCAATCTGTTCCATCACTTTTTCAGTATGTGCCACACCGACAACTCCGCCACTCCGGTCAATCCCGACAAATATCTCTCCACCATCCGAATTGGCAAAGGCTATGATCTCTTTTTTAAAATCTGCATTAACTTCCTGCTTTAATTCAACGGTATAGCTTTCTTCATATTTCATTTTCCAGCCCCCAATAATCGTTATTATCGTTTACATCGCCATTATATCCCTAATCCATGACAATTGCAAGACAATTATTCCGATTATTACAGTAAGACCATCTATTCATTGCAATTCTGAATTTTATCCCTTCATACCACGAGTGATCATCGTCACGGAAACAGATGTGTCCCACTGCTTTATTCCTTCTCTGTACAGACGGAGCCGCTCATCATATTTACCATTGATCACGGATAGTATTTCATCGGCGTGAACGGAGTGAGCGGACTGAACAGCCTCTATATCTGTTTGTCGCAGCGCTTCAATTCTGTTGTTTCTAGACATGGCGCGACACAGCAAAGCCCTTTTCGCGCAGATAGGCACAGACATATGCCGC
>CAJTZN010000016.1 GCA_910584065.1 uncultured Eubacterium sp.
TAATTTACTGGCAAAATAGAAGTTTTTGACAAGGGGTTTTAGCCCTTGCATCTTAGTATAATGATAGTAGAGTTCAAAAGTAAAAGGCGGAAGAATTTTTTCGCATGTGCGTTCGGACGTCATGGATGATACAAAACTATACCTTGTATCAATTTTTTTCAGGTTTTGCGCGAAAAAGGTGGTAGAGCAACATTATTTTTGTCCTTAGAACGCATGGTATATGGTATTTATTCATAAAATGTGATATACTAAAGATAATCTTAAATTGAATGGAGGAATTTTTATGACGGCGGAAGTGGCTTGGGATTACGCTATCGGCATGATTAAAGTTGATGGGCTCGAACCAACAGAAGATTTTAAAAAATATATTGAACTAGAAAAAACTGGGGAGGCCACTACGGAAGATTTAAAGAAATATTTAGACAAAAAATATAAGGTGAAAAAGGATGCTTGATCCATATTTATATTCCGGAACAGATATCTTAAAAAATGTCTTAGGCATTCAAGACAAGCAGATGTTGGATGATGCAGAAGCGGATTACGTTTCTCTCCGTCTTAGGGAACTTGCCGAGAATCCTTTAGAAGGAGATTATGACTTCAACCATCTGGCCGAAATGCATAGATATATGTTTCAAGATATCTATGCATGGGCTGGAAAAATCCGTGTCATCAATATAGAAAAAGAAGAACCTGCATTAGGTGGTTTGTCCATAGAATATTCAGACAAAACAAAAATTGAGAGTGATCTGTCTGAAGCCTTAAATAAGATGGTATCACGTTCTTGGGTAAATATGTCTTTGGAGGATAGAGCGAAATGCTTTTCAGAGGATTTGGCAGCAGTCTGGAAGACTCATGGTTTCCGTGAAGGAAATACCAGGCTTGCTGTGACTTTTTGTTGTCAATTTATCGAAGCACAGGGAATTCCTATTGACCGAACCATTTTTGAGAAGAACAGTGTATATGTGAGAACTGCACTTGTAGCCTATTCGGCAGTATTTCACGATTTAGGAGATTTATCGAAGAAAGAATACCTGGAGAGGATAATCAGAGATTCTTTGAAACTCGCCATGATATCAGGAAGAAATAAATGAAAGTATTTTTTGGCTTTACTTGATAAACCATTTGAAGTTTAAGAATTATATTTCAAATTAGATGTAATATGTTTTTTGGGTTGCAGATCGTATGGCGGTGATAGGGTTCAAAAATAAAAGGCGGAAATATTTTTTTCTTGCATAAGGTTTGAAAGTTAGGTATAATACAGATATGGTTTTGAGAATAATTCTTGGAAAATTTCGAAAAAACCAAAAATGAGCCTAAAAAAGAGAAAAAATAGACCAATTTCAAAAACATGTGCAAATTTGGGGTTGGAACATGCCGAAAAATCGTTGGTTCTGGAGGGGTACCGTAGAAATGAATGAAGCCCGATGTAGGGCATTGACACATATAAGAATAGTGCCTTTTCCATTATTTTTTGCTACGTAGAAATGAATGAAGCCCGATGTAGGGCATTGACACAGAAAACTTATTTTTTCTTTATGAGCCATTATCTGTAGAAATGAATGAAGCCCGATGTAGGGCATTGACACATCCAATCAGCCTTGCAACTGAATGCTGTTCTTGGAGTAGAAATGAGTGAAGCCCGATGTAGGGCATTGACACACTACTATCTAATTGTGCAATAAGTTCCGCATACATCGTAGAAATGAGTGAAGCCCGATGTAGGGCATTGACACGTGCTACTGTTGGCTTTGGCTTTGACGGGTCTTTGGTAGAAATGGGTGAAGCCCGATGTAGGGCATTGACACCCGTTGATTTGGTCTCAATCGAGACTGCTTCGGTCGTAGAAATGGGTGAAGCCCGATGTAGGACATTGACACTTTTTTTCCATTGCTCTCTCTGTTTCTCCCGCCCTTTGTAGAAATGGGTGAAGCCCGATGTAGGGCATTGACACGGTACTAAATCTGCCACTGCTCGGATGTAGTCCTTGCGTAGAAATGGGAGAAGCCCGATGTTGGGCATTGACACTTTTCTACGGATTACCGTGTGAATTGTTTACATGTATAGTAATGTGGAAGCCATTACAAGGAATTAACCCGTTAGTAAAGAAAAGCAATATGTAGAAAATAGGAAATCCGTCCTGCTTTTCTAGATACCCTATCTCCATGCCCACCCAACTTCAACTCCCCTGCGCCTTGAAATCCGATAAAATTGGAGCGAATTAAAACCGGAGTAGATTTGTTGCTAATATGCAGATTTGCTCCCGTTTTGTATAGGTTCATACTATCTGCCATTTATCCAATATTGGCTAGAGAGGAAACAGTACATGGAATTGATAATTACCCATACTAATACACAATAAGGTAAAACGTAAATTGGGAAAAGAACTAAAAACAAAGCTTGGCTGTGAGATGAATCAACAGTTTCTACCATGAACCCATCAAAAGTGAATAGTAAAGACATTTCGATCAATAATCCCACCCTCCACGTCCCACGACTGGGGAGTGGTATGACTCCCCTGCTGAACAAGGAGCTAAAAGAGATGAAAACAAAGTTCTGTTGTAACGATATGGAAGAAAAAATAAACTACAAATGTGCCGGTCATGATGATCCGTTTGAATGCCCGGATCATCTAATATACCATAATAAAAAAGAAAAGGAATTTGGAATTATCGTCCATGATGGCGGTCATTCTTATATTGCGATCAACTTTTGCCCATGGTGCGGCAAACCTTTGTAGATTTCTCCAGAGATTTAGATGTTTCTATGATATGGCATTAAATGGAGTAAGTGATAATGAAAAGAGAGTACGAGTATCGTTCGATTCAAAAGATAAACAAAGAAGGAATTTGGTTTGAAGATGGTCTTTTTTTAGACTTCGAATTGAGTAGGGCAAATTGGGCGAAAAAACATAATATTTCAGCTGATAAAACATCTTGCGTTGCGGATCGCGACATAACGGCAGCAAGCCCTTATTTTGAATTTTATTTGGATTCCCCTGTCGTCATATATTTTGATAAAAGAATTTTCGTAAAGAGCAAAAAACTATTTCAAAGATTTAGAGTTAAAATTGAGAAAATAGGATATACCACATATGATCTGAGTTGAACGTCAAATAGGGAAATATCCATTATAAGGATATTCAAACGATTAGTCAGATGAGATAATAGACTTTGTGTTTGAACTGTGATATACTAAAACCAGTACAATATAAATCATAAAAAGGGCGGTGAAAGTATGACAGATAGTGAAAAGTTAGACTTGTTACTTGATAAAGTAAATGATATTGAAACAGATATTAGGGATATGAAACTAACTCTAGAAAATGAAATTCGTGAAAATATCAAGCGTGTAGCAGAAGGGCATCTTGATTTGTCAAGAAATTTGCATGACGCGATGAAACCAAGTAACGAGGTTGAAATGCTAGCGATCAAAGTCAGGATGTTAGAAACAGATATCAGAGACATAAAAGCAAAACTGGCATAACCATGATACAAATCCATTATTTACAAAGCGCCTCTCACTATGTTACAATAACGGAGTATGTAAAAAATCAGATTGAAATTGCTGCTTACGCGGCGGAATGAGAGGACAACATGAAGATCAGAAAAATTGTAGCCATTGTGTGCGTGCTCGGCCTGCTCACCGGAAGCCTGACGGCATGTGGGAGCGACGGGGATGGCGCGGCGGGAGAGCTTTACATTTATAACTGGGGAGAATATTTTGATCCGGACGCCCTTGCGATGTTCGAGGAAGAGACGGGGATCCAGGTGACGTACGATGAATATGAGACAAATGAAGTGATGTATCCGCTCATTGCGAACGGCGCGGTTCAGTATGATCTTGTGTGCCCGTCGGATTATATGATACAGCGGATGATTTCCGAAGATCTGTTGGAAGAGATCAATTTTGACAACATTCCGAATATCAAGTATATTGACAAAGAATATATGGAGGCGAGCCAGGCTTTTGATGAGGGAAACCGTTACAGCGTGCCTCATCTTTGGGGAACGGTAGGTATCCTCTATAATAAGTCGATGGTAACAGAGCCGGTGGATAGTTGGGGCATTCTCTGGGATACGAAATACGAGGACAATATCCTGATGCAGAAGAGCGTGCGCGACGCGTTCGGTATTACGCTCAAATATCTCGGTTATTCGCTGAACAGTACGGATGAAAACGAGTTGGAAGAGGCGAAACAGAAACTGATCGAGCAGAAAAAATCCGGCGTCGTTCAGGCATATGTCGTGGATGAGGTGCGGGATAAGATGATCGGGAATGAGGCGGCCATCGGCGTCATTTATTCGGGAGAGGCGCTCACATGCCAAAAGGAAAATCCGGATCTGGAATATGTGATACCGAAAGAGGGAAGCAATTTGTGGATTGATTCCTGGGTCATTCCCAAAGGAGCAAAAAATAAAGAGAACGCGGAAAAGTTTCTCGATTTCGCGTGCCGTCCGGAGATCGCGAAAATGAATTTTGACTACATCACGTATTCGATCCCCAATAGCGAGGGCCAGAATCTGATCGAGGAAGAGGAATACCGCAACAGCGAAATTGCTTTTCCGGAATTTGGTTTGCTGACTAACTGTGAGACATTTAGCTATCTGGGGGCGGAAGTGGACGACCGGTACAATGAAAAGTGGAAAGAGATCATGTCGAATTGACGTGTTGAATTTGTTTTTTTAAATTTTTTCTTGATTTTTTTTGGCTTTTATCATATACTACAGATAGTGAAATCAATGATTTCTAACGGGCTGGTCGAAAGACCCAGGTCCATCTACGGCGGGGAAGTTCCCCGCCTTTTGCATTAAGACAAAATCCGAGAGGATATTTTTTGGAAATATCCGTGATCTGAAAAAGAATAACCGGTGCAACTCTTTTATGAGTCACACCGGTTCATTGAAATAGTATTCTAAAATCGAGGTTGGGCCGTCGCTTTAATTTCCGCCCTTTTCCTTCAATACTTCAATAACATTGAAGAATGCCTGTTTTGCCTTAAAGTCTGCTGTAAAGAGACCGGAGTGTGTGCCATAAATGTTGTAATCATAATGGCGTTCGTTTTCCGGTTTCTCGAACTCGGCTTCCAGGTCAGGACGATCTAAAAGTCCCCAGATACTTACGTTTGTCAGCATACCAGGACGTTCTTTTGCAAAATCACAGTAAGCATTGAAAATATCTTTGTATTTCTTTGCGTGGGCTTCAAGATCTTTTTCCGTAACTTCTTTGTGGTTTGCCGATTCTTTCTGGTTCAGGCGCACCGTAAGCTCGTTGATTCCTACCGGGACACCGCAGTCAGCAAATTTGTTCATGGCGCTCTTTACGTCTTTTGCTTCCGGCCAGTAAGTCAGGACATAACCTTCCATTCCCATGCAGTCGAGGAGCGGGTTTGCCGGATCGGCATTTAAGTACTCGATCAGTTTTACGATATAACCTGTTTTCGGACTCTGGAAACAGTTAAAGTCATTATAGTACAGTTTAATGTCTGCCCCTGTCGCTTTTACCGCTTCTTTCGCGTACTGGAACGCGTATTTGATGTAATCCCCGCCGATGATCTGATAGAACTTACCGGTCGTGTAAAGGCGGAGTCCTGTAGTCGGGTCATCTGACGTAGCCTGTGCATCAATTGCCTCGTTAATGACATCCCAGGCGATAACCGTTCCCGGATATTTCGTCTCGAAGTGGGTGACAACCTGCATACAGTAACTCTGCATACGTTTCAGCAGTGTATCTTTATCAACCAGTCCCTTTGACTCATCATAGTCCACGTGGAAGAATGACTCGGACATGCTGTTTTCCCAGATCAGAACGTGGCCGCGGATCTTCAGGCCGTTTGAGATCGCCCACTCTACCATCTGATCTGCCTGCTCAAATTTGCAGACCGGAGTTCCGTCGCCTGCCATAGAAGCTTCGGTGTCCATCAGGGAGTAGCCTTTCATCTCATTTTCGAACGATACGATGTCAAACTGCTGTTTTGCCAGGGCAGAGAAGTTTATATCTGCGACCTTGGAAGGATTGACAACGGTTCCTACATTAAAGCTGGCATGTTCTTTCAGAGAATCTTCCGGAAGCGTGATGCTTGGCGTCGGAACCGGTGTCGGAACCGGAGTGGCCGGAACGTTCGGAGTGGCTGCCGGTGTATTGCCAGGAGTTGCTGGTGTTGTCGCTGCTGGAGCGGACGGAGCCGGTGTCGGTACGTTATTCGGCGTATTTTTTGCCTTTACTTTGATCGTGCATGTCGCCTTAGCTTTTTTGTTGCTCTTCGAGGTTGCGGTAATTTTAGCGGTGCCGGCGCTTTTAGCCTTTACGACACCTTTGCTGCTCACGGTTGCAACCGCTTTTTTGTTTGATTTCCAGGTGACTTTTTTGTTTGCTTTGGCAGGCTTAACTTTCTTCACTTTTAAGGTGAATTTAGCGCCCTCCTTCAGCGTTTTTTTCGTTGCGTTCAGTGTGATCTTCTTTGCCTTGGCTGCGGCATCCGCATCCGGTGCGGCGGATAATGCAGTAAATGCCATCATCGCGGACAAAGCAAGGGCAACTGACTTTTTTACTTTATTTCGCATTAGATATGCTCCTTTCGTTTGTTATATTGTAAGTATACCAAAAATAAGTACATTGTTCAATGTTTTTTTCTTCCTGAAAAAGGAGCGACGCGTCCTGCCACGCGATCGCTCCTTTTCGTGAATTGTCAGATTCGTCTGTGCCTCAGACCACTGTCTGGATGATGGAAATGATCTGTTCCGGTTCAAATGGTTTCTGGATAAATTCAGAGGCGCCGCTTTTAATGGCGTCTACCATTTTTGATTTCTGTCCGGCGGCTGTCACCATGATGACTTTGGCGTTTTTGTCAAAAGCCATGATCTTTTTCAGACAGGTGAGTCCGTCTTGAACCGGCATCGTGATGTCCAGTGTGACCAGATCCGGACTCAGTTCAATGTACTTTTCGTAGCCGCTCTGTCCGTCTTCCGCTTCCCCGGCAATTTCATAATGATTCTCTACCAGTATGTTTTTTAATATTCTGCGGGATGTTCGCGAGTCATCCACAATCAATACTGTTGCCATAGAACAACCTCCCTTAGACCAATATTAAAATTTAGCATTTGATGATCATGTCTACCCGTTTCCCTGTGATATACAGGGGAAGTATGTAAAAACCATCGGTATCCGATATACCCGAATCAAAAAGGAACTCAGGTGGCAGCATGTCGATCGCTGTATCCTGGTAACTGAGCTCGGTAGCATGGAGTCCGTTGATGCAGTTTGTAAATTCGCCTACGGAATCCAGGGCGTCTTCGTCGGGCCGCTCAAAATATTCACCGGCGTAGCCGTCCGCTATGGTGAGGATGGCGCTGTCATTACTGGCAAAACCGAGGAACCCTTCGCATGCCCCCGTGGTTTTTTGGTAAGCGATGTATCTGGCAGAATACCCAGTCGTTTTTTCGGCAGTTTCAATGCGGATATAAGGACTGACGAACCGCACAATGTTTCGGAGCGCGAGGGACATGAGCGAGAAATACGCATCCTTCTCCGTTGTTACGAAGGAGGGCAGGAGCCGGTCAAAGTCGCCGCACTTGATCGCTTCGAGCGCGGTATGGGACAGGCCGTTATCCCTTTGGAACTCCGCTACAAGTTGATGGATCGTTTCGAGGTCCATGATCCTGTTTTCATCCAGTGCCTGTATGAAGATCAGATAGGGACTTCCCTGAAGCTTCAAGAGGTATGAAACATCGGCATCGGTCAGGTATCCGTTTTCAATCGCCAGATCACCGAAACGCTTGTCAGTCTGCATTTGAAGCTGGTTGAGCTCGTTCGCCTGTGATCGGGTGAGAAGCCCCTCCGCCTCAGCAATCAGACCAAGTTTGACACGATTTGCTCTCATGTATTCCATACAGGACGTAAATTGGTCTTTGGTAATTTCCCCTTTTTTAAGAAGATAATTCCCAAAAAACTGACTAAACATAAACGTAATTCTCCTTTAATTATTATAAAATTTCACATTGTAAAAATCTTAATTTTATTATACTATAGAAAAAGAAAAAAAGAAAGAGATGGCTGAAAAATTTTTCTTTCAGTTTAGCGGCATGGAGGCGAAAAGAATGGCAGGTTCAGTATACGGAGAGATATTTACGATTTCCACATGGGGGGAATCTCACGGAAGAGGGGTCGGTGTGGTCGTTGACGGCTGCCCGGCCGGGATCCGTCTGTGCGAGGCGGATGTACAGCAGTTTTTAGACCGGCGCAGACCCGGCGTGACAAAATACGCCACGCCAAGGAAAGAGGGGGATCAGGTGGAGATCCTCTCGGGCGTATTTGAGGGGAAAACGACAGGTACCCCGATTTCCATGATGGTTTTTAATACGTCCCAGCGGTCGGGGGATTACTCGGAGATCGCATCTTACTACCGGCCGGGGCATGCCGATTATACATTTGACGCAAAGTACGGATTCCGGGATTACCGGGGCGGCGGGAGAAGCTCCGGCCGGGAAACGATCGGCCGCGTTGCCGGCGGGGCCGTGGCGATGAAAATACTTGCGGAGCTGGGGATCGAGGTCTATGCCTATGTGAAGTCGATCGGGGAGATCCAAATCGACTACGGCCGGATGTCGCGTGAAAATATAGAGAAAAGCCCGCTCAGGATGCCGGATCTGGACGCTTCGGAGCGGGCGGAGGAATATTTGGACACCTGTATGAAGGAACACGATTCGGCGGGGGGTGTGATCGAGTGTGTCGTAAACGGGATGCCGGCGGGGGTCGGTGAGCCGGTGTTCGGCAAACTGGATGCGGCGCTGGCGCAGGCCGTGATGTCGATTGGTGCGGTGAAGGGCGTGGAGATCGGCGACGGGTTTGCGGCGGCAGGCGCGCGCGGGTCCCAGAATAACGATGCGTTCCACATCGGGGAGTCCGGGGAGCCTGAGACGGTGACGAACCATGCAGGGGGCATTTTGGGAGGAATGAGCGACGGGAACCAGATCGTACTGCGGGCGGCCTTTAAACCGACGCCGTCTATTTTTTCCGAGCAGCAGACGGTGAATCGGTCCGGGGAGGAGATTGGCGTGCGCATAAAAGGCCGTCACGATCCGGTGATCGTACCACGCGCGGTGGCAGTCGTGGAGGCGATGACGGCACTGGCGCTGGTAGACCGGCTCTTTGTGGGGATGACGGCGCGAATCGACCGGATCGCGGAATTTTATCAGAAGGTAAGAGAGGATTGATCCCAGTATGTACATCAATGGCTATAATTTATGTATTGGATGCATGCGGCCGCTGGATGCGGGTGGGGAATGTTCTTTTTGCGGACTGAAACAGGAGGAATATACTCCGATCCCGCGCTGCCTGTCGCCGGGAACAGAACTTGCCGGCAGGTACGTGACGGGGAGAGTGCTCGGGGAAGGCAGTTTTGGGATCACTTATATGGGGTGGGATACATATATGGATATTCCGGTGGCGGTCAAAGAATATTTTCCATGTGACATGGTTAGCCGCGACGTTATATGCGGTTCGAATAACAGCGTGTATTTATATGAAAATGAAAAGAAGCATGATTACAATTTATATTTAAAAAAATTCTGGGGTGAAGCTAAATGTTTATCACGATTCAACCAGGTGGAGGGGATTGTTTCTGTCCGGGATTTTTTTTATGAGAATAATACCGCTTATCTCGTTATGCAGTATGTAGACGGCATCAGTGTGAAAAAATATGTGGCGGAGAATGGGAAAATACCGGCTTCCCAGGTATTGGAACAGATTCGTCCCGTTCTGCTCGCGCTGGAGCAGGTACATAATACAGGTATTGTCCACCGTGATATTAGTCCGGATAATCTGATGATCAAGGAGGACGGAAGGTTTGTGCTGATTGATTTTGGCGCGGCGCGTATGCGGAATATCGATACTACGAAAACGATGACGGTCATGTTCAAACGCGGCTTTTCTCCGGAGGAACAGTATCGCTGCAAAGGAAAGTGGGGACCATATACGGATGTGTATTCGATCTGTGCTACGATATATTTTATGATGACAGGATCGTCGCCGGTGGATTCGGTCATCCGGGCGCTTGGGGATGAGATGCCGTCGCTTGTGTCCATGAAGGAACTGGATATTCCGGTGAGACAGAGGAAGGCTGTTATGAAAGGCCTGGCTGTGGCGGCGAAGAACCGTTGGCAGGATATCGGGGAATTGTACGAGGCGCTGTTTGAACAGGGAGAGGGAGAAGGAGGCCGCCGCGGCCGGCTGCGGGGAATGGAACGCGGAAAATGGGGAAGGGGAAAGCGGATAACGGCCATCGCTCTCTGTATGGTCCTTTTTGCTGTGAGTATTTATTTTGTATGGAAAAATGCGGGAGGAGAGCCGAATGACCATATAGCGGCAGATCAGACAGAACCGATGGTGTCTGGGACACCGTTGGAAACTGGAACCGTGGAGGGAGCAGGATCGGGACTGGCAGATACTGAGGCGGAGGCGGCAGAGAACAGCCAGCCGCCCTTAACCGCGAATAGCGGGGAGAGAACTGGAAGGGTGAAAATTCCGAAGCTGGTTGGACTGAATGATCATGAGGCGAAAGAGCGGTTGGAACAAAAGGGATTGAAGTGTAAGATTAAGCAGGTGGAGCGGAGTGAGAAAAAAGGGACTGTCGTGGCGCAGAGTATCCGGGCAGGGAAAAAGGTGACGGGGGGGACGAAAGTTACGGTCACTGTCAGCAGCGGAACGAAACCGGTTTCGACACCAAAGGCAACAATGCTCCCAAAGAAGACATCGTCCCCAAAGGCGGAGGATAAGAAGAAACCGGCGGGCAGCGAGGGGGAACAGCCGGGGAAGAAAGGGGATTTTGCCGGAGTGATCCAGTAAGGGATGCAAAAAGGGATCCGGAAAGTGAAAAAAACGGAAAAAATTTTGAAAGAAACCGCGGTATACTAAACGGGAATTCATAACTTATGGGGAGGGATGTAAGCCAGAACATAGAGGAGGATCGTTATGAAAAAGAGCAGTGCTTTGGGGGAACAGAATTTTTACCATATCATTGAACAAAAATTAAGGGAAGGTGCGTTTATGCGCTTTGACCTTTTTATGATCCGACGTATGGGGTATGACATAAAGGGCAGTGAAGAGGAGCGCAAGCAGATACGGAAAGATGCGTATCATTCTTTTTTACATCGCATTGTGAACGAGAGGCCGGCTTCTCTTCCGACAATCCGCAGATGGTTTGGTATCCACGGTTTCAAGGCGCCCTCGCGGGAGCAGATTTTCCGGATTGCATTTTCTCTCCAGCTCGATGTGGAAGAGACGAAGAGGTATCTGACAGAGGGGGTCCGCGAGCCTTCCTTTCAGATCAATGATTATTCGGAGATTATCGCGATGTACTGCCTGGAAAATAAACGGGATCATACGGGGTACAGAAGTATGGTCGAACAGTATGAGGCAAGCCTTGAAAGGCAGCAGGAAATTTCAAGGGAGTCAAATACGCAGTGGCTGTTCCGGCAGTTTGAATTTGTGAAGGAGTATTCGGAGGAGCAGTTTATGCACTGGATGTGGAAAAATGCAAAACTCTTTAAGGGGTACAGCCTGACTGTTCAGGAATTTCTGAATAAATACCGTGAACAGGTCGTGGGGTATATGAAGGAGGATGTTAAAAAGCGTTTGGATCTGCTTTTATCAGAGACGGGGTACGAGGCTTGGAAAAAGAAACGGCTTCGTGTGCCGGAAGAAAGGGAGGGGGAATTGATCAAGAAATATATGAAATGGAATGCAAGGGCAAAGAAACAGGAAATACCGGAGCATTTGAGCAAGAATATATTGGAACTGGCCAGACTGGCTTATTCGCAGAGTGGATTAAATTCAAAACTGCTTTCTGAATTGTTTGAGATCCATGAAACGCGGGCGCCGTATTCTTTTGTTCTGCCGGAGCATACGGTACATGCCGTATCGGGAAAATACTTATCAGACCTGTTCCATATTCCTGACCGGAACGAGATGCGGATCCATACAAAACAGGCGATCCAGGAGCTAAAAAAGCGGGAAGAGGGGGAACCGTGCCCTCAGTATGTGTGTGATATGATCAATGAGTTTGGCAGGAGTGATATTGGCATTGCGGATGCAGGTGAGGCGCTGGCGTGGCTAGAGGAATTCGACAATGAGGGAAAACGCCGGCGGCTCATTGTAAAGAGGGAAGATCTTCTGCCCATGATCCTGTATGTGGCGCAGCAGCGGTATTTGAAGGAAAAGGGCGCATCGTATAACTGCAAGGAGGCACAGAAGATTTTTGCAGACATGGCGAATGCGACGATGATCGCCTGCAATATGCCGCCTCTGGACGGGAATTACATGTATGACATGATCCTGCTCGCCTGTTTTCAGGAGGATGAGATGTATGGGTACGGGGATGTGATGGAACTGGCTTTTTAGGCAGTGAAAGGATGTGTTGTGAGGGATGAGAAGAGGATGGTCTTTTCTTATATTGATATCATATGTTTGTCTGTTGTGTGCGGGGGTATGCCCGGCGGGGGCAGACGCGGCAGAAGATACATCCGCGGATGCAATGCTTTCCGAAAATCATTCTATGTTTGCAGAAGATTTGGTGCTGCAGCTGGATGAGCAGAACAGGGATGAAAAGGGAGCGTCATACGGTCTGTTTCATCAGGATGATGGTACATATAGCGCTATTCTTCAGGAAATTGATTTTGCCGGATATGATACAACGCAGGATCATATAGAGATCCGTGTGCCGGATCTGGTTGTAAAGGATGGGATAGAGTACCGGGTAACGGGAGTCGGGCCGTTGAAGAATGACCGGGACAGAAAATTTAAGATCAAATTTTATCTGGGGCAATATGCGGAGCAGTATGCCGGATGGGAGGGCAACCCGCTGACGTGCGGACAGGTTTCTTTTTTCGTGCATCCTCAAAATAAATGTTTCACGGTGGAACAGGGAAGTTTGTTTGATGAACGGAAAGAAACACTGATCGCGTTTTATGATGGGATTTATTCGAATGGCGGGGTGTATGCCGTGCCGCAGACGGTGAAAAAGATAGGAAGTCACGCTTTTTATGGTACGAAGCTGGAAGAGGTGGTTCTCGGAGATCAGGTTACGGAGATCTTGTACAGGGCATTTGGCCAGGCACGGATCCGGCGGATCAATTTAAACCAGGTGCAAAGTGTGGGGATGTATGCGTTCGAGCAGTGTGGATTTTTGGAGGAGATCATACTCCCCCAGGAGGGCGTTTTATTAGGAAACTCCTGTTTTCAACAATGTAATTCCCTGCGGAATGTATATCTGCCGGCGAATACGGAACTGGGCAGCGAGTGTTTTCTTTCCTGTGAACGGCTGGAGACGGTCATCATGGATGACGGGTGTAAGTTTGTAAACGAAGGGACCGCGGCTGCTTCTTTTTTCGGGTGCAGGAGCCTGAAAGTTTTTATACTGCCTGACACGCTGGAAGTTTTTTGCTGGAGTACGGTCGGCAGATGTAATCTGCTGAAAAAGTTGTACATACCTTCGCAGTTAAAGGAGATCAGGAAGGGATTTCGCGACAGCCAGAGTTACGAGCATGCGGTGACGATTTACAGTGCGGACGCGGAAGGCCCCGGGAAGGCGCATGCACAGGAACATGATAATATTACATTCCAAAGTCTGGAAGGACATGTACACGCATGGCAGAAGGTCACTTTTTTTTCAATGGATCACTGGGGCGTTGTAGGAAATTACTGTGCGGAGTGCGGGTGCGGCGGGGAGATTGAAAAGGTCACATGGAAGGGAGAAGAAGATAAGAAAGAACTTCCGCCGCTTCTCGAGACAGGGACGGGGACATGTCCGGCGTGTTCGGATCTGGATGATGAAAATAAGGATGAGTTCGGAATCTGTTATGAGCTGGATCAGATAAGACGGACAGCGGGGATTACAGGAGTCAGTCCGCCGCCGTTCCACGATGGATACTGGTATCCCCCGTCCAAGGTAAAAAAAGAGGGCATTGAGTATACGGTGGAAAGGGTCGGAAACGATGCCTTTTACGGGCAGCGGGGGCTGGTGCTGCCGGATACTGTAAAAGAACTAAAGATCCGTGAGGATCCCCTGTCTGATGGCCTGGATCTGCTGGTGATCGGGGCCGGGGTGAAAACGATCCAATCGTATGCCGGACTCCGCAGTGTCGGGAGGATAATGGTTTCCGGGGACAATGCCTGTTTTTACAGTGAAGATAATGTGTTGTATAACAAAGACAGGACAGAGCAGATCTGTGTGGGGAGATATGGCGTGGATGGCGGAGCTGTCTTTTCTGTTCCACACAGTGTGAAAACAATCGGACCATTAATGAGGTTTGAGGGCTTTTTGCGAAAAGTGCAGATTTACAACGAGGGAGAGGTATATATAGACAATTCGGCCTTTTTTGGGGAAGATGTGGAGATTGAATACCTGGAGTGGCAGGAGCCGCTCGATGAAAATAATACCGATCCGGATGGGAGAACGTATCTGCTAAATGAAAATACAAGGACGGCTTCCCTTGCACCGGCGGATCTGTCCGTTTATGAAGGAGGAAAGTTAACAGCGCCATATAAGGTGCAGAAAAACGGGGTTATATATGTGGTGGACGGCATTAGCCTGGGACAGGTGGAGGTGTTAAATACCGATAAGGTCATACTGGAGATCGGAAAGCACATCAGCCGCATTGATTTCGGCACACGGGAAACGAGTAAGGTGTACTGTGAAGTGGATTGGGAAAATCCGTGTTTCCGTCAGGTTTCGGGAACATTAGTATCTGCTTCAAGGGATACCCTGTATCACTTTTACGAGGAGGAACCGGGCGGCACGTACCAATTACCGACGCAGGTAGAAAAGATCGCCGCGGGGGCGTTCCGTGGTGCGGGGCTGTCTGCGGTAAAGGGAGGGGAACAGCTGACGGGGATAGGAGATGAGGCTTTTGCAGGGTGTTGTTATTTAGAGAGTATAAAGCTTGGGAAAGCGGGACTGGAGATCGGTGATCGTGTGTTTTCGGATTGCGTCCGACTGAAAAACATGTACCTTCCCAAGGAGGCGACGATAGGCGCTGCGGCATTTCAGAACTGTGGGGCGCTTCAAAGGGTTATCATGGATCAGGAAACCGGGTGGGGCGTGTCGGGGAACAGTGGAATGGCGGAATGTACGGAGTGCTACGATTATCAGGATTTGGAGGGGCACGACCTGAAGGACGTGACTTTTTTCTGTTTTGAGGATTGGGGAGTGAAGGGAAAATATTGCAGGGACTGTTGTTGTGGGACAGAGTATGAAGTTGTGTCGTTTGAGAAGGAAGAGGACCGTAACCGGATGCCGGAGCGTTTGTTATTTGCGGGTGAAATACCGGAGGTGACAGCGGAGCCGCCGCGCGAGCCGGGGGGAGAAGCAACAGGGATACCGGAAGCACCTGCATCGTATCCGACACAGCGTCCAACGAAGCCCTCTGGAGCACCTGCCCCGCAGCCAACAGGAACCCCGGGGGAAATCCTGACGGAAACAGCGGAACCGCCCACGCAGGAGCCGGCGCAGAGTCCGGCGGAGTTCCCGGAAGCGTCGGTTTCGCCCAAATGGCCTGGCGGAGTGGAAGAGGGAGATGAAAACAGTCTGCTCCTGCAATATACGGAGAAATTGGGGGTGACTGGTTTCCGGGTTTCGTCCACAAAGGAAAAAACGGCGAAACTGAACTGGAACAGGAATGTCTATGCAAAATGTTATAAGATTTACCGCGCCACTTCTAAGACTGGGAATTATAAATTGGTGAAAATGGTAAATCAGTTTCGCGTCAGCTATGTGGATGAAGGTGTTAAGGCGCGGAAAAAATACTTTTACAAAATAACAGCGTTAGGGGCCTGGGGAGATAAGCTGGTGGAAGGTGGGGAGAATAAGATCTGTTCCTTTTATACAGCTGGTATCTGCACGCCGAAAATATCGGTAAAGAAAGGGCGGCTGAACCAGATCCGGTATATTGCGATCATGCTGGAGTACTATGAGGGAAAGAATGTAGAGATATATATTTCTCAAAAAAATCAAAAGTTCAGGAAGCTGAAGCTGGTATCAAATAGGATAGCTAGATATAAAGGGAAGTTTAAACTTAAATATATGGTGAAGAATCAAAAAATCCGTTTCAAGGTCAGAACATACTGGAAGATCGGGAAAAAAAGGATCTATAGTAAATTTTCAAAAGTGGCAGGAGTGCGTGTCTGAATGACGGAATGGAGATTACTATGAAAGAAATGAGAAAGGCATTGAGCCTGCTCATGACGGCGCTTTTGCTGTCATCTGCTATCGGAACAGATATGATGCAGGCGGCGCACAAGGCTAAAAAGCAGGCAGCTGTAGTTTCGCACGTAAAGATAAAAATCATGGGAAAGAGGCTCAGGGTACAAAAGGGAAAAAAGTTTCATCTGGCGATGGACATAAAAGTAAAACCTAATAAGAAAAAGTATAAAAAAATCAAGTTTACCACTTCTAATAGGAAAGTCGTGTCCGTTAGTTCCCGGGGGATTTTAAAGGGACGGCGGGTGGGAACCGCGCGCATCATGGCTGTATCGAAAACGGACGCGCGGAAAAGGGCATCCCTATCCGTTTCTGTGACAAAGGATGTTTTGGTGAGACATATCCGGCTGAATAGATCAAGTATAGAAGCTAGTGTGTATGATGAGGATGATATCCGGCTGTCTGTTCGCAGGATATCTCCGGTCAATGCAAAGAACAAACGGATCAAGTGGTTTTCCAGTGATAAAGAGATAGTGGATATAAGTGATGACGGCGTGGTGACGACCGGGAGTGCTGGAGAAGCGGAGATCATCGCTGCAGCCGCGGATCAGGGCGGCGCGTATGCCGTATGCCGTGTGACAGTGCGGAATGCCAAATGGCAGGACGGTTATACAGGGCAATTAGTGGAAATGCCAAAAGTGACACCGCCGGCTGCGGATGGCGGCAGTGCAGCCGTATTTCCTTTGGTTACGCCGCCGCGTGAAATGGCGGATACGCCGGAACTGGCTGTCACACCGGAACCAACTCATACATCAGAACCAGTCCGTACATCAATGCCCACCGGAATACCAGCTTTTACACCCGCGGGGACGAATCCGCCGGTGACAGATTCTTCGGCAGTACCGGTGCCGATTGCCACATGGGAGCCAACTGATGTGCCGGTGCCGGTTTGTACATCGACACCGGTTGTAATACCAACTATTACACCGATGCCGGCGCATACACCGCCAGTACATATACCGGTATTTACGCCTATGCCGACTCATACACCGCCAGCACATATACCGACGTTTACACCGCCAGCGCATACGCCGGCATTTCCATCTATGCCGACTTACACACCGGCGATTACATCAATACCGGCGCAAATACCGACATTTCCACCTATACCGACCAGTATGCCGACGCCGGTGATCAAACCGACGTTTACGCCTGTGCCGCCGCCAATCCTGCCGACAGAAGTACCAGAACCGGTTTGTACACCGATGCCGGAGTCGGGAATATTGGAAGAAGCTGTGAAAGATCCGGATGAGGTTTCGGCCCTGAAGGAGATCATAGCAGAACAGCGCGCACGGGGAGCAGAGGTCAGTGAGTCTTTGGATGATCGACAGTATCTCTGGAACGAAAAGGGGAATTTGGTAGAAATCGCATGGGGATCCGCATGGGATCCTGACACGGGTCAGTATAAGAGTAGAAACCTGAGCGGCAGCATTTCTTTTTCCGCATTTCAGGAGTTAAGATACGTGGAGTGTTCCGACAATCAGCTGAGTAATCTGGATATAAGCCAGAACAGGGTGTTGGAACAACTGTCTTGTGATGGAAATAAGCTGACCGGTCTGGACACAAGCCAGAACAGGGAACTGAAGGGACTATGGTGTCAGGAAAACCGGTTGGTCAGTCTGGATGTAAGCCAGAATATGAAACTGGAGAGGCTGTCCTGCTCAAATAATCAATTGAGACATCTGGACGTAAGTGGGAATCCGGCACTGAAGGAATTGTCTTGTGCCAGCAATAATTTGGTCAGTTTGGAAGTGAGCGGGAATCCGAAACTGGAGCGCCTGTATTGCTGCTATAATCAGCTGGTTAGTCTGGAAATATTCGGGCATTCGCTGTTGAAATATTTGGACTGCGGCAATAACCAGATAGCCAGTTTGGAAGTGAGCGGGAATCCGGAGCTGGAACGCCTGTATTGCAGCAATAATCAGCTGGTCAGTCTGAATGTAAGCGGAAATCCGTTATTAAAAGAGCTGTCCTGCGATGGTAATAAGTTAAAAGATCTGGAAGTGAGTGGGAATCCGGAACTGGAGATACTATTTTGCGGCAGTAATGGGATCAGCAGTCTGGATGTGGGCAAAAACGCGAAACTGCGCCATCTGGAGTGCTATAAAAATCAGCTGTCCAGTCTGGACGTAAGTGTGCAGCCACAGCTGAGATACCTGGACTGTTACGAGAATCAGCTGAGCAGTCTGGATGTAAGCGGAAATCCGGAGCTGGAACGCCTGAATTGTTACAAGAACTGTCTAAGCAGTCTGGATGTGGGCAAAAATCCGAAACTAAAGATTTTTTCGTGTTCTGGTAATCAGCTGGCCAGTTTGGATGTAAGCGGGAATCCGAAACTGGAATGTCTGTATTGTTCCGAGAATCAGCTGGGCAGTCTGGAGTTAAGCGGGAACCCGGAACTGGGCAGACTTAATTGTTGGAAGAATTGTTTAAGCAGTCTGGATGTAAGCGGGAATCCAAAATTGTACTATCTGGAGTGCGGCAGTAACCAGCTGGTTAGTTTAGATGTGAGTCAGAATCCTAAATTGGAGGAGTTGTATTGTTGTGATAATCAGCTGGTCAGCCTGGATGTAAGTGGGAATCCGTTACTGAAGCAGCTCTACTATGATTGGCAGGTGGAAGTGACCGGCTATAAGAAGTGAAAAAAATGGAAAAAATTCCGGAACTTATTTGTGGTATGATTTCTAAAAATCACCTAAAAGGAGGAACGGAATGAAAATGAAAGAAGTGAGAAAAGCGGTCAGTTTGCTGCTCGCAGCTGCGCTCTTGTTAACGATGGTTGACGGCCGCGGAGGTGTACAGGCGGCGAAAAAAAGCAAAAAAGCGAAAGCCAGGGTTTCTTCTGTGAAGATTATGAATGCGGGGAAGAAACTGCGGCTGCAAAAAGGAAAAAAATTTTCGCTGAAAACGAGTGTGAAGGTGAAACCAAATAAAAGTAAGTTTAAGAAACTGAAATTTACGTCTTCAAACCGGAAGGTCGTGCTAGTAAGCTCTCGCGGTGTCCTGAAGGGACTGCGTGTGGGAACGGCCAGGGTCACGGCGGAGTCTAAGTCGAATCCTAAAAAGAAAGCGTCTTTGTCTGTTTCCGTGACAAAGGATGTTTTAGTGACGGATATCAGGTTAAATAAGACGAAGATTACCGTGGACGAATTTAGCGAGGATGAGATCCAGCTGTCGGTCAGGAAAATACTGCCGGCAAACGCAAAAAATAAAGAGGTGGAATGGTCCTCAAGTAATGATGACATAGCGGAAGTGGATGAAGATGGCGTAGTCACGCCGGGAGGTGTCGGGACGGCGACGATCACTGCGACGGCGGCGGACCGGGGCGGCGCATATGCGACATGCCGGGTTACCGTGAAAGAGAATGGGGACGGGGGGGATGAAACAGAAGCTACGCAGCAGCCGGCTCGTGTGACACAGGAACCGACGGGGAAGCCGGCCGAGGAGACGCAGGAGCCGACAAAGAAACCGGTCGAGGAGACGCAGGAGCCGACAAAGAAGCCGGCCGAGGAGACGCAGGAGCCGACAAAGAAGCCGGCCGGTGAGACACAGGAGCCGACGAGGAAGCCGGCCGCACCGACGGAGACACCAACTGTACCGACGGAAACACATAATTCTCCGACGAAAAATCCTGCGGAAGTGACGGAAACACCGGCATATGTGACACAGTCACCGACAAAGACATCGGCTGCACCGACGGAAACATCAGCTGCACCGACGGAGACATCAGTTGCTCCGACAACGACACCAGCCGCACCGACGGTGACGCCAGCAAGAATCAAAAAGGTCAGTCTTACGAATGACAACGTATTTTTTAAAACTGGTTTGGAGGATAAAGAGGGGAATCGTGACCAGGACATAGCGGCAACTGAACACGCAGATGGAAGTATTACGTATGATACTTCGGCCTTGCAAAGTGGCGGGGGCATGTCCTTTTACGCGAATGATGACCAGAGCCCGCTCGATATGAGCAAGTATTCGAGAATAATCGTAACGGTGTCATCCCCGCAGGAGAATACGGATATGTCGATTTCCCTTCAGTCTGACCGGATCGGAGAGTCGTCACAACCACAAGTATTTGCCGGTAGTATAAAATATGGTTGTATGAATGAGGCAAATAAGAGATACCAGTTTGTGATTGATTTGACGCAGGCGTCTTATGATCCTGGGAATGACGGATTGGATGCGTACGGGGTATATGTCAAATACAACGGCTATAAAAAGCCAAGCGAAGATGCGACGGACGAGGAGAAAAGAGCCCTGAGGAAAACGATTACGATCCATTCGATCGAACTGGTCAGGAAAATCAGGAACGAAGCGGAAGTGGCAGCACTAAAACGGATGATCACAGAACAGAAGGCGCTCGGAGCCACAGTCGGTGAAGATGTGGATGACTATCACGAATACGGATGGAATGACGAAGGGCATTTAGAGGAGATTAGGTGGGGCGAGAAAGATCTGAGTGGAGATCTCTCATTTGCAGCATTCAAAGAGCTGACAGGTTTGGAGTGTGGCGGGAATCAGCTGAGCAGTCTGGATGTGAGTCAGAATCCGGAACTGACACGGTTGTGGTGTCGGAATAATCAGTTAAGCAGTCTGGATGTGAGTCGGAATCCAAAGCTGACAGTTTTGGAGTGTGACTATAATCAATTAAGTAGTCTTGATGTAAGCCGGAATGTAGAACTGACACGGTTGTGGTGTCGGAATAATCAGTTAAGCAGTTTGGATGTAAGCCGGAATGTGCAACTGACAGAGTTGTGGTGTGACGATAATCAGTTAAGTAGTCTTGATGTAAGCCGGAATGTAGAACTGAAAGAGTTGTTGTGTAACCATAATCAGCTAAGCAGCCTTGATGTAAGCCGGAATGTAGAACTGACACGGTTGTGGTGTCAAGATAACCAGCTGAGTAGTTTGGATTTGAGTAATAACCGTAAGTTGTCTTCGTTCAACTATGATAAAAATGTAAAACTGATTGGCTGGGGAGAAGTGCCGGAATTTGATCCGACTAAGAAGGTAGAAAATGTGACACTTGAGTATGGCGACGAGGGGTATTTGTTTAAAAAAGCGGATCGGGTACTGTTTTCGGATGCGGTAAAAGGTTATCCAGAAGATGGGATTGATGTACGTTATTATAACAAAGTCATTGTGAAGTATACGTGTGATGTGGAGTTGGGAAAAGAAGTGGCGGGATGGGCCGGAAAGTCAGTGTTGAATACGACGGATGTAGCTGTGCCCAATGATGTGTACGGGGATGGCATATGCGTTCGGTACTTTGATGATGCTGATTATAAAGACGGCAGCTATACAGTAGAGTATAACATAAAAGAGACAGAGAAATTCGGAGGCGTTTTGTCTGAGTTCGATTTTGATAAGGCAGGACTGATCAATTGTATAACTGTGATGCTGTCAGGGGAAAACCCATATGTGGATAGCGAGGATGGAAGTGAAAAGGGCGTGAACTTAAGATTGCGCTCTATTGAGTTTGTGGCGGAGGAAGAAGCGAATCCGGATGAGGTGCTGCACTTCAAGATTTAGAATGCAAAGAATAAATTAGTAAGAAAGAAGGGGTGATCTATGCAAAAGATCCAAAAGGTAATGTGCCTGTTTGTAGCAGCTGCGCTTTTGTTAACGATGGTTGACGGACAGGGAAACGCACTGGCGGCAAAAAAAGGGAAAACAGAGCGGACTAAGGTTTCTTCCGTGAAGTTTACGAATACGGGAAAGAAACTGCGGCTGCAAAAGGGAAAACGGTTTAAGCTGAAAACAAGTGTGAAGGTGAAACCGAACAAAGGAGCATACAAAAAACTGAAATTCACCTCATCTAACCGGAAGGTAGTGCCTGTAAATTCCCACGGTTCCTTAAAGGGACTGCGTGTGGGAACAGCGAAGATCACAGCGTCATCAAAGACGAATCCGAAAAAGAAGGCTTCGGTCACGGTTTCCGTGACAAAGGACGTACTGGTGACCGGCATCCGGCTGAACCGGACAAAGATTACCGTCGATGAGTACAATGAGGATGAGATACAGCTTTCTGTGAGGAAAATACTTCCGTCGAACGCAAAGAACAAGGAAGTCGAATGGTTTTCCAGTGATGAAGATGTGGCGGACGTCGATGAGGATGGTCTGGTGACGACGGGAGATGTCGGGACGGCCACGATCACGGCGGAAGCGGCAGATCAGGGCGGTGCGTATGCGACATGCCGGATCATCGTGACAGAAAATGAGGATCAGGGGGATGAGGAGCCGGATGACAGCAAGGCAGAACCATCGGAGCAGACGAAAGGGCCATCCGTAAGCGGGAACACGGATGGAACAACGGAGTCGGCGCAGACAACAGAACCCGTTGAGAACGATGTAACGGCGCTGCCAGATGTTCCGTCCTCTTCTCCGGAGGGAACCCTTCCAACGGCTGCGGCAACAAAAAAGCCGACGGCAAAACCAATTCCGGAAAAGACTGAAAAGCCAGTGCAAACACCGAAACCGAAGTGGACGCCGGATCCGGAGAAGAAAGTCGAGGATATCACGCTGACATTCGGGAACGGCATGGGTTATCTGTTCGAGAATGCGAGCCAGGTGAAGTTTGCGGATGCCGACAATTACCCCGAAGAGGGGATTGATGTGCGTTACTACGACAAAGTTACGGTAAAGTATACGTCGGACAGGGAAATGCTCCTTGGTGACAATGGATGGTATGGAAAGGCGACCCTGAGTTCGACTGATGAGAGACTTGGCTGTACACCGTACACTGACGGCCTGTACCGCAGATACCTAGGTGATGTTCCATATGAAAACGGTTGCTATGCAGTTCAATACAATATCAAAGAGGTCGGGGAGCACGGCGGTCTGCTTTATGGATATGAGTTTGAAGAGGTTGGCTTGATCGACTGTGTGAGCGTACAGCTTGATATAGATGCGAATCCATATGTGGACAGCGAAGGCGGCGCAGAAAAAGGCGTGAATTTCAGGCTGATGTCAATCGAATTTTCGAATGGCGGCGGGAAGAAACCAGAAAAGACGACGATACCATCGACGGCAGATCCGGAGGGGACGGCGATACCGCCAACGGCGGGTCCGCAGGAAACGCCGGCTGATCAACCGACCTGGACGCCCGGCCCGGCTGGCAGCAGGAACGTCACGCTGTCGAATAACAACGTATTTTTTAAAACCGGTCTGGAGGATGAATACGGGGGAAGAGGTTCCACGGTAACAGGAACGGAATATACGGATGGAGGTATTTCATTTCGCACATCGGCCCTGTACAGTGGCGGAGGCATGTCATTCTATGTCAATGAGGATAAAAGCCCGCTGGATCTGAGCCGGTATTCGGAAATCATTGTGACGCTCTCATCGCCGCAGGAGGAAACGGATATAGGGATTTCCCTTCAGTCTGATTAGATCGGGGAATGGTCAGAACCCGAGAATTTTGAAGGCAGCGTAACATTTGACTGCCTGCACGAGGCAAACCGGTTATACCGCTTTGCGATCGATCTCGGCAAAATAGCAGAATATCCCGAAAATGACGGACTGGAAGCCTACGGGGTTTTTGTCAAGTACGACGGCTATGGAAGGCCGAGCGAAGACGCAACGGATGAAGTGAAAAAGGCGCTAAAGAAAACGGTTATGATCCATGCCATCGAGCTGATCGCCAAAGAAGGGATGGAAAAACAGAAAGATCCGGATGAAGCGGCTGCACTGGAACAGATCATTGCCAGCCAGCGCGAGCTCGGCGCGTTGGTCAGCGAGGATCTGGATAGTGATGAGTACAGATGGAACGGGGAAGGGAAGCTTACGGGAATCCGCTGGGGAAGAACGGCGGAAATGGCAGGAAGAAACCTGAGCGGGAGTATTTCATTTTCCACATTTCCTGCATTAGAGTGGCTGGATTGTGAGGGCAGCCTGCTGAGCGGTCTGGATGTGAGCGGCAACTCGGAACTGAAAACGTTCAACTGTTCCGATAATCAGCTGGAAACGCTGGATGTGAGCGGGAATCCGGAACTGAAAGTGCTGAACTGTTCCGGTAATCAGCTGGAAACGCTGGATGTGACAGCAAATCCGGCACTGTTAAACCTCAATTGTTCCGGGAATCGGCTGGAGGAACTGGATGTGAGTAAAAACCTGGCACTGGAGTATCTGCGGTGTACGGATAACAACTTAGAAAGTCTCGATACAACGGATAATCAGGATTTGAAATTGCTGGAATGTGACGAACAGGTAAAAAAGACTGGCTGGGGAGAGATCCCGACGTTTGATCCGGATAAAGCGGTCGAAAATGTGACGCTCGGGTATGGCGAGGACGGCTACCTGTTTGAAGAAATGGAACTGGTTCCATTTTCGGATGCGGAAACGGGTTATCCGGAGGAAGGGATTGATGTGCGTTACTATGATCGAGTCATCGTTACGTATACGTGCGACAGAGAACTGAAAACCGACGGGGTCGGATGGAGCGGGAAATCAACGCTGAATTCGATGGACATAACAGTAGGCAGCCCGGCGTATGGAGACGGAATGTTCTGCCGGCATTTTATGACGATGGATTATGAGGATGGCGGCTATAAAGTGGAGTACGACATTCGGAACAGTTACCTGAATGGGTACAGTTTTGATCAGCTGGGGTTGATCGACTGCGTAGGACTGCAGTTGAGTTCGGTTGCAAATCCGTATGTCGACAGCGAGGATGGAAGCAGGAAAGGCGTGAATATCCGGTTAAAGTCGATCGAGTTTATCGTGGATAAAGAATAGGCGTCGGTTAAAACGGAGCTATTTAAAAAACGGCACGATTCCTTAGAAAGGAGGGTGCCGTTTTTGGATTGCAAGGCAAAGGCGGTATCGCTGTATTTGCTGACATTATCCGATCAATACCTTTTTCCCCTGGAACGCAAAGCCGTACTTGCGGATTCGTTCTTTCGCAATCCCCTGGGCTAAGAGAGTTTGCTCATATTTCTTTTCCGTGATCTGTTTTAGCGCAGCTTGTACGGTTTCTTCTAGTGATCCTTCCTCATCCGGGTCATGTACTTTAAATTCGAGGATAATGCCATCATCGCCGGCTTGTTTCGGATTCAGCATCACATCATAGCGTCCAAAGCCGCTCTCACGGTTTGACGTTACTTCGTAGCGGTCAGAGAGATTCACTAACAGTCCGAGTACGAATCCGTGGTAAAATCTCTCTGGCATCGTAAACTCGGAAGGCTTGTTTCCCCCGTCAAAGGAACTGGCCATTTCAAGCAGTACCCGGTTCATATAGGCATTCATCTCTTTCAGGTTTCCGCGCAAAAGTGCTTTGATGAAACCATTGTAATCGCTGGCGCTCTCGTCGAACCAGTCCCGTACCATATCCTCAAAAGTCTGTTGTACTTCATAGTTAGTCAGGGAGAGTTCGTATTCCTGTCCTTTGATCTCTATGATCTTCAGGTATCCGGCGGCCAATAGCAGGCTCCATACAGCCCGCTCGCTTCCGGAGAGTTGGTTAAATACCATTTCTTCATTAATTCTGCTCCGAATCGTTTGGCCGGACAGCAGGTGCTCGAAATCAATTTTGATTTCCCGGCTTCCTTTTCGGATCAGCTGACTCACGAGTCTGTTGGAACTTGTATTGGCCCAGTAAGGTTTTAATTTCTTTTTATTAAGAAAGCAGGTGATCGACCATGGATTATAGATATCCTTAATTTCCCCGATCGTAAAACCATCGTACCAGTGTTTCACCTCGCTTTTATTGGTCAGTTCAAATTCATCCATTGCATGAAAGACTTCTTTCTCAGTAAATCCAAAGCAGGAGGCGTATTCATCAGAAGTTGTGGTGACTACATTCAGGTTATTCAGGTCAGAAAAGAGGGATTCCTTACTGACTCTGGTAGTTCCTGTCATGATGGCTCGCTCCAAACGGGGGTTTGTTTTAAATGTATTATTGAATAGATTTCGCGTGAAGGCAACCAGTTCGTTCCAATACCCTCCGACATAAGCTTCCTGCAGCGGCGTATCATATTCGTCTAAAAGGATGATCACTTTCTTTCCGTAGTAACGGCACAGATAATCCGATAAGCGGTGGAGTGCCATCGGCGCATCTTCCGCTTCCATATGATCTGCCATCTGCTTATAGGCCCTTTTTTCCCCTTCTGTCATAACATCTGATTTCAGGAGAAAATAATTTTTTATATATTCGGTCTGCATGATTTCGCTAAACCGGCGTATCGTCATAGTATAATCGGTTTCCTTGATCCCGGCAAATGACAGGAAGATGACAGGGTATGTGCCCTGCAATTCCCTGTACCGTTCTTCTTTCCAGATGTCCAGGGCTTGGAAGATTTCGTCCTGTTTTTTGTATTTTATGCTGAAAAAACGATCCAGCATACTCATGTTCAATGTTTTTCCGAAACGTCTGGGACGGGTGATGAGCGTTACCTTATCATCGCTTTCCCACCATTCCTTTATAAAATGTGTTTTATCCACGTAGAAATTATTTCTTGTGAGCAGTTCTCCAAAATCCTGCTCGCCGATTGATACTGTTCTTGCCATATTGCACCTCAATAGTCTATGAAACGGGTTGTTTGTAACTTTAAAGCTATAAATAGTATAACATAATATACTTTTTCTGGCAACTTCCTTTTTCGGGGGAAATTTTTCGGGGGAAATTTTTCCAAGGAAATCGCGCGAGGGGTGGACAGGGAGCACAGGATACCTTTTGCGATGAAACACATAGTATAAAAGTAAAAGGAAATCCGGAGGATTGTATGAGCCAGGCGGAGAGGACGAAACTCGTCGTGGACGACACAACGATTTATGAGATCGATCTTGAGTGTCAGGAGTGTAAAAATAGGAAAGAGTGTGAGAAGAAAGAGGAGCGCGAGGTTATTCTTAGTTCCCAAAGGCCGCGCTGAGAGGGGAAAGTAGTATGGTGCACAGGGTAAAGGCAGTAATGCGCCTGGCTCTGTGCATTTTACGCATTTCAAAAAGGGATGCCAGGCACGATGTCCCGGCATCCCCTGTTCGGACGGAACGAGAGGGCTGGATTAGCAGAAGCCGCCGAATCCGAAGCCGTCTCCGCCGCCGCAGCAGCACAGAAGGAGTAAGATCCAGATGATGCAGCTGCAGTCACTGCCGCCGCCACCGCATCCTCCCCAGCTGCCGCCGTGTCCTCCACAGCAGCTCAAAAGCAGGATAATGATGATGATCCAAGTGCAGGAGCATCCGCTTCCGCCTTCATTGCAGGAGCATCCGCCACCGCAGTTTGTTGCTGATAAATCACTCATATTAGGTTCCTCCTAAAATAATTTACAATGATATATTATGTATGACAGCTTGCCCTGTTTACAAATAAGATAAAAAAATTTGAATGTTTCTCTTATTTTTGTGAAATATTTATTTGTATAATGTGACATTATTTGATATAATACTTTCGTACATTTATGGAACGGACGTATGGAGGAGAGAGTGAAAAATGAATTTTTCACTCAGGAAGTTTGTTCGCGCGCGCCCAAACTTCTTTATGCACAGAAGGCGTGTGCGGATGGTGGAAATGATGAAGAGGATTACTTGTATTTTTCTGGTGTTCTGTCTTTGCCTGAGTCTGGCGGGATGCGGCAGTGGTGAAGAAGGTCAGGGAGAAGATATACAGGGGCCGGAGAAAGTGTCCGAGGAAGAACTGGACAGACAGGCTTTTCAGAAGGCCGGCGAATATTTGAAACAAATGACTCTGTCAGAGAAGATCGGGCAGATGTTTTTAGTGGATGCGGACAAGCTCGTGAAAGGGAAGGAGACGGTGACGGCTGTTTCTCCGGAACTTTTGCAGACGATCGGGGAATATAAGATCGGCGGAGTCGTGTTTGGCAAACGGAATATACAGTCGGCGGAGCAGATCACTTCGCTGATCCGGGATCTGAACCAGTCGGTGGCGGCGGGGGAAGAGCTGAAGATCCCATTATATATCGGTACGGAAGAAGAGGGCGGCGGCCGGAATTCCATCGCGGCGGCTACGGATACGATTACCTCTACGGGATATGTCAGTCCTGCGGAGATGGGAAAAAACATGACGGAGGGGCAGCTGGAGAATACGGGCGAGGTCATCGCCGGGGAGCTGATCGACCTGGGGTTCAATCTGAACTTTGCGCCGACAGCCGACCTGACCGGGGAGGAAGTGCCGGCGGACAGGAAGGCAGTGAGCGAGTGCGCGGTTTCCGCCATCGGGGAGGGGCCGGAATATCCGAATTTAAATCGAAAGAAGATAAAGAAAAAAAAGAAGAAAAAATTGCTAAAAGCGTATGAGAAGAAGCTTCAGGAATACAATGCGAAATGGGACGCGTTTCTGAATGTGTGGATGGAGGACGATTATAACAGCAGCTGTTTTGGGGAAGATGAGGAGCTGGTCGGGGAAGCGGCCGCGGCTATGATCAAAGGCATGCACGCCGTCGGGGACCGCGGAATCTGCACGGTGCTGAAAATGTTTCCGGGCATCGCTCCGGTGGCAAAATATCATAAGCTGGTCAATATGAAACTAGATACGGGGTTGTCCCGTCTGCGCCGGACTAATCTATCGCCGTTTCTCACGGGGATACAGGCGGGGACGGATTTTGTCATGGTAGGACATGTGGCGTTGAGCAAGGTGGATCAGGACGTCCCGGCGTCCTTATCCGAGACGATCATGACAGGCCTTCTCAGAAATGAGATGGGGTTTGAAGGGATCATTGTAACAGAACAGATGGATGTTCCGGTCATTACCAATGCGTATTCGACCGAACAGGCAGTCGTCAGGGCGATCCGTTCCGGAGCGGATATGGTGTACGATCCGGAAGACCTGCAGGCTGCGATTTCCTCCGTCCAGCAGGCGGTTCTTGATCAGAAGATCGAGGAGGAAATGATAGATCAGGCCGTTCTTCGTATTTTGCAAAATAAGATCCGGCGGGGAATATGGGATCCGCCGGCGGCAGACGACGGGGAATAGAGCGGACAATGAGGAAGGTGGGAAACGAGGCAACTGGCGGGAAAGTTTGTGTCTGCGCGCTGTTTGTCACAAACTTGTAAGCTGTATTTGATATGGCTTTGCGCATAGCCGATGAACATGGGAACGGCTGTGGGTCATGAAAAGCAGCGCAGAAATGAGGAAAAAAGTGGAAAAAAGAGAGATGCTTTATGAAGGAAAAGCAAAAAAAGTGTATGCAACCGATGTGGAAGACGTATGTATCGTGGATTACAAGGACGACGCCACCGCTTTTAACGGAGAAAAAAAGGGGACGATCGTCGGGAAAGGCGTGATCAACAACCGGATGACGAACTTTTTGTTCCAAAAGCTTGAGGAGGCGGGCGTTCCCACCCATTTTGTAGAAGAACTGAGCGACCGCGAGACGGCGGTAAAAAAAGTGTCGATCGTGCCGCTTGAAGTGATCATCCGCAATACGGCGGCAGGAAGTTTTTCGAAGCGCCTTGGGATCGAAGAGGGAAAGAAGCTGCTCTGTCCGACGCTGGAGTTCAGCTATAAAGACGATGATCTCGGCGATCCGCTGATCAACGATTATTTTGCGCGGGCGATCGGTATTGCGACGCAGGAGGACATTGATACTATTACGAAATACGCGTTTATGGTCAATGATTTTCTCGTGGGATTTTTTAAGGATTGCGGCATTGAGTTGATCGACTTTAAAATAGAGTTTGGTAAAACGGCGGATGGGACGATCATCCTCGCCGATGAGATCTCACCGGACACCTGCCGTTTTTGGGATATACAGACAAGAGAAAAACTGGATAAAGACCGTTTCCGCCGTGACCTGGGGGGCGTCGAGGATGCTTACAACGAGGTGGCGAAGAGGATCGGTCTGACACAATAAGAAAGGAAAACAAAGGGTATGAACTCGGAAATGAGTGAACATGGGCTCCACGAGGAGTGCGGCGTATTTGGTATGTATGATTTGGACGGGGAGGATGTCGCGTCTACCATTTACTATGGTCTGTTTGCGCTGCAGCACCGCGGGCAGGAGAGCTGCGGGATCGCTGTCAGTGATACGGAGGGGCCGAAGGGACAGGTATCGGCTCAAAAAGGAATGGGTTTGGTAAATGAGGTGTTTGATGCCGAAGGACTGGAGAAGCTGAAAGGAAACATCGGGGTCGGTCATGTGAGGTATTCGACGGCCGGAGCGAGTAACGCCCAGAATGTACAGCCTTTGGTTCTGAATTACGTAAAGGGCACGCTGATGCTCGCCCACAATGGTAATCTGGTAAATGCCAAGGAACTCCGGGAGCAGATGGAGTACACGGGGGCCATTTTCCAGACGACGATCGACACGGAAGTGATCGCTTACCTGATCGCCAGGGAGCGCCTTCATGTTCCGACAGCGGAAGAGGCTGTGAAAAACGCGATGATGAAACTGCGCGGCGCGTATTCCATCATTATATCCAGTCCGCGCAAGCTGATCGGCGCCAGGGATCCGCACGGATTCCGTCCGCTCGTCATCGGAAAGCGCGACAATGGCTATATCCTCGCGTCTGAGTCGTGCGCGCTCGACGCCGTGGGAGCCGAGTTTGTCCGGGATGTAAAGCCGGGTGAGATCGTGATGCTCGACGCGGACGGCATCCAGTCCGATGAGACACTGTGCAGCACGGAATCGGCGCGGTGTATTTTCGAATATATTTATTTTGCTCGTCCAGACAGCTATGTGGACGGGATCAGTGTGTATAACAGCCGCATCATGGCGGGAAAGATCCTGGCGCAGATGCACCCGGCGGAGGCAGACATCGTGGTCGGTGTACCGGAGTCCGGGAATGTGGCGGCGATGGGATTTGCGCTGGAATCCGGCATCCAGTACGGCACGGCGTTTATCAAAAACAGCTATGTGGGCCGCACGTTTATCAAGCCGAAGCAGTCGGCCAGGGAGAGCAGCGTAAAGATCAAGCTGAATGTCCTGAAAGAGGTGGTGCGCGGAAAGCGCGTCGTCATGGTGGACGATTCGATCGTGCGCGGGACGACGAGCGAGCGCATCGTGCGCATGCTCAAGGCGGCTGGCGCGACGGAAGTTCATGTGCGCATCAGTTCTCCGCCGTTTTTGAACCCATGTTACTTCGGAACGGATGTGCCGAGCTGCGACCAGCTGATCGCTTATAATAATACGATAGAAGAAGTGTGTAAAAAAATCGGAGCGGATTCGCTCGGCTATCTGGATGGGGAGAGGCTGCACGAACTGATCGGCGGCGACCACAATTACTGCGACGCCTGCTTTTCCGGGAAATACCCGGTGGATCCCCCCAAAGACGATATACGGAACGCGTTGTGATTAGAAATGAGGTAGAAAAATGAGTACAGATTGTTATGTAAGCCCATTGTCAGAGCGATATGCCAGTAAGGAAATGCAGTACATCTTTTCCCCGGACATGAAGTTCCGGACGTGGAGGAAACTGTGGATCGCGCTCGCCGAGACAGAGAAGGAACTGGGATTAAAAGACGCCGAGGGAAATCCCCGCATTACGGATGAGCAGATTGCGGAATTAAAGGCACATGCCGACGACATCAATTATGACGTGGCAAAGGCGCGCGAAAAAGAAGTCCGCCACGATGTGATGAGCCATGTGTACGCATACGGACAGCAGTGTCCGAAGGCGGAAGGCATCATCCACCTCGGCGCGACATCGTGTTATGTCGGAGATAATACGGACGTCATCATTATGACGGAAGGTCTCCGGCTCGTAAAGAAAAAACTCGTCAATGTCATCCGTGAGCTTTCGGATTTCGCCCTCAAATACAAAGATCTGCCGACGCTGGCGTTTACCCATTTTCAGCCGGCGCAGCCGACGACGGTCGGAAAGAGGGCGACGCTGTGGATGCAGGAACTTGTCATGGATTTAGAGGATCTGGAGCATGTGCTCTCTCATATGAAGCTGCTCGGCTCGAAAGGAACGACCGGGACGCAGGCAAGTTTTCTGGAATTGTTCGACGGCGACGAGGAAGTGTGCAAAAAAGCGGATCAGATGATCGCGGAGAAAATGGGATTTGCGGCGTGTTTCCCCGTTTCGGGGCAGACGTATTCGCGCAAACTTGATACGAGGGTCTGTAATGTCCTGGCCGGTATCGCGGCGAGCGCGCATAAATTTTCCAATGACATCCGGCTGCTCCAGCATCTGAAAGAAATTGAGGAGCCGTTTGAGAAAGGCCAGATTGGTTCTTCGGCGATGGCATATAAGCGGAATCCGATGCGGAGCGAGAGGATCGCGTCACTTTCGCGCTATGTGATGATCGACGCGCTGAACCCGGCGATCACATCGGCCACCCAGTGGTTTGAGCGGACGCTCGATGATTCCGCGAATAAGCGTCTCAGCGTAGCGGAAGCATTTCTGACGATTGACGGGATCCTGGATCTGTTTCTCAACGTCGTGGACGGTCTGGTCGTGTACGAGAAGGTCATTACGAAGCGCCTCATGTCGGAGCTGCCGTTCATGGCGACGGAAAATATCATGATGGACGCGGTGAAGGCCGGCGGCAACCGCCAGCAGCTGCATGAAAAGATCCGTACCCTTTCGATCGAGGCGGGTAAAAATGTAAAGGAAAAGGGATTGGATAACAATCTTTTGGAACTGATCGCTGCGGATGACGAGTTCCCGATGACGCTGGAGGAACTGCAGAAGACGATGGATCCGAGCCGTTATGTCGGCCGGGCGCCGAGCCAGGTGACGGAGTTTATCCGCGATGTGATCCGGCCGATTTTAGATGAGAATAAAGATCTGCTGGGGATGACGGCGGAAATTCATGTGTAGAATGGGAGCATGAGGACGATGGAGTTTATGGATGAGGCCTTACAAGAGGCGTATGAAGGAATTGAACACGGACATGGCGGGCCGTTTGGGACAGTCATTGTAAAGGATGGAAGCATTGTAGGGCGCGGGCATAATCGCGTCGTTTACAAAAAGGATCCGACGTGCCACGGGGAAATGGAAGCAATCCGCGACGCCTGCCGGAACCTGGATACGTTTGA
This sequence comes from uncultured Eubacterium sp., assembly GCA_910584065.1. Classification (GTDB taxonomy): domain Bacteria; phylum Bacillota; class Clostridia; order Lachnospirales; family Lachnospiraceae; genus Eubacterium_F. Next base: position 33,193 of record CAJTZN010000016.1, read on the forward strand.
CCTGTCGGGCTGTGACCTCTACACGACTGCCGAGCCGTGCCCGATGTGTCTCGGCGCTACTTTATGGGCTAATATCCATGCGATTTATTATGGCTGCAGCCGTGAGGATACCGATGCAATCGGATTTCGCGATAAAAAATTTTACGAGTATCTCGACGGGGAGAAAGAGGTGCTGGAAGTCCACGAGATGGAACGGGAGAAGTGCCGGGAGCTTTTTGCGGCGTATGAGCGGAAAGAAGGGAGAAAATCATACTAGTGTACGGTATCTTGGATGACAGAGAGATACAAGTCACGAAATTCCTTCAATCCACATAGAATAAAATAACAAACAGCAGAAAAGGACGATGTCGTAAGGCGATCGTCCTTTTTAATCGGAAATATGGACGTATTTTATGTAATTCTCGGTATTTGCATACCGTTGATCGGCACCTCGCTCGGTGCGGCTTTTGTGTTTTTTATGCGAAGGAAATGTGGCGGTCAGATTTCTCCTGTCCTGATGGGCATTACATCGGGTGTCATGATGGCTGCGGCGATCTGGTCGCTTTTGCTGCCGTCCATCGATCGGTCGGAGCATCTTGGCAGACTGGCTTTTGTTCCAGCTGCGGGCGGATTTTTTGCCGGCGTGGTGTTTCTTTTGGTTTTGGATCGTCTGATTCCGTATTTTCTTTCGAGGGCGGATCAGGCCGGAGAAGGACGTCAAAAGCTTATGATGATGATATTTGCGATCACGCTCCATAACATTCCGGAGGGTATGGCGGTGGGCGTCGTATTTTCGGGATGTCTGTCCGGGGCGGTGGAGATGGGGGGATCGTTCCTGTCCTCGTCGGGCGTACCGTTTTCGCCGCTTGCGGCACAGGCTTTTTTGCTTTCACTGGGGATCGCGATACAGAATATTCCGGAGGGCGCGATCATTTCCATGCCGCTGGCAGGAGCGGGAAAGAGCCGGAAGCGGGCGTTTGCCTGTGGTGTGCTTTCGGGAATGGTCGAGCCGGTGGGAGCGTTTGCCACGATTTTGCTGACACGTCAGATCGAGCAGTTACTGGCGTTTTTACTGGCGTTTGCTGCGGGGGCGATGGTGTATGTCATCGTGGAGGAGCTCGTGCCGGAGTCGTCGGGATGCCAGGCTTCCGGAAAGGGGACGATCGGCTTCGCAATCGGTTTTGTGCTGATGATGACGCTGGATGTGGCTTTTGGCTAGAAGGGGTTCTTTTTTTGAACAGGCCTCATATAATGATGTTGGGAGTGCAACAGGAATGAACAGGACATATCGGTCGGAACGGAGGGGTATTTTGAATTATTTTCGTAAAATCATTTATTTATGCGAATACAACGGGGGGGAGTGCCGTGGGAACATCGGCTTTGTTAAGCTGTCCAAAAAGCAGACAAGGTTCAAGATAGAGATTTCTTTATCGGGTGACTGGTCTTTGAAGGGGGAGAAGGTTTATTTGCTCGATAAGGATAAAAATGCGGTGAATAAGGTGTTTTTTGGGACGATCACCGAGGAGGGAAGGGAGATTTCGATCACGAAACAGACGAGTGAGGCAGGGATGCTGAAAGGACAGCTGGCGGGAGTGCTGATCGGGGGAGAAGGGTACGTGGTTTGTGCGGGTACGGAGGATGATTCGGTGCGCGTCGGGGATTATGTGAAGGCGGAGCGGGAAGATGGACATGGAGTGGATGTGGCGGAGATGAGGGAGGGAAATGCGGCGAAAGTGAAGGAGGCAGATGAGAAAGAAACGAGAGAGGGAAAAGTGGCGAAAGCGAAGGAAGCAGATGAGAAAGAAACGAGAGAGGGAAGTGCGACAGAAAAGGGAAACAGGGGGGGAGTTTTGCCGGCGGATCCTGTAGGCAGGACGAGCGGGCCAGAGAATAAAGGACAGACTGTACAGGACGGGAAAAAGAAGCTGGAGAGTGTAGCTGAAAAGGTGGAAACAGGAGGAGAAGAGCAGGAGACAGATCAGGGTATGCTGACGGGTGGGGAGAATCGTGAAAAAGAGAAGAAAAGTACGATGAAAAAGGAGATACAGGGAGAGGAACTGCCAGAGAAAGAAGAGATGATCGAGGTGGAAGTGGAGGAAGAGCACGATCAGGCTTATATGTTTCGGAAATTGTTTACGGCGAAACCGAATATGTATCCGTTTGAGGACGATGAGATGGAGAAGTGTGTGCAGATCTCACCGGGGGATTTTTCGGATTTCCCCAAAGAATACTGGCATTTGGGGAGCAATACGTTTTTGCTGCAGGGATATTATAATTACAGGCATCTTATTTTAGCGAGAGACAGGGATAAGGTTTATGTGGGGATTCCGGGACAATATCACAGGAGGGATAAGTATATGGCGGATATGTTTGGCTTTGCTAGATTTAAAAGCATTTTGCGGAAAAAGGAACGGCTGGGGGATTTTGGATATTGGATGAAGGAGATCGAGGTGACACCTTCTTCGGAGGGCGCGGTTTGCGTAACGGAGCGCAAAGTATGAGTGGGCTGGGTATGGTTTCTGAGCCGGCAACATAGGATCGAGCCGTATGGTTTCATGGACATAAACACCATTCGCGCCGTATAGTTACCATTCATACCAATTGCAGTGCAAATACCGGAAGTAATGTTATAATAGTGAATACCATAAAATAAAAGGAAAGTGAGGAACAGTTAAGATGAAAAAGACGCTGCAGATTTTGATGGTTACCGTTATGATGGTTTTGTGTATGACAGGATGCGGGAAGGAACAGGATGAGTTTTTGAACTATGTAAATGGTGATGCAAAGAAAGAAGTGTCAGAACTGGAATCGAAGGCGAAGGATAGTTATGCGAGTGTGACCGGTGATAATTTCAAGGATGACCAAACGCTGCTTCAGGAACTTCGTACAAACACGTCAGATCTGGCAAAGCAGACAATTGAAAAGGCGACGGCTCTTGGGGCGACGCTGGAAGGGGAGCAGTTGAAAAAGGTACACGAGATCTGCGTTACGTCCCTTAAAGATTTCCAAAGTGGTGTTGACCAGCTTATACAGGCGGTGGAGAACGAGGATGACAGCCAGTTGTCGCAGGTCAATGATCTTATGAGCAAGGCAAATGAAGAAGGCGCCAAATACATGGAGGAATTAAAGAAACTGGCAGAGGAACTGGATGTAGAGATGACGACGGAGTGATGGGAAAGCAGAAGACGAAAAAAGTGAAAAAATGGGGCTGTTGGAAAATCTATTTCCCGACAGATCCAATTCTGCGAGATGATTAATTGATTTCGTTTTCCAATTCAAGAACCTGTTCCAGAGAGAGACCGGAATAAAGAACAATCTCATCGGTTGACAGGGAAGGCGGTTTTTGTATTGCTGTTTGGACGAAGAAGCCACAAAATCATGTCGAAAACAACCCCCTGGTGCCAGTTCTACAATCTCTTAATCAAAAATTCTAGTTATATCTTGATAGCGATTTACTACTCTATATATTTCTACGAACTCTTCTCCGATCTTATAAGTAATTACATAATCATTCCAAACAGCATATTTATAATCTGTTTGAAAACTAACACGTTTGGAAAGATCTGCTCCTATATTCGGAAATAATTGTATGTTCTCAAACTTCTTATAGATTTCTTCTATGGTTCGAGCCGCATGATAGGGATTATCTTCTGCAATATAATCTCGAATCTCTTTTAGATCTGTAACAACGAAAGGGTTGATCCGAAGTTTCATCATAAGCTATTTTCCATAGCTGCTTTAAGTTCGTCTAAACTAAGCCAGCTATTCCCTTCTTTTACCGCTTCTTCGGCCTCTTGTAGTTTCATCAAAAGCTTTTTTTCTGCTCTATCCTTCTCATAATCCTCAATGGCAAGAACAACAAATTTTCCTCGTCCATTTTTCGTTAAAAAAACTGGCTCTCCTACTTGGCAATTTTTTAGTACTTCATTATAATTTCTTAAATCAGATACTGGTAAAATATTTGGCATAGTGATTCTCCTTTTCATCAATTTCTTATCTACATTATACACGAAATGCTGTAAAAATCAACGTAATTATTTACAGCTACTCAATTTCATTTCATCTGTACCTTTTCTTACTGTTTGTCCGCCTGGGCAGATAATCAATAGTATTTCGAAAAGAACGCATTTTTCCCTTGACAGGCTGACCTGTATTTTGAGAAAATGTGATAGGAGCAATATTTCTATAGTCATTGTATGACAATCATGATTAAAATTGTAATTATACTTGGGAGTTTCAAAGTAAAGGTTTTAAAAAATTGAATCGTAATATTGTTTGGATGAAACGAAGTGGTATGGTGAATGTCAGCAAATCTAAATTCTATAGATATGTTATTCATGAAATGACCTTTCCAAACGGAATGCGCAAGAGTTGTGTGATAGATCATGCTTACAGATTAGAACACTGTAAAAAGCATTTGTCGCAAGCTGGAAAAGGAAATCAGTTTTGCTACTAGGAGTGCAAAAAATGGTTTAATGTCTGCAAATCAGTGGAAAAGAAGAAAGGAAACAGAAGAAATGATAGAAAACAGGAATGTAGATATCATAATCTGTGCGGATGGTAAAAAACTGGTCTTGATCAACGATATTCGTTTCAAGGGCAAACGCCAGATTGACTGGGATGATGTAAAGCAGTATCTTAGAGGGTATGTTGGGGACTATTATGAGATTGAAAAAAATGCGGAGCGCGTTTATATTGGGAGTGAATTTCCCGAAGAATATACAGAATCAGAGAGTCGGAAGAGTCTTATGGGTGCAAATGCAAAAGCGAAAGCAAATGCCGCTACGGCGATACCAGAACTGATACAGATAGCATCTAATCCGGCTTTTGAAGAAAACCGCAAGCAAAAGCATAATAAAAACGCCAAATACGGCTGGTATAGATATGATGTCCGTTTTGCCCTTCCGGTTTATGAGGAAAATACGCTTGTAAGATATAATATCTTTCATGCCCGGCTTCTGATCAACCATGCCGAAAATGGCAGGAAATATCTATATGATATCTTGGCAGTAAAAAAAGAAACGAGCAGGCCGTAGCAAGATGTACGGTGAAAACCCATTTCTTATTGTCAATGATAAACTATTTCTTCCGTCTTGTCAATCCCTCATTTTTGTTTTTCGAAGGGATTCGTAAAATTTGTAAAATTTATTATGCTGCTGTTCAACTATACTTTTAACAGCTTAAGGGATAAGCGTGCCTTTTTTCGGAATACTGTCATGTCCGGCAAATGGGAAAAAATAATCTTTTACTCCCCGTCATTTGTACCGTTTCTTGTTATTCGTCCGCCCAAGCAGGTAATCGACCGATACGTCAAAATAATCCCCGAGTTTGATGAGCATTTCGGGGGAGATGGAAATAACGCCGTTTTCATACTGGGAATAGGTGTTTTGGGATACGCCGAGGTGATCGGCGAGCGTTTTCTGGCGGATGTCATGGTCTTCTCTAATGTTTTTCAGATTTTGTAATTTCATAGGCGCCTCCTTTGGAACTGGATTGTATTACTTGAGCATTACTATAAAACATCTGAAATACAGATATTGACTTATATCTGTATTTCAGATATAATGTAATGGTAGTCCGAAAAAAGGGCAGATGCAGGCCGTTTACAAGTAGGAAGAAACAAGATTAAGATATTGTTTCGAAAAATAAGGAGGATTAACATGAAAATAACCGGAAAGAGAATGAAACGAAGAGTCGCGTTGTTAGTCAGTGCAGCGCTTTTGTTAGGCGTACTGCCGATGAAAGAAGGGGAGGGAAGCTGGGCGGCACAGCAGTCCGCGCTCCGGAATCCCCGCATACTCAAAACCACTCAGGAAGTGACACCCGGATCTGGTGGGCAGAAAGAGTTGAAAAATCCAACCACGGAAAACGGAATTACCACCTGGGACAGTATCTGGTTCGGTAATTACTGGCAGGAGGATACGAATGGAGATGGGGAAGCGGATAAAAATGATGAAAAGCAGCCGATCAAGTGGCGGGTACTGTCGGTGGACGGAGACGATGTGTTTCTGCTGGCGGATAAAAACATTGATGTGCAGAAGTATAATGATACAGATACAGGTGTAACATGGGAAACATGTACGATGCGTAGCTGGCTGAACGGCTATGGGGCGGAAGCGAATAGCAACGGGAAGGATTACAGCGATAATAATTTCCTCGATCATGCCTTTACGGAAGAGGAGCAGTCAATGATTAGGACTACAAATGTAGTAAATAATGACAATCCCGAGTATAATACGGAAGGTGGGAATGATACATCGGATCAAGTATATCTACTGTCAATTGATGAAGTAATGAATCCGGCATATGGGTTTACTTCTGATGCAGATTATACAAAGATGAGAGAAGCAGCAAACACTTCCTATGTGGCAGGGGGAGGAGAAATTAAAAGTGATGATATGAACAGTGCCGGAAGTAACGATGCATGGTGGCTGCGGTCGCCGGGCAGTAGTAGTGACAGTGCCGCCAGCGTGAATTTCTATGGCAACGTGACCCGGCTTGGCCACGATGTCATCAATCGCTATGCTAGTGTTGTTGTTCGCCCCGCTTTGCATTTAAATCTATCATCTACCTCAAGCTGGTCATACGCTGGTACCGTTATCTCGGATGATATAGCTGAATGGGACTGTGTGTGGTTCGGAAATTACTGGCAGGAGGATACGGACGCAGATGGGATTGCAGACAAAGATGATGTTAAGACGCCAATCAAATGGCGGGTGCTGTCAGTAAATGGGAATGACGCATTTTTGGTGGCAGATAAAAATCTGGATGTGCAGAAATATAATGATACAAGTACAGATGTTACGTGGGAGACTTGTACGATGAGAAGCTGGCTGAATGGTTATGGAGCCGGGGAAAATGCAGAGGGAACGGATTATAGTAGTAATAGTTTCATGATAAATGCGTTTTCAGAAAGCGAGCGATTAGCCATAAGGACTGCAAATGTAGTGAATGGTGATAATTCTTATTATGATACAGAAGGTGGTAATGATACGTCAGATCAGGTGTATCTACTTTCTTTGGATGAGGTGATGAATCCAGCATATGGGTTTGCTTCTAATATAAATATGACAAAGATGAGAGAAGCAGTAAACACTTCCTATGTGGCAGGGGGAGGAGAAATTAAAAGTGATGATATGAACAGTGCCGGAAGTAGCGATGCATGGTGGCTGCGGTCGCCGGGCAATAATAGTGACTATGCCGCCTACGTGTTTTACTATGGCTACGTGTCCCGGATTGGCAACATTGTCCGCGATGGTGGTGTTGGTGTTCGCCCCGCTTTGCATTTAAATCTATCATCTACTTCAAGCTGGTCATACGCTGGTACCGTTAATTCGGAAGGGGAAGAAAAAGAGGAGGCGTTTCCGCACCCTACGGAACCAGGAAACACACAGAAACCCGAGATAAGCGCAGTGCCAGAAACTACGAAAAATCCGGTTCAGACAGGAAAGTCAACAGAAAAGCCAAGTGTGAAACCAAGTAACCAGCCGGATGCTGATTCGACACCAAAACCGAGTATGAAGCCAGACGCTGTTTCGACAACTGAACCGAGTATAAGACCGAGTATAAAGCCCGGAAATGATCCGAGTGCCGAACCGAGCGTAAAACCGGATGGTGGTTCAACTTCCAAGCCGAGTGTAAAGCCGGATGATGGACAGACGTCCAAGCCAAGTGTAAAGCCGGATGACGGTCAGCAGTCAAAACCGAGCGCGAAGCCTGACGTAGGCGTGACACCAGAACCGAGCAGCAAACCCGATGTAGAGCCGTCGGCTGCTCCAGGAGCAGGGCCAACTTTTACTCCGGGAAATCTGCCGCCGATTATTACCCCGGGAATACAGCCGTCAGCCTCTCCGAATGTCGTCAGCACAGGAAAAGTATCTGCCGTTAAACTGAAACAGAAAAAGCAGGGCGTGACAGTTTCATGGAAAAAGGTATCGGGAGCGGCCGGGTATCAGATCTGCTACAGCACATCAAAAAAGTGGAAAAACAAGAAACAAAAGCTGAGTCGGAAAAATAAGCTTATTGTGAAGAAACTGAAAAAGAAGAAAACTTACTATTTCCGTGTCCGCGCTTACCGGATGAATGGGGCGAAGAAAGTATATGGGGCGTGGAGTAAGGCGAGGAAAATAAAGATAAAGAAGTAAAGAACCAAATTTCATAAAAGAACCGTCTTTTGCTTTCGGTATGGTGTATAAACATCCGGACAGTGGAAGGCGGTTTTTGTATTGCTGCCTGGACGAAAAAAGCCACAAAAAATGTCAATAATTACATAATCATTCCAAACAGCATATTTATAATCTGTTTGCAAACCAACACGTTTGGAAAGATCTGCTCCTATATTCGGAAATAATTGTATGTTCTCAAATTTCTCATAGATTTCTTCTATGATGCGGGCCGCATGATAGGGATTATCTTCTGCAATATAATCTCGAATCTCTTTTAGATCTGTAACAACGAAAGGGTTGATCCGGAGTTTCATCAAAAGCCTTTTTTCTGCTCTATCCCTCTCGTAATCCTCAATGGCAAGAACAACAAATTTTCCTCATCCATTTTATTATATGGTTTTTGCTCTTTTTAGGATTTCCAGAATGTGATCAATGAATATTTGGATGATTGTAAAGAACGGAATGTGAAGTACGAGAAGCCATACAAGGGAACTTTTAATGTCAGGATCAGTCCGGAACTTCATCGAAATATTGCAGAGTATGCGATTGAGCACGGAAAGAGTTTAAACGCTGCAGTAGAGGAGGCTATTGGAAATATGGTTGGATGTTCACTTATCCTCTTTTCAATCTTCTTGTCTGTAATTTTTTCCAAATTACCCGTGCCCTTTGGCATATCTTTGATGTAAGGTGGCCGAGAGGCAGTTTTTCATTTTGTAAAGGATTATAAAATCCAAAACAATTATTTTTTATGAAAAAAAGTTGCATAAAAAATAATTTGTGATATAATAATAAGGAAAGAAGAAAAGTGACTTGGAGGAATGAGCCATGATTATAGAGGTAAGAGCAAAAAACTGTTTTGTATTTGAGGAAAACATTACATTTTCAATGAAAGCAGATATGCGAAATAAGAAATTTGGGGCGAATGTTCATAAAGAGAACAATTTTAACGTGCTTAAAACGGTAGGAATATATGGACCGAACAATGCAGGAAAAACCTGTTTAGTTAAGTGCATTAGAGCAATGAAAAATATGCTTTTAAATAAAAAAAATGGTTTGATGCCTAATATATTTTCAGAGAGTGAAGTATGTGAGTTGGGCGTAACATTTATGGTATTGGGAAGAAAGTTCTCTTATGACATAAAATATGATGCGGAGAAAGAAGAGTATCTATATGAATCATTTTCAGAGATATTCAAAGATCAGTATAATAATGAAAAAGAGGTTTGCTGGTTGAAAAAAGATACCATTAGTGAAATCTATGAATGTGGTGATAAAGATGTGCGGAATATGATTCCGGTTGTATCGAAAAATAATTTGCTATGTTATGTAATAGATACAAGTAAGTTTGAACATTTGGGCGAGATGAAGCAGATTCTTGTTGGATTTGCTGAGAAAATTGATATCATCAATATGAACAATATACCTATGCAGCACACGATTGAACTTATGAAGAATAAAAATCAATGGCAGGAAAAGGTTGTAGAATTTATAAAAAATGCAGATTTGTATATGGATAACTTTGAGTTTGTTGATATGGACAAAATTCAGTTAAAGTCTACGGATGGAGATGAAAAACCGGAAGAGAAAGTTCTTGATCTTCCGGAGAACATTATGGAGCAATTTAGGCTGGTTTCCACATATAAAGGAGTCCATGTACCAAGCATAATATTTGATTCTACAGGAACAAAGAAGATTGCGGCTATTGCCAGTTATGTTATAGAAGCACTTGAACAGGGTAGGATTCTTGTGGTAGATGAATTGGATAGCAGTATTCATTTTAAGCTTACTAGGGCAATTGTTGCGATGTTCAATAATGAACTGAATTCAAATGCGCAGATGATATTTACAGTTCACGATATTAATCTTATGGATTGCAGGAGAATGTTCCGGAAGGAGCAGATTTGGTTTGTTTATAAGGATGAAGAAGGTGTATATGTTTATTCGCTTGCTGATTTTACAGCACAACAGGGTGTGAGAGATACTACAGATGTTATGGAAAAATATAGAAAAGGTGCTCTCGGTGCTTTACCTGATCCGGAATTGATTAACTCATTGCTTAGTATTAAAGGTGAGGCAAAGGGGGATGATGCCGATGCCAAATAAGCTCCCTAAGTTCATTGATAAGCATAAAATCTGCATTATATGCGAAGGCAATGAGGAATATGAGTATCTTAAACGTTTAAAAGATTTGAAAGTGTGGAACGAGCAATATGATATTTCATTAGTTAATGCCGGTGGCAATGGAAATATCCCGGCGAGGTATCAGGACCGATATCAAAATGGGGCAGAAGAACTTGTGCTTGTATTCTGTGATACGGAAAAGAAACCTCATGAGCAGTATGAGGATATTAAACGAAAGATTAATGAATTTCATGGTGTGGATAATGCTGCGAATGAAGTGATTATGTTTGGCAATCCCTGTACAATGCAGATTATATCCAAGCATTGGACTGATGAAAACTTGAAATCTCCTGCGAAATCAGTGAATGCTCCTTTGATTAAGGAATATACTGAAGTGGAGAATTATAAAGGAAGAGCAGACCAAATTCAAGTAGTTATGGAACATATTACTGCAGAAAATTATAAAGATATGCGACAGCGGGTAAGGAATTTAGAGTCGGATGATTCTATTACTGGTAGCAGTAATTTTGGAAAGTTTATAAAGCTGTTTGAGAGTGATGACAGTGGTTGGATTGAGAAGATCAATACAAATGTAGAATTTGACAAGCAGTGTTTATGATGGAATTGTGCAGATGAGGAGGAACAATACTATCTTTGTGATAACGTACTCGGGCCGTATTTGGAGCTATTGCGTGCCGGAAAGGAAAAGGAACGCATTTTGCCCTTGACAGACTGACCTGTTTTTTGAGAAAATATGATAGGAGCAATGGTTCCAATGGATACATACTCAAATGCGACGTGAGGAAATACTTTAACTCGATCGACCACGAGGTACTCCGGCAGAAGATCCGGCGTATGGATCTGCCGGACGATGTGAAATGGCTGCTGGATAAGATCATCGGCAGTTATGAATACGAAGAGGGGAAAGGACTGCCGATGGGGAACCAGACGAGTCAGTGGTTCGCGCTTTATTATCTGGACAGTCTGGACCGGCTGGTGAAGGAAAAGCTGAGGATCCGCTACTATTCCAGATATATGGACGATATGATCCTGATCCATCCGAGCAAGGAGTACCTGCAGGAATGTCTGGCCCAGATGCGGGAGCACCTGGAAGGGGAGCTGAAACTGGCGTTTAATGAAAAGACGCAGATTCACGCGATCCGGCAGGGAGTGGATTACCTCGGGTTTCATTTTTACCTGACGGAGACGGGGAAGGTGGTCCGGACACTACGCCAGGCGGGGAAGAAACGGTTGAAGCGAAAACTCCGGCATTACCGGCGGGCGTTCGCGGATGGCAAGATCGAACTGGGGGCGATCGGGCAGAGCGTGGCGAGTTTTAAGGGGCATTTGAAGCACGGGCATACGTATCGGCTGCAGAAAAATGTGTGGAATCAGTTTGTTTTAATTAGGAAGAAACAAAAATAAGGAGGCAAAGGATTAATATGAAAGTAACCGGAAAGAGGATGAAACGAAAAGTCGCGTTATTAGTCGTTGTGGCACTTCTGTTTGGTATACTGCCGATGGGAAGTCCGATCACAGGGAAAGCGGAGGCGTCTGTTTCAGAGGGAAAAACGGCGCGAGCAGGATATGGTTTAGATAACCCGAGAACGGACAGTGACGGAGTTGTGACGTGGGACTGCGTGTGGTTTGGGAATTACTGGCAGGAGGATACGAATGGGGATGGGAAGGCAGATAAGAGTGATGCCAAGAAGCCGATCAAATGGAGGGTGCTGTCAGTAAACGGGGATGACGCGTTTTTAGTGGCGGATAAAAATCTGGACTGCCAAAAGTACAATGATACAAGTACAAGTGTTACGTGGGAGACTTGTACGATGAGGAGCTGGCTGAATGGTTATGGAACTGGGGCAAATCAAGTGGGGAAGGATTACAGTAGCAATAACTTCCTTATTAATGCGTTTTCAGCAGGAGAGAGGTCAGCAATACAGACTGCAAATGTAGTGAATAAAGATAATACTTATTATGATATAGAAGGTGGTAATGATACGTCAGATAAGGTGTATTTATTGTCTTTGGATGAGGTGATGAATCCGGGTTATGGTTTTTCCTCAGATTACAGTAAATATGATGAAAGTAGAAGGGCAAAAAATACGGGATATGCAAAAGCGCAGGGAGCATATACAAATCCATCTACAGAGTACGCAGGAAATGGCTATTGGTGGCTGCGGTCGTCGGCCAATAATAGTTACTATGCCGCCAGCGTGAGTCTCAATGGCCGCGTGCACCGGGATGCCCACGATGTCGTCAGTAATATTGTTGGTGTTCGCCCCGCTTTGCATTTAAATCTATCATCTACCTCAAGTTGGTCATACGCCGGTACAGTTACCTCGAGCGGGGGAGTAAGTGAGGAGGCAACCCCGCGTCCCGGCGTTTCGGAAGAGCCGTCACAGACAGATGAACCGCTTTTTTCCTGGCACCCGCGTCCCACGGCCACACCCAAATCACCGGAAGCTCAGGCGGCAGAAAACATCACCGCTGCCCTTCCGGATTTTAATGATTTGGGAAGTGCCGAATTAAAAGGACCGGAAATAAGTATTGCGGGAAACAGTTTCAATCTGTTCCAAACCAAAATCGGGATGTCCCTTCCGGTATTCAACAATACGCAGATCAACATCGACCACAAAAACCATACCGCCGAGGTGCTTCTGGGACTAGAAGGAGGCGCGGATGCATCCGTAAAAGCTGACCCCGACGATACTTACTGGCGGGAATCCTATCAGGAAGTCAAGTCGCTGGTAAAAGCCTGCGGCGGAAAAGTTGACACGACGAAACTTTGGAACCGTTTTTCAAAACTCCGGGGCAAATTAAAGAAGATCGACGGTGAGGCGGCGTTTAAGGTCAGCGGAAACTCTGCCGGTTATATCAAACTGGAGTTGGATGAAAACGGCAAACCGGTCCGGTTGATCGAGGGCGGTATCATGGCAGGATTAGAAGCCTCCGGAAAGGTGAAGACGCCGCTTTGGTGGATCGTGTACTCGGAGTTTGGCGTGGGCGGATCCGTCGACGGGAAACTTTCCCTCACGACTGAAAATACGAAGACGATCCAGGTTCAGGGAGAATTAGGACTTGCCATCAAACCGAGCATTGCCCTGGGAGCAGATGCGGTGGTAGTGGATGTCAAAGGCGGTATTGAAGGAGAAATCGGCGGGAAAGTCCAGATTCCGTGGAAGTCTTTTGAGGAAAGTGTCAGTGCGTGGCTGACAGGAAAATTATTTGTAAAAGTGGATACGGTCATACCGGGGTTAAGCGGGGGGTATGATTTTGACTTCCCCAAAATGGAACTCTATCCGGAACTGGGAAAGGTAGAAAAGCGGAAGCTTGCGATGGCGTACGAGCGGAGCGATGCCCCTGCCATACAGAAAGTCGATGAGATCAGACGCTATTCCGCTGGTGCTGTGGACGGGACAGAACAGTCCCTCGTATATGAAAATGCCAAACCAGAGATGGTGCAGCTTCCGGATGGCAGGATTCTGATGACGTATCTGGACGATACCGTGGAGCAGGCGGAAGGACAGGCCAAATTGATGTATCGTCTGTACGAAGACGGCTCATGGAGCAGCGGGAAACCGGTAAATACCAATACAAATCTTGACACAGCCGGGAAATTATGTGTTTATGGCGGAACGGCATATGTACTTTACGAGAACAGCCGGCAGCCGGTGACGGAGCAGATGGAAGAGGATGAGATTCTGAATTCCATGGATCTGTATGCGGCATCTTTTGACGCGGATCTTGACGGTTTTGAAACGCCGATTTGTCTGGGGGAAGTATCCGGAAAAGAGTCAGCATGGAAATATGGATATGATTTTGTGGCAGGCGGGACATCCCTCATGGCGGTTTGGGCAGAAAACAACGGGGGAGATGTGCTGCTAACCAGCGGGGACACCGTATTTTATAAGAGCAGCCTCGATGATACGGGCTGGGAGGAAAAGAGTGAGATCCGCTCGGTAACAGGCACGGTTCAGGAGTTCTGCATGTGGGAAGAGGATGGAACGGTCAGACTTGCTTACATAAAGAACGGCACATTATATATAGATGGGACCTCCTGTGATACTCTGACAGGAAAAGCTGACAGCGTAAAGATCTTTGACGGACAGATGTATTTCCGTTTGGGCGGTATGCTGTACCGCTGGGAAAATGAATCCGCGGTATCGTTAGGAACTGCCTGCACGACTACATACAGGGTATTGGATGATACGGTGTACTGGACGGAGCAGGATAATTTTAAGAGTGAGATTTATAAAAAGAAAGCGGTGATTTCCGGAAGACCGGTGGCTGTTACGGCAGAGGGAGGCTATATCGGCGGCTTCAGCCTGCTACGGCAGGCGGATGGTGAGCTGCTGCTGTCCTATACGCTGCAATCTGTGGATGCTGCAGCGGGAGGGGAAAGTCCTTATGGACTGACGGTGCTCAAATCAAAGGAAGATTTGTCCAGAAATCAGGCAGAGGTGACGGATCTTGCCTATGACATTCTCAGTTTTGTTCCGGGAGAGGACAATGATATCGCTGTGAGTGTTGTAAATACGGGAACAACAGAATTGACCGGGGTAAAAGTCACGATATCGGACGCTGACGGAAATGTTCTTCATGAGGAAGTTGTCTCTACCAGTATGGAACCGGGAGAGGTTCTTGAAAAACATCTTTCGGTAACTATTCCCGAAGCACTGACGGGGGGTGGAATATGTGCCAGTGTGTCTGCTGGAGAGCCATTTGCTTCTAATGACCGGATAACAGAAAATCTGGAACTGGAAACAAATGCGGCGGACCTCGAGATCACTTCCGTAGATGCGGATACGGTCTGTGTTGCGAATCTTTCGGATGTTCCTGCGGAAGAAATCGCGTTGGAAATAAAAGATGGGGATGAGACAGGAATCGTTCTCCAAAGTGCAGATATAGAAAGTTTGGCAGGGGGAGAGAGAAAAAACATTTCGATAGCGGAAGTATGGAAGTCGTCAACAGTCAATGCGCAGACGGAGGAACGTTACCTTCACTGTGAAGTAACCCAGAAGGCGGATGAATATACACTCTGGAATAATAGTATTCAGATCCAGAAGAAGGAAGGACAGCTGCCGCCAACGCCAACGGCTTCTCCTTCCCCGGAGACGAGTGCGGGTCCGGGTGTAGGTCCTGGCGACGGTCAGACACCAAAGCCGAGTGTAAGGCCGGATGATGGTTCGACGGCCAAGCCGAGTGTGAAGCCGGGTGATGGTTCGACACCAAAGCCAAGCGTGAAACCAGATGGTGGTTCGAGTGCGAAACCGAGCAGCAAACCCGATGTAAAACCATCGGCTGCTCCGGGAGCAGGGCCGACTTTTGCTCCGGGATACCTGCCGCCGATCATTGCCCCGGGGATACAGCCGTCTGCCTCTCCGGATGCAGGCAGTATAGGAAAAGTATCTGCCGTTAAACTGAAACAGAAAAAGCAGAATGTGACAGTTTCATGGAAAAAGGTATCGGGAGCGGCGGGGTATCAGGTTTGTTATGGTACATCAAAGAAGTGGAAAAACAAGAAACAAAAGCTGAGTCGGAAAAATAAACTTATCGTGAAGAAACTGAAAAAGAAGAAAACCTATTACTTCCGTGTCCGCGCTTACCGGATGAATGGGGCGAAGAAAGTATATGGGGCGTGGAGTAAGGCGAGGAAAATAAAGATAAAGAAGTAAAGAACCAAATTTCATAAAAGAACCGTCTTTTGCTTTCGGTATGGTGTATAAACATCCGGACAGTGGAAGGCGGTTTTTGTATTGCTGCCTGGACGAAAAAAGCCACAAAAAATGTCAATAATTACATAATCATTCCAAACAGCATATTTATAATCTGTTTGCAAACCAACACGTTTGGAAAGATCTGCTCCTATATTCGGAAATAATTGTATGTTCTCAAATTTCTCATAGATTTCTTCTATGATGCGGGCCGCATGATAGGGATTATCTTCTGCAATATAATCTCGAATCTCTTTTAGATCTGTAACAACGAAAGGGTTGATCCGGAGTTTCATCAAAAGCCTTTTTTCTGCTCTATCCCTCTCGTAATCCTCAATGGCAAGAACAACAATTTTTTTTGCAAAGGAAGTAAAAAGGGGTTTGGGGAAAGATATGGAAAAGATTATTATCTATGGTTCCTATGCAAGGGGAGATAAAGATGGATATTCTAGTGTGTTGTAAAAAACAAGGAGCATTTTAGTTGATTGGCGCATAATCGCAATAATTCATCTCATAATATGTAAAAATAATTGATTTTTGGCTGGGTATATGATAGACTTTGTTCATAAGAACTTCTATAAACGAGAAATATTATATACCTGGCTATTGAATCTAAATGTCTGAGGTGGTATAATATGGATAAACCAAAAGAAACAGAAATAAAGAAAGTAAAGGAGGATGATTCTATGAGCGCAGCGATGGTAAAACGAATAGATAAAACAGATATGATCGGTTTGACTATGGACAAAAAGAAAATTTTAAAAAGCTTGCAAGGAATAGCTTCTTCTCCTATTGACTTTAATAAAATAAGGAATGAACAAAAATATGGAAAAGATAGACTTTAGTGCAAGTGATTTTGGTGGTTTCTCAGATGGTGAGGATATTCTGGTAGATACTTGCATATTGTTGGCATATTTAAACAGTTATGACTCGTGGTGTGAGGTTGTAACTGAATTGTTTGATAAGCATATTTTATCGGAGGATTTGGATAAAACTTTGTTTCTTTATATTAATCCGTGTGTCTTAAACGAGATCATGTACCTGACAGGCGAAAACAGAACCATTCAACACTATATGAGAAAGCACAGATCAGAAACGGTAACAGATGAAGAGATAGAAGAAGTTGAGAGAAAAACAGTTCATGCGTTAAGGATTCTGATTGAAAATGATATACTGATTCCGTTGGTAGCCAATAAAGAAACGTATTTGCGCCAAATGAATACATATAAGGAACTGGGTAGTGCTGATTCATTTAACGCAAGTTTGGCAAATGACTATGGAATCAGTTTTTTGACAGTGGATAATAGGCTGGTAGAGAATATCGAAAAGAATATTTCTAATTTTCCTGATTTAGGGAAGGTATATTATGCTCCGCCAGAAAAGCAAAGTTATTGATAAGGATTGTAAGGCATATCGGATGTAAAAGTCTGATATGCCGTTTTGTTTGCCTGGTATAGGCGAACTCTATCTTTGTGATAACGTACTTGGGCCGTATTTGGAACGACATCTCATTTATGACAATAGTGCGTGCCGGAAAGGAAAAGGAACGCATTTTGCCCCCAACATCATTGTATGACAATCATGATTAAATAAGTTCATTAGGACATATTAGCAGGTTAAAAGACGGTTTTTTAGGACTTTTTGGAGGTGAAGATATGCCGGAATCAATTCAGAATATAGTAACACTTTTTGTAAAGGAAGTAAAAAGGGTTTTGGGGAAAGATATGGAAAAGGTTATTGTCTATGGTTCCTATGCAAGGGGAGATTATGATGAACATTCGGATATTGATATTATGGTTCTGGTTTCTTGTCCGGAGGAAGCGATAAAGCCTTTTGAGTATGAGTTATATGATGTGGCGTTTGATTTATTTATGGAATATGGGATAGATATTAGTGTTATTGTAAAAAACAAGGAGCATTTTAATTATTGGCTGGGAGCGCTGCCTTTTTATGATAATGTGGAGAAGGAAGGGGTGGTTATCTGTGGATAGCAGACAAAAGGATTTGTGTGATTATCGTCTATCGCAGTCAGAAGATAGTTTGAAAGCTGCAAAAATAAGTTATGAAAGTGCTTTGTATAAAGACTCTATAAATCGTTCGTATTATGCAAGTTTTTATGCGATCAAAGCTGTATTGGCATTGGAAGGAATTGATTTTAAGAGACATAAAGTATTCATTTTAAGCTTACCAGGGCAATTGTTGCGATGTTCAATAATGAACTGAATACAAATGCGCAGATGATATTTACAGTTCACGATATTAATCTTATGGATTGCAGGAGAATGTTCCGGAAGGAGCAATATGATATTTCATTATTTCATGCCGGTGGCAATGGAAATATCCCGGCGAGGTATCAGGACCGATATCAAAATGGGGCTGTATGGTGAAAAAATAGTTGATTTTAGCATGTGTTCGGAGTATAATAGCAATAGGGTTATACTGATTGGGATTGGAGACTATCTCCAAAAGATGTATAGGGAGGGAGAAATGCAAATGAAAGAAGAAATAAAGCACGCATTGTTTGCGGCAGATGCGGAGGCGCAGTATGACGAAAAGGTCAAGCGTCTGCTCGGAAACAAGATTATTTTGGCACATATTTTAGTGAAAACCGTGGATGAATTTCAGGGAATGGATCCGAAAGATGTTGTACGGTATATAGAAGGCGAACCGTTTATCAGTGTTGTTCCGGTGGAGCCGGGATTGACAAACGCGTCGGTCAAAAAAACTACGGATGGCGGGGGGCCTGCAGGCAGCAGGAAGTCGGGCCAGCGGATTATGGGTATGAATACGGAATATTCAGAAATCGGGGAGGGATATGTCCGGTTTGACATTATTTTTTATGTGCGTATGAAAGACGGCATTTCGCAGATGATCGTAAACCTGGAGGCGCAGAAGGATGCCCCTTCCGGTTACCGTTTAATGACCAAATAGGAGAGGATGTGAGTGAGATGTGCAACTTAGGACAGGGGGTTTTCGAAGCAGGAGAGGCCAGGGGAATCGCGCAGGGTGAAGCCAGGGGAGAGGCCAGGGGAGAGGCGCGGATTATTTTAAGTATGTACAAAAGTGGTTTTGCATTGGATCAGATTGCGGGTATAACAGAAAAAACGGTAGAAGAAATCAAAACGATCATTGAAAATGCAGAATTTATACTGGTATGATTTCTGATGCTGGGGGGATTGTAAGGGAAAATAGGAAATGGAGGGTGCGTTGACTTGATCATCGAAAATAATATTATAAAGCATTATTTGAGAAATGTATATTTCATTACGGGTACGGCCTATGCGGGGAAATCGACAACGGTGAAAATGCTGGCCGATCGATATGGAATGCTTTTTTGCGGAGAAAATTATCATATCGCAGTATCTGATGCTGTCGCGACCCCCGATGTACAGCCCGATCTTTGCTATCGGAAAAATCTTACCGACTGGAAAGATTTTGTCACCCGGTCGCCGGAGGAGTATGAGCGCTGGATCTATAACTCGGGCAGGGAAGGCACAGGGTTTGAAGTTGCCGAACTTATTTCGCTGGCAGGAGACAAGAAGGTGATCGTGGATACGAATATTCCTGTTGATGTATTGAAGGAGATTTCTGAATATGATCATGTGGCGGTTATGCTCTCGCCGCAGTCTATGAGTGTAGAGCGTTTTTTCGACCGAAGCGACCCTGAAAAGCAATTTATCCTCAGCGTTATTGATCGCTGCGATGATCCCCAAGCAGTTATGGATAATTATAAACGAGGGCTTGCGCTTATTAACAGCCAAAAGCATTATGATGAATTGGCCAACAGTGGTTTTTTCACGGTTGTGCGTGAAGAGAATGGGATGGATACGAGAGAAGAGGTATGCGATAAAATTGCGAAGCATTTTGGGTTGTCAAAATAATCCCCGAGTTTGATGAGCATTTCGGGGGGAGATGGAAATAATGTCGTTTTCATACTGGGGATAGGTGTTTGGACTATATCAGGAGTGAGAAATATGAAGCAGCAAAGGAAACAGCGGTTCAGATGCTGAAGATGGGTAAATTGTCAAATGAAGAAATTGTTCAGTGTGTTCCAGCTTTAACTCTTGATAATGTGGAGAAAATTCAGAGGGAATTGTTACAGAGTGTGTGAAAAATAGTTAGATCGGACTCTTGGCTCATGGATTTGGGTATTGGGAAATCCAGATGTTAAACATATTGCAAATACCAATATCTAGTAAGGAAAATCTATTATTCATATTTGTGGCAGTGCTGCTGTTTTGACAGTGCGTTGCTAGTGTATTGTACCGGGATTTCAATCTGCACAATGTAATCTTCGATCCGGTCAATGACATTTTCGTTAATTCCCATTTCATAGGAAAATCCATGGGGCGTCAGATCATGTTTTTCTGCAAATGAAAATATTTCTTCATACCGCTTTGGTATTTTATCCCAGTCTCCTTTGTGGAAGGCTCTTATATATTTACCGCCGGGGGCCATATGCAGTCCGGTCTGGTATGTGAGCAGGGGAATCTCTATAAACAGTTTGGAATAATCATCAAAGCTGCCGTGAAGGAGGCTGGAAACGGGGATCATGGAGCCGTAGGAGGCATGATGCAGGCGGCCGAGATGGTATTTTTCCGTTTCAGCCGTGATAAGCTCAACTTCGTCTTCAAAGGTAATGTCTTCGCTGACATCTACTGTGACCAGGCAGCGTTCTTTTTTCTCTATTACACTGATTTCGGAAAGATCCATTGTCAGCAGGGTAGACATATTCTGGCGGTGTGTGCAGAGGGTTGTCCGGACTGCCTGCAGATGGGTGATCTGCAGGTCAAGATCAGCTATCTTTTCGTCCAGAAGGTCTTTTAGGTTTCCGGCGGAGCGATTCTTCATGAAATCCTGTATGACTGGGATGGGAACTTCCAACTCCCGGAGCAGGAGGATGGTTTCCAGTATGGGGCTCTGGTGGTAATTATAGCAGCGGTATCCATTTTCAGGGTTGATAGAGGCGGGCCGGAACAGGCCGATCTCATCATACCACATCAGTGTTTTTTTGTTTATGCCATGGAGTGCAGCGAACTGTCCGATGGTAAGAGATTTGTTTATTTGGCTCATTTTTCTGTCTCCCATTTAAAATAATAAAATATTTTCCGATTATCTATTGACCGTACTGTTACTGTACGGTCTATGATACTGTATACAGGAAGAAAATACAAGATAATCGGAGGAAAAATTTATGGAAAATTTAAATGCATACGAAAAACCTGTGACACTGAAAAACATTTTGAAATTTGCTGTGCCAACGATCGCAATGACGGTGTTTATGTCTTTTTACACAATGGTTGACGGCTTGTTTGTATCGAATCTGATCGGTACGGATGCGCTTTCGGCAATCAATCTCACGGCGCCGATCATCCAACTTGTCACGGCGATTTCTACTATGCTTGCTACCGGAGGCAGTGCGGTTATCATGAAAAAAATGGGTGAGCAGAAAACAGATGAGGCAAGGGAAGATTTTACGTTTCTGATTTTAGTAAATGTCATTGTGGGGGCTGTCATGTGTGCGGTCGGATATTTGGCCATGGATCACATTTTTGCCGGTATGAGCCTTTCTGCTGATGTAGAAGGGTATTGTGTGGAATATTTGAGCCGTTATCTGGTATTTACGGTGCCGATTCTTTTGATGAACAATTTTACGCTTTATATGATTGCCAGCGAAAAGGCGAGTCTTTCCCTGATCTGCTCAGTCATGGGTGGTATTTTGAATATGGTGCTCGATTATGCGTTTATTGCCGGATTTGATATGGGGATCAGTGGCGCGGCGATAGCGACGGGGCTCGGATATTCCGTGACAGCAGTTGTTGGCCTGTTTGTTTTCAGCCGGAAAAAGAGCCTGCTGCATTTTAAGAAACCGGTATTCCGATTCAGGGTACTTGCGGGTGCGGCGGCAAACGGATGCTCTGAGATGGCGACTGCGCTTGTTACCGGGATTATCACAATGATGTTCAACTGGACGATGCTCTATTATGTCGGGGAAGACGGGGTTGCTGCTGTTACCATCATCATGTATGTGCTGATGTTCGCAAGTTCTCTGTATACAGGGTATTCTTATGGGGTTGCCCCTATGCTGAGTTTTTATTATGGGGAGCAGAACCATGAGAAATTAAAAAAGCTGGTTGCGTTGAGCATGAACGTGATCGCCGTAATCTCCGTGGTCACGGTAGCGGCTTCTTTTATGCTGACAAGGCCGCTGGTATCCGTATTTGCCCGGCCGGATAATCCGGTGTATGATCTGGCGGTAACGGGCAACAGGATATGTACGGTAGCATTGTTCTTTATTGGATTCAATATTTTTGCCAGCGGAATGTTTACCGCATTATCCAACGGAATCGTTTCAGCTGTCCTTGCATTTTCCAGATCGTTTGTATTTATGCTGATTACCATGATCGTGCTTCCTCTGCTTCTCGGCGTAAATGGGATCTGGCTGGCGACGCCGGCAGCGGAACTGATGGCTCTTCTTATGTCGGTATCCATGTTCGTGAGATATAGAAAGAGGTATGGATACTAAGGGAAAATGATTTTACAGACGGAGGGTATTGAGGTATACTATATATGAATAGCAGTTGGAGATGAAGAATTTGTGTAGGATTACTGCGGAGGATCAAGTCCTTTATGCAAAAGAAGGGTGATCTGGAAGAGTGGGAAAGGATCTGTGGATATTCTGTTTCAGGGAGAGTATTGTTATATGGAGGATAAATGGAAAAAATGGGGACATCGGCTTGCCTTACTGATCGTGTTCGCTCTTGCGGCCGGCATACGGCCGGCGGGAAAGCCGGCAGTTTCCGCTTCGGCGGTCAAAACTGCCGGAACGGGCTATGGATTGAATAACCCGAGAACGGACAGTGACGGGATCACGACGTGGGACTGCGTATGGTTCGGTAACTACTGGCAGGAGGACACGAACGGGGATGGCAGGGCGGATCAGAAGGATGAAAAGAAGCCGATCCGGTGGCGGGTTTTATCGGTAAAGGGGGATGACGCTTTTTTGCTGGCGGATCAAAATCTGGACTGCCAAAAGTATAATGATTCCTGGACAGATGTGACATGGGAGACCTGTACGATGAGGAGCTGGCTGAACGGTTATGGGGCTGGGGCGAACAAAGATGGGAAAGAGTACGGCGGAAATAATTTTCTCACAAATGCGTTTTCGGCCGGCGAGCGGTCAGCTATCCGGACGACAAAGGTAGTGAATGGTAATAACCCTTATTATGGTACGGAAGGCGGCAATGATACGTCCGATCAGGTGTTTCTTCTGTCCCTGGATGAAGTGATGGATCCGGTTTATGGATTTTCGTCAGATTACAAAATATATGATGCAGGCCGAAGGGCAGAAAATACGGAATACGTTAAAGGCAGGGGAGCTTATACGAGTTCATCGAAAGAGTACGCGGGAAACGGATGGTGGTGGCTGCGGTCGCCGGGCGATGGTAGTGACGATGTCGCCAGCGTGTACTTCAATGGTTTCGTGTCCCGGGATGGCAATTATGACTACGGGAGCCATGTTGCCGTTCGTCCTGCCCTGCATTTGAATCTCGGGGCATCGTCAGATGCCGCATTTATCTCTGGCTGGTCATACGCAGGGACTGTGATTTCGAAAAAGGGGGGCAGCAGTTCGGCGGCCCCCACGCCGACACCATCGGCGCCGAAGCCTGCCGTAACGTGGGAACCGGATGCGGAAGCCACCTCGGGGCCGGGCGGGGAAGCGACGGCGGGACAGGGTGACGACGCCACCGTGAAACCAGGTGACGAAGCTACCGTGAAACCAGGTGACGAAGCTACCGCGAAACCAGGAGACGACGCCACCGTGAAACCAGGTGACGAAGCTACCGCGAAACCGGGTGATGACGCCACCGCGGAGACGACTGTGGAGCCGGGTACAGGGCCATCGTTTGTCACGGATTGCCTGCCGCCGGTCCTTTCCCCGGATGCCGGCAGAATAGGAAAGGTGGCTGCTGTCAAACTAAAACAGAAAAGGCAGAGCGTGGCGGTTTCATGGAAAAAGGTATCAGGAGCGGCCGGTTACCAGATCTGCTACGGCACATCGAAAAAATGGAAAAATAAGAAACAAAAGCTGACCTGGAAAAATAAGTTTATCGTGAAGAAGCTGAAAGAGAAGAAGGTTTATTATTTCCGTGTTCGCGCTTACCGGATGAATGGGGCGAAGAAAAGATATGGGGTGTGGAGTAAGACGAAGAGGATTACGATAAAGAAATAGAGAAACTTACCGATGTGGAAATGATGTTTGGTAATTGGACAGGTTTGGAAATAGGGATATATAAATAATGAAACGACAATCGGGATTTGTAGAGATGGTAAATTCAAATTTTTCGCGTTTTTGCAAGCATGTAAAAGAACTTTGACAAAGTGAAATAGTTATAGAGCTAGGATGTAAAATACCTTTGATAGACAAAAAGATCTAAATTGATTAAGTTAGAAGAAAACGGAGGTGAGTTTTTTTATTGAAGTGGGGAGGTATGTGTATATATTTACTGTTATTTGCTATAACAATGTATTTTGTAATTAGAATTGAAAAATACAAAAAGAAATATGATATTCAAACTTATAAAGAAATAATCGCCTTTACTGAAGGTAAAAGTTTGAATGAAATAGATAAAACAAAAGAAGAAGCAAAAAGACCATATCAAAAGGGATTACTTGCGTCAGGTTCTGCATTTTTGATTGTTGTCATAGCTATAGTGATAACAGAAATCATAAAATACTTCTCATGAGTTATGGACGATTAACTTCCAATTTTGCGTACAATATTTATACAGTTACTGGCAAATTGAGTTGGACACATTATTGTGAACTTTTAACTATTTCAGATAAAGATAAACGCAGTTTTAATTAGGCAGAGGTTTTTGTTGATTTCTGTTAATGACATCCCTATAAAAGGTTACAGGATAAAAAATAAATAATCTATGAAATGGGTATGGATGATTTCCATGCCCATTTTTGCAAATAAATTCTTATATTAAGAAATAAAAAAACTGAAAAAATGAAATTTCCTCTTGACATATTATCAAAATAATAGTAAGATAGAACGCAACAACATATTATCGGAATGATAATAACAAATCATTAAGAACAAAAAGGCAGAAAAAGGAGGGGATTTTTATGGGTATCCGATACAAGAAATTTGAACCAACGGAGTATGTGATCAAAGTGAAAAGAGGGGCGGTCGTGCAAAAAGGACTGGGGTTATCGTTTTTTTACAACACCCTGACCACGAGCATGATCGTGGTGCCGGCGACGGCTTTTGACGCGCCGTTTGCCTTTGACGGGATCATGACCTCGGATTTTCAGGATGTCAGCGTGCAGGGTGACATTTCCTATACGATTTCAGATTACGAGAAAGCGGCGCGTATGGTCGATTTTTCCTATAAGAATACGAAAAAGGAAAACCAGACGGCGCTGGCGGAGGCCAAGCAGAAGATGGCAAAGCGGATGATCAATCTCGCGAAAGTGTACGCCACGAAATTTATGAGTACGAGGGATGTGCGCACGGCGATGATCTCCGGCGACGAACTGGCGGAGGCGCTGCGGGAAAACCTGAAACAGGATATGACGATGCGGGAGTTTGGTCTGGAGCTGATCTCCGTTTCCATTCTGGGGATCCTCGCGAAACCGGACACGCAGAAGGCGCTGGAGGCGGCTACGCGGGAGGAGATCCTGAGGCAGCAGGATGACGCCATTTACAAGCGGCGCAACGCGGCAATCGAGCAGGAGCGTATCGTCACGGAAAATGAATTAAATACGGAGATCAGTATCGCTGAAAAAGAGAAAGAAAAGAAGGAAAAAGAGATGGAAACAAAGCGTCTGGTTTTGGAAAAGCAGGCAGAATTAGACGCCAGAAAACTCCGGGACGACATCCGGCTGGAAGAAGAGAAGCGGAAACTGGTGGATCTGCAGACGGAGAACGCAAAGAAAAAATCGGATGCCAAAGCATATGATTCCGCGGTTCTTTTAAAAACATTTGCCGGCATTGACACGGAGGTGGTGAAGGCGCTGGCGGCAAGCGGGATGGACAGCAGGGCACTGATCGCCAAGGCGTTTGTGGAAATTGGCGACAAGGCGGATAAGATCGGCGTATTAAACGTATCGCCGGATCTTTTGGAGACGCTGGCGGAGAAGTAAAGGAGTGGCAGCGATGGAACGGGGAATGAATAAGATCGTCATAGTTACCAGAAAAACGAGGCTCGATGAACTGGTAATGAAATATAACACAGTAGAGCAGGCGAAATTTTACATCGAGCACATGGGAGCCGATTTTGCGGATTATCTCGCGGAAGACCGGCAGTATCAGGCGGTGCTGCGCCAGGTGGGCGATGTGGCGGAGCGGTTTGCCAGGGTGCAGCGGATCGAGCGCGGTTTTTTGCCGAATATGATGTTTGGGGAGCGGGATATTGTGATCGCGGTGGGGCAGGACGGACTGGTCGCCAATGTGATGAAATATCTGCACGGCCAGCCGCTGATCGGCGTGAATCCGGACGCCGCCAGATGGGACGGTGTACTGCTGGCGTTTGAGGCGGGGCAGCTGGCGGAAATCCTGCCGGAGGTCATCGCGGGGCGCCACCGCGTGCGCGAGGTTACGATGGCGGAGGCCGTTATGAAGGACGGACAGAAGATGCTGGCGGTCAACGACCTGTTCATCGGCTGCCGGACGCACGCGTCCGCGCGCTATGATCTCATGTGGAACGGGCAGCGGGAGAACCAGTCTTCGAGCGGGATCATTGTATCCACCGGACTTGGCGCTACGGGATGGTTCAGATCCGTGATGGCGCAGGCAAGGCGGATGGCGGAGATATTTTCCTGCGGTACAATCGAGGAGGCGCCGTTGGCCTGGGACGATAACAGGCTGACATTTGTTGTGAGGGAACCGTATCCGAGTCGCGCGACGCAGGCGGGCATCGTTTTCGGCAAAATAGAAGAAGGGGATGATTTCCGTATTGTTTCCAAAATGCCGGCGGATG
Source organism: uncultured Eubacterium sp. (assembly GCA_910584065.1). Classification (GTDB taxonomy): domain Bacteria; phylum Bacillota; class Clostridia; order Lachnospirales; family Lachnospiraceae; genus Eubacterium_F. The sequence goes on from CAJTZN010000016.1 coordinate 60,169, forward strand.
GCGTGCTGTTTTCAGACGGAATTGAGGACGATCTGATCGCGTTTCACGCCGGGAGCGAGATCTCGGTGCGGGTGGCCGGAAGGAAGGGGCAGCTTGTGGCGTCCTGAATATGTGCTGGCGCGCTTCTGGCGGTTATGGTATATTGGAGATGGGTACAAAACGCAGGATATAGTAATGCAGAAAAAGGAGGCAGACGGTGTGAGTGGGCAAAAAAAGGCGTACCGCATGAGCAAAGAGGAAAAAAAGTATTTGGAACAATATGACATAACACGGTTTGATCGTCCGTCGATCGCTGCGGATGTGGCGGTGTTTTCCATCATGGGAAAACAGTGTGTGTCAAATCCGGTTCGGGATGCGGAGAATTTCCGTAAATTGCCAGAGAGGAAGCTGAAGATCCTGCTGGTGAAGCGGGCGGGGTATCCGTACCGGGATCAATGGGCGCTGCCAGGGGGATTCTGCCGGAGCAATGAAGATGTGCACGAGACGGCGCGGCGGGAATTGTATGAGGAGACGCATGTGAAGGATGCCTATATAAATTTGTGCGGCATTTATGGGGATGTCGGCAGGGATCCGAGGGGGTGGATCATCTCGCATACGTTCCTCGCCCTGCTCGACGGGGAAAAGTGCGATCTGCGGGCGGGGAGCGACGCATGGGAAGCGCGGTGGTTTGATGTGGAACTGGAGAAAAAGGAGATTGCCAGAAGCGTGAAAGAGTCGTATGCGCTCGTTGAAAATGAGTACGTCCTCCGGCTCGTGAATACGGATGAGGGGGCGACGAATCTGGGAAGTTCTGGTTTGGGCAGGGGAGGTCTGGATAGAGCCGCTTTAGCCGGGGACGGATCAGGCTGGGAGGCGGTCAGCTTGTCGGCTGTCATTCGTGAAAGAAGAGAATGCGTGGATTATCATGAGACGATGCAGTATGAGATTGTGGAACATCAGGGCTTTGCCTTTGACCACGCAAAAATCATGACCTGTGCGCTGTTATCGCTGCGCCGTCTGGCGGAAACGGATGGGGCGGTAGTTTTTGATCTGATGCCGGAGGCATTTACGCTGACACAGCTTCAGAAGGCGTTTGAAACCATTTTGGATCAGAAATTGACAGCGGCGAATTTCAGGAGGAAGATCGCGCCTTATGTGATCGAGACGGAGCAGATGATCGAGGGGGCGGGGCATCGGCCGGCCAAATTGTTCAGGAGGAATTTGGAGGCGTTTTTCAGGTGCGGGATTTAAAAGCGAGAAGGAGGTAAATATGGACATTAGCGATCTGACCTGAGATTTGAAAAGGGGTAGTTTGACGCTTTGTTCAGTATCAAAAATAAATATGGCGACCGCTCCGAGGAATTTCTTTCTGCCTGGATGTGGGGGGATAAAGCGTATCTCAAAGGTAAATTTGGAAAAAAGAGTGATGGTTTGAACATCACGTATAAAAATCAAGAAAATCGAAAAGGAATGGTGAACAAATACAAATAGCTTTAATTTTGGAACTTTTGCGGTATTGAATAAAAAAACTGGATATGATACCATTTGGAAAACAGATTATTATCATCCTTGCAATGGCAATGATTGCTTTCTTCCACTGTCAATCTGATAATAGTATTAACGATAGGAAGTTTTCTGTTCGGAGTCAGAGAAACAGTTGCTTTTACGTTACTATTTTGTCCTATAAGGCAATACTCAGGAGGGTTTCATGCAAGGTCGTATTTGGAATGTACAATGGGTTTTTTAGTATTGTTTGTGGTAATAGGAGATCTGATTTGTTTTGTCGATAATAATTGGTGTTATCTTGTTGGCTGTATTGTGTGTATTGTACTTATTTGGATAATATCGCCTGTTGATACTAAAAATAAGAGACTAGGAGAGCAACTCAGGGATAAGTGTAGAAGAAAGATAAAGATTATATTGGGAGTTGAATTTGTGTGTATAGTTGTATTATTTATTTTAACACACAACGAATATTTGCGGGCTGCCACTATGGCTTTAGCTATGAATAGTGTGTTGTTAGGATGGGGAAATTATAAGTGTTACGGAAGGTGATGCATGGAATGCTGGTCATCAAAGTATTAAATAAAGGGAGGAAGAGCAAATGTTAATTGCGACTTGTGATGATGAAGTTCAATTTTGCAAGCAAGTAGAGTTATATATAAAGGGATTGGGAAAAGAGTTGGGAATAGAAACTAAATGTGATAAATATATCAGTGGTGAAGACTTATTAGCAAGTGACTACAATAAATATCAAATAATTTTTTTGGATATTGAACTGAAAAATGAAAATGGAATAGACATTGCGGAAAAGATAAGAAAAACTAATGAAAATGTAGAGATTATTTTTTTGACGGCTTTTATACAATATGCGGTGGATGGTTATAAGGTGAAAGCATATCGTTTTTTAGTGAAACCAGTAAATTATGATGATTTTGTTTTTCAGTTAAACGAATTATTCATTCGGATTAATAATTATGAAAAAAGTAATTTACTATTAACTAAAGAAGGACAAAAGTATAATATAAAAATACAAGATATTATTTATATTGAAGTAATGGATCATAATTTGACGTATCATTGTGCTAATTGTGAAATTACGGTAGTTGGAACAATGAAAAAAATGGAGAAAAGTTTGAATGAACATTACTTTGTTAGAATACATAATTCTTTTATGATTAATATGAAGTATATTGCAGAAGTAAGAAGCCATACGATTTTGCTAAAAAACATGGTAGAACTTCCAGTAACAAGAAGTAAAAAAGAAATGTTTAGACGCGCTTATTTAGAATTTTGGGGGGATGAGTTAGGCTAATGGAAATGAAATGGGGAATTATAGATGTTGCAATAATTATCTTTGAAACGTTTTTGTATTATTGGTTTTTCTCTGAAAAATTTGAATTTAAGTATCGAGGTATAGGTCGAATAGTACTTATGCTAATCTTTCCTGTTGCTACATACGTAATGGATCATATAATTGAGTTTAATTCTGCAAAAACATTCATTTTGTTTGTGATTGGAGTTATACTTGTATATTTCATATATGAGTGTACAGTTATTCGTTCTGTATTATGGAATACTTTATTTATCTTCTTGTTAATTGTTAGTGAAAGCATATCAATGGGGCTTTTGCTTTTTATTCATGGTAGAGAAGATTTTGCCGTTTTTTTAGAACATTCATTTTTTCGATTACAATGTGTAGTTTTGTCTAAATTGATTAATGTGATTCTGGTTATTGTATGTTTGAAATTAGTGAAAGTGGAAAGAAAGAAATATACATTAAAAGAAATAGCAGTTTTACTATTACAGGCGTTTTCAAGTGTTTTTTGTTTGATTATGATTGTAGAGTTAAGTTATTATCAACAGTATAATTATTCATGGAGTATGATTTTGTTGTTTATTCTAGGCCTTGTGGTATTGTTTTCCTACATGTTATCCTATTATTATATTAATCTCTATTTTGACTATAGGGATAGAGAAGAAGAAATATTGTTGATCAAGATGCGGAATGAAAAAATAATAAATGATTTTCAGTGTTTGGAAAATAGCCAACAGAAAGTATATCAATTGTATCATGATATAAAAAAGCATTTAAATATTATTAGCATGATCAAAGAAAAAGAGGAAGCACAGGCCTATTTGGATATGTGTTTTGAAGGTATACAGAATATAGAGGGTATGTTTCGAACAGGAAATCGTTATATAGATATGATATTGTATGAGGAATGGAAGAAGTCATATAAGTTGGGGATAAAAGTACAATTTGCCGTAGAAAAAGATAGTTTGGCGAATGTTGAACTACATGATGTTGTTATTATTTTAGGTAATGCTTTGGAAAATGCCCGAGAAGCATGTGAAAAGAGATTAGAAATTGAAAAAAGTGCCCATATACAATTAAAAATTGTTAAAGTTGGCGATCAGATATTCATTGTAGTTTCAAATGATTACATAGGTAAAGTCATAAAACAGAAAAATGTTTTTCTGACTAGCAAAAAAGATAAAGATTTACATGGAATTGGAATGAAAAGCATTCAAAGCTCTATTGAAAAATATGAAGGTGGTTTCAACGTTTCATTAAAAGGAAATAAGTTCGTACTTATGATTATGTTAAATGTTTAGAAATAAAATTAAATACAAGGAAGGGATGTGCTGAAAATATATAAAAACCTTAAATCTTGTATTGATTCGTGTTAGCTACGAAAAAAACTGCATGTTACGTCAGATGTGTTGAATAAGGTTAGATATAAGTGATATAATCATGATCAATGTAATGATTTAGGGAGGATTGATAAGATGAGCAGATTTAACATATAATGCAAATAAAAATATGAAAGGAAGAAGAATATGAAAAAACGTTTAACAAAAATTTTGGCATTGGGAACAATGTGTATGATGTTTGCCACGACAGCTTTAGCCGCTAAAAAGGATTTTTACTTTTCGCTAATTCCTGTAGGTGGTGAAAGTTATTCAGAGCCTAATGCTAAAAGTGACAATGAAGGTTATGCCTATGTAACGGTTGAAAGTGCAAATCTTATTAGTGGAGACTTGGTAGAGTATTCAGTAAGTAATAAGGCAAAAACAGCTGTTGTTTCTCAAAGTCTTCCAATTCCAGGAACCATCAAGCCATACAGGCAGACGCTTAAGTATAAGAGTGGTTATGCAAAGAAAGGAAAGGAGTATCGCTTAAAGGTACATACTTATAACTATTCCTTGCAAATCAAAGGTAAGTGGAATTCATAAAATGTGATTAGAATGAAGTGTTAGACGGTGAAGGGGTGAACTCATTTGCAAATGAAAATGGGTTTACCCTGATTTTATAAGAGTAGTCTCGGAAAGTCAATGAAAAAATAATAAAAAATTATGCTGCATAAATG
>CAJTZN010000017.1:0-3541 GCA_910584065.1 uncultured Eubacterium sp.
TGAGGCGAGAATATATCCAGAAACAGATGTTTGGGGTTTTGACCCTGACATCATTCTATAGATCAACCGATCTTTATCATTGATCCGCCTACTCCAATATCCGGACAGATTACCGCGGAGTGGCTCTGGTTTTCCCAATCCCTCATTACCATTCCTGACAATATCATTAATTAACTGATTGATTTTCTTAAGAGTTTTGCGGTCTTCTGTCTGCCAATAAAGATAATCTTCCCAACCAGTATCTGCAAATACTTTATTCATCTTCTTCCACCTCAACTAGTTCCCGAGTAGAACATTGACCATTTTCCAACTGTGATTTCCCTTTCATTAACCAGTCATAATTTTCTTTATTGCCCATAACATAAATATTTTCCACAAGATTGTTATAAGATTCCTCTGAAAGCATTACCACATTCTTCTTATTCTTTCTTGTAACAATCATTGTTTCATAATCGTTGGTTACCTTATCCATATATAATTTCATATTCTCACAAAGATTTGTATCATTTACTGCCAACATGACAAAGCGCCTCCTTAAAAACTCAGTTTTTTCATATAACTTAACTTCCCTTATAACAACCCCTTTATTCTCACCAATTCCGCTCCATCAAGGAATCTCATCAATAGACCACCAGCCTCTCATTTCGACACCCTCCTGAAAAAAATATTCACTCCTTCATGGGAGCGACCCAAAAGACCGAGCGCAAATAAGAACGTACTATATACATAACTTTATTATATCCATCCACGGCTTTCTTGTCAATGAGCATTGAGAACCCTAAGATATACCTGCCGGGCCGCCGACTATTTGATCTCCCGGTAACGAACCCCTGTCTTCCCCGACAACTGCTCCTTCTCTCTGATCTGCTGCCTGACCGCCTTCGCATCGTCCAGCCCATAAATGTCATACAGATCCCCATACACCGCACTGTAAACAGCTACACAGCCGCTTCCATCCGTCATCTGATAATAAAAGCTGACGGTCCCATACTCCAGTTCCCCGTTATCCTTCAGCATACTGTAACAGCTCTGCGAGTCAATCTCCTTCCCGGTAAACATTTCCACCCGCCTTCTCATCTTTTTTGAAATCTTCTTTATGTGCAGACTCTCACTCTGAACCCCTGACTGATGTGCCGAGACACCTTTCTTTTTATATACGACCCGCTCTATCGCATGCTCCGCCGAGTAATAGACGAAATAACTTCCACCTTCCTTTTCTGCCACCTCATAACAAAGATCTTCCACGTTGTTCGATACAACCTCCAGCTCCGGTTCGGCAAGCTCATATAATTTTGCCACCGTTTCCACCGACAGCTGTTCCAGACCGGCATCCGGTTCTCCCGCGTCCTGCCCCTTCTGATCCTCACTGATCTCCGCCTCATTTTGCTGCCGCACGCTGTAATCCCTCTTCTCCTGCAGATCAATCATCTGCAGCATTTCTTCTTCTGTCATCGCTCGCTCCGGCAGGTAGAACTTACTTTCATCCGCCACAAAATACAGTTCGTCGGCCACGGTTCCCTCGTTCGTTTTCATCTGCCGGATCTCCTTTTGCGGAAATTTACCTTCTTTTTCGTACTGCTCCCGGAGAACGGCGATCTGTTCACATTCCTCTAATGTCAGCTCTCTGGAAAAAACATCCTCGTCCACCTTACAATTCTGTATATCGCTGTTATAGTTCTGCCTTTCGGTTTCCGACATGCTGCTCATCCTGTCCCGAAACAGGTTCACAGCCGCATAAGAAGAAATGGATACCGCCGATAGCAGGATCACGATCAGGACAGCCCCCGCGGCCTTGTTCACAGCGAACCGGGAAAAACGCCCCGCGCGGTGTATCACCCTGCTGTTTTCCATTTCTTTTATCGTCTGCTCCAATTTCTTTTCATAACTGTGCGGTACCTGGTACTCACGATCCGTGAGCCCTTCCCTCAACCATTCATCCACTGATTTCTTCATCATGATTCCTCCAATCTCTTTTTCAATAATGCTCTCGCCTTTGACAGCCGCGATTTAACGGTACCGGGCGGAATACGCATGATCTTTGAGATCTCATTGACACGGTAGCCCTGCGCGTAATATAAAATGACTACCGTACTCAATTCCTTCTTCAAAGATAATACAAGCTCCCAGACATCGTCCTCCCCGTTCCGGCCTTCCCTTGCGCGTTCCACGGCGGCTTCCATATCCTCCATGTAAACCATGCGGGAATTTTTGCGAATGTACATCTTTGCTTCATTGACGACAATGCTCATCATCCAGGACCGGAATTTGTCATCCTCCTTCAGCACATCCAGCTTTTCGTACGCAGTCAGTAATGCCTGTTGAACAATATCTTCTGCATCCTCGGGATTTTTCAGTATCGAAAGCGCGATCACATACATCTGATTCCGATTCTCCCTGATCCCTTTGATAAACGTATCTCTATCCACTGCCTGTTTCTCCCTTACTTCATAAAAACCTGATTCATAAGAACCTGAGCTCTAAGTCCTTCATAATTAAGATGCACAAAACCCGCGATTGGTTCATTTCTTTTTTCTTTTTTTGCAAATAAAAAAGCTGCGCGTTATATGGCAACGCAACAGCTCTTATAATTTCTTTTAAACGCCCCCGCAGCTTCCGCACTGGCCGCGCGCCAGCTTACAATCTCGCTAACAGCGCTTCCCATCTCCGGTCCACTTCCTTCTGGAACTGCTCGAGAAGCTGCTCGTTCTGCGGTTTCAGTAAATGCTTAAACCGCCCCTGCCGTTTGAGGAAATCCTCGATCGGCAGTTTTTTCTTCGGCTCATAGTTCAGAATCCATTTGCCCTCGACCACCTCAAAGAGCGGCCAGTAACACGTCTCCACCGCCGACTTGCAAATGTCGATGATGTCAGGCGCGTCGTAGCGCCAGCCGCGCGGACACGGCGTCATGATATTGAGAAAGGCCGGGCCCTCGGTGTAGATCGCCCGCTCCGATTTCGTATACAGATCTTTAAAATTTCCGATGAACGTCGTCTGTCCCACGTAGGGGATGTTGTGCGCCGCCATGATCGCCGCCAGATCCTTCCTCGGCTGCGGCTTGCCCGGGGAAACTTTGCCGACCGGCGTCGTCGTCGTATCCGCGTACATCGGCGTCGCCGAAGAACGCTGGATGCCCGTGTTCATGTACGCGCCATTATCATAGCAGACATACACCATATCGTGGCCCCGCTCCATCGCGCCGGACAGCGACTGGAATCCGATGTCATACGTGCCGCCGTCGCCGCCGAACGTGATAAATTTATAATTTTCGCTCAATCTGCCAGTCTTTTTCATATAATGATAGGCCGTTTCCACCCCGCTCAGCGTAGCGGCGGCATTTTCAAACGCATTGTGGATATAGCTGTCCTCGTAGGACGTGTATGGATACGTAAAAGAGGATACTTCGAGGCATCCTGTGGCATTTCCGACCACAGCCTTATCTTCCGGATGAAGTGCTTTTAACACGTTGCGCACGGCAATCGTCGCGCCGCACCCGGCACACATGCGGTGTCCTGGCGCCAGCCGCTCTTCCCTGCCCTGCATT
>CAJTZN010000017.1:3641-63699 GCA_910584065.1 uncultured Eubacterium sp.
TCCTTAAAATCAAACGCTGCTTCCATGTCTGTCAGTCCTCCTTCTCGCGCAGTCCGATGTATCGGTACTTTTTATCTTTCACGCCGTGCTCTGCGCCCTGCATTTCCTTAAAATCAAACGCTGCTTCCATGTCTGTCAGTCCTCCTTCTCGCGCAGTCCAATGTATCGGTACTTTTTATCTTTCACGCCGTGCTCGGCCGCCTCGGCCAGTTCCTCAAATACGGCCGTCACATGGTTCACGGTCAGATCCCTTCCCGACAGGCCGTATACGTAATTGATCACTTCCGCGCTGGCTTTCGCGCGGTAAAGCGCGGCTTCGAGATCGGCAGCCAGCGGGCCGCCGTTCGCATTATAACCCTCGCAGCGGTCAAAAATAGCGATTGCCCGGCATTTGCGCAGCGCTTTTGCCATCTCTTCCCCCGGGAACGGACGAAAGACGCGGACTTTCAAAAGCCCTACCTTTTTTCCTTTTTTGCGCAGTTTGTCCACGGCATCCTTGATCGTTCCGCAGGCGGAACCGATCGCCACGATGGCCAATTCAGCATCTTTCATCTTATATTCCTCAAAGAAGCGGTATTTGCGGCCGGTCATCTGTTCATATTCCTTCGCGACATCAAGGATCACCTGCTTGGCGCGAATCATCGCCTCCGCCTGCGCCTTTTTCGCCTCCATGCAGTAATTCGACACGGCATACGGGCCGACGGCAAGCGGTTCATCCGGATTTAACAGATAGTGTTCCGGCTCGTATGTACCGACAAACTCTTTCACCTTCTCGGTTTCCTCTAACGTAATATTTTCCACGGCATGACTCGTGATAAATCCATCCTGGCAGATCATGACCGGGAGCAGGACGTCCTTATGCTCCGCGATCCGGTACGACTGGATGAAATTGTCATACGCCTCCTGGTTGTTTTCGGCATAGATCTGGATCCATCCCGAATCCCTGGCGCCCATGCTGTCCGAATGCTCGCTGTTGATATTGAGCGGCCCCGACAGCGCGCGGTTCACGAGCGCCATGCAGATCGGCAGCCGGTTGGACGCCGCCACATATAATAATTCCCACATGAGCGCAAGTCCGCACGAGGACGTCGCCGTAAGCGCGCGCACGCCAGCGGCGCTCGCCCCGATCGCCGCGCTCATCGAGCTGTGTTCACTCTCAACTGGTATAAATTCCGTATTGATCTCTCCGTTTGCGATAAAACTGGAAACAAACTGGGGAAGTTCTGTGGACGGGGTGATCGGAAACGCCGGCATCACATCCGGCTCCACCTGTTTGATCGCGTGTGCCACCGCCTCGTTTCCTGACATTCTTTCCTGGATCGCCATGTTATTTCCCCTCCTTCATCGTAATCGCGCCAAACGGACATGCTTTTTCACAGATGCCGCATCCTTTGCAGTGCAGCAGGTCAAATTTCTCCCTCTTCCCATTTCGCACCGGGATGGCGCTGTCCGGACAGTACGGGACACATAACAGGCACTGGCGGCACGCCTCTTTGTCAAATACCGGCGTATTGATACGCCACTCTCCTGTCTCAAAACGTTTGGAAGTCGCCGGCTCATAAATCTGCAGTCCCGGCGTCAGATCCTGCCACGGTGTTTTCTCGTTGATCTCTTTTGCTCGTAACATCTAGCGTACCTCCTCAAGTGCCATTTTCAACGCCTTCAGGTTCCCCTCCAGCATTTCCGGCTTCCTCGCAAACTTGTGCCGCAGGGAAGCTTCCATTTCCTTCACAAATGAATGCTCTTCGATCACGCCGGAAATCTTTACGATCGCCGCCAGCATCGGCGTGTTGGGAAAATATTTCCCCAGCGTCTTCTGGCAGACTTTTCTCGCGTCGATCGTATACACCCGTCCCTGATACCCATTTAACTGCGTATAAATTTCCTCGCTGGACTTCGCCGTATTGACAAGGATCGCCCCGTTCTTCTTCAAACCTTTCGTAACATCGACGGAATGTAAAAGCGTCTCATCTACGACAACGACAAAATCCGGCTCATAAATGTTTGAGTGGACCCGGATCTCCCGGTCGCTGATCCTGTCATATGCCGTGATCGGGGCGCCCATCCGCTCCGGGCCATATTCCGGAAACCCCTGGACATGTTTTCCCATCTTAAATGCCACATCCGCCAGAAGCAGGGCAGCTGTCTTCGCCCCCTGTCCGCCGCGTCCGTGCCAGCGGAATTCTACTAGTTCACTCATTTGTCTTCCCTCTTTCTCTTTTTCTATTTCACCATAATCCATCCACCCTTAAAATTCGTAACGCCGTTCCCGTCCCGGATCCGGTTTGGGCACCATTTTTCTTACCGCGTCACGCCAAAACCGAGGATCGTAAACCGCTTTTCCTCGTCCCCGGGGTGCATGACGATCTTCACCGTATGCTCGGCGCTGCCGCTTTCATTCAGGATGATCTGCGGATTGCAGTGATCCCATCCGTTTGCCAGCGGATCCGCCGTCCGCACAAGAACACCGTCCACATATATATCGGCTTTTCCGAACTGGACATTACCGGAATCCTTCGATACGAGAATGATATTGCGGCAGGCAAGCTTCATCTCAAAGACAGCCTCTTTCGTGCCAAATGCCTTGCCCCAGCCGTGTTCAAACTCGGGGGTACTGAAATTATTGAAATCCCGCTCGACATATTGAAGCTCCTCATCGGTAAAATCAAACCCGCTCTGCATCACATCGCCGTAAGCATTGATATTTTCCGCATCGACAAGCTCGATCTTTTCAAACTCACTTCCGAGCAGCGGCGCTTTCGAAAAATCGCTGTCCGCCGACGGCATTTCCGCCTCATCCACCTTTTGGAACAAATGAAGCAGACAGTCGGCCATCACGCGGTGCCCGGCATTCGTCGGATGGTAAATATCATAAAAGTACTGCCGTTTCGTTATGACAGTATCCTGCCTAAACTGTGGGACAACCGCTGCCTTTACACTTACCATAGGCAGATCGTAATGTTCCCCGACCGGAACGAGCCGATCTTCCAAATTCCAATCATTCATAAACACGGCAAAATTTACAATGACAGCCGGTGCATATGGCGCATTCGCAATCTTCCTGACAAGGCTTTCAAAACAGATCCCCTCGGTCTCATCCCCCTCGTCATTGACCGCAAATTCCACAATGACGATATCGGGCTGAATCTCGCCGTACGACGTCACCTCTTTTTCATAGCGGATCACTCCTAGCTCGGAAGGCGTCCCCCCCACGCCGGCTTTGACGAACGAAATCTCCGCTCCGCTCTCCTTCGCAAACAATTCGCAAAATCCCTGATACGAAAGATAGGCGTAGGAGTTCATATGAATCGGCTTCGCCCCGGCGCCCTGCGTGATCGAGCCGCCGATATAGGCGATGACCACATTCTCACCGCGCTTTGCCTTTTCAATCGCTTTTTTCAGACGAAGGATATTTCCCATACTGAGCAGCGAGCGCCCGATCATGTTTTGATACGCCTCCGACTCAAAATCGACCGGCGGATCCACTTCCAGTTCCGGCACCTCGTACCCGTCGTTTAAGTAAAATTTCAAAGTTACGGTCGCGCTTTTGCATTTTCCCAAAAAATTGAAATGAAAGGCACCGATGATATCATCTTTTTCATTGATCCCCGACTCGCTGACGAGAATCGTAACCTCCTCGCCGTCGCAGGGACAGACCGCTCTCACATTTGTTCCCGTCGCGTACTTATCTACTTTGCCATAACACTGCATCGTAAATTCAATCGACTCGCCTTTTTCATCTTCTTGCATCGCCGTGATGCTGACACCGATACTATGTACCAATTTGACAAAGCCGTTCGTGTGTTCTAAAAGTTTTAGTATGCCGGGGTCGACATCCCCGCATATCCCGCTGACCTGTTCGATCAGACGGCCCTCCATAAAATTGCAGTCGCGGCAGGAACCGTCCTGCGCCGGCATGCCGGCAATCGCGCGATCCAGCATGATGTAAAGGCTGGGTCTTTTTTGGGTAGGATCCTTTGGTGCTGTTGGCCCTCTCATTTGGTTCATCCCCTTTTTTATTTTTTAAGATTCCCTATTCCTTGATCTTTTTCTACAAAAATTACAGTAATAGTATGCACTAATTTTCGTGATTTTGCAAGTATCTTTTATGTATTTTTCTCCGCTTTCCGGAAATACTACGAGTAAAACAAATGGAGGTAAAGATGAAAAAATAATTTTTTCATCCTGCAGGTTTTCGCTGCGCCAAAACCTGAGCGATTTGCTGCTCCAAAAAAACAGTCGCAGCATGGAGGTAAAAAAATGGCTGATTTATCAGAAAAAGAACTGTCGTCCATTCAGGACATCCTCAACCAGGAAGATTTGCTGATCAAGAAATTCAAAAATCTTTCCAATCAGTGTGAGGATCCGGAAATCAAAGACAAACTGATGAACATTTCCGACCGTCACCAGAAACATTTCAACTCGATCTACTCGCAGTTGAGATAACAAATGCGGGCAGACTGCCCAAGGAAAGGAGCTTACCATGGGATTAAGTGAAAAAGAGATTTTGGCCGACGCCCTCGAATCCGAGAAACAGGCGACAGGCTACTACAACATGTTTTCCAATGAGTGTGTACACAATAACGTGAGGGACGCCATCCTGAAATGTCTGGACGAAGAACACGAGATCCAGCAGAGTGTGTTTGAGGAAATGCACGCGAGGGGATACTACCCGACACCGGCTGCCGATACTACGAAAGTGGATCAGGTGAAGCAGAAATTCGCGCAGTGCGTGAAATAGTATCCGGGAAAGCAGACAGAGGACAATTTGACTGGAGAGCGCGTAGAAGGTGCTCTCCAGTCTTTTTTACCGTAGATTGGACCCCAACTCATTATATTTATTCCGCTGTTCATTCGGCAGCAAGCTTAAAAGGAGTTGCTCCAGCGTCCTTCTGCTCTCTCCCGACTGTATCGCGACCATACCTCTGATATATATATAATCTATCATGGCCTGCACACCTTCCGGTGCAGTTACCCAGTATTCGTTCGTTGCTATCTCAACAATAATTGCTGGATCTGTACCATCAACCACCAGTGTTATGAGAAGCTTCAACAACACCGAAGAAACCTTTTCCATCTCCCCCTCCAATGCAAGCAGACCTCTCATTTGCGCAATATAAGAAAGTTCCATAATAGATGATACCACATCTGCCAGTTGACATGATTCATCCCTTGTACTTTTCATTTTTGAAATGGCATCAAATCGTACATTTTCTAACATTTGTTTCATTTTTTTCCTCCTTTCGCACTTTCATCCACACGTTTCAACGTCACATCCAACTGGTCAAACGGAATTTCGATCCCTTCCTCGTCGAACCGCTCCTTGATCTCTTCGAGCATCGCCCATCTCACCTGCCAGTAATCCTCTTTCTTCACCCAAACATGCACCGCCATTTCCACGGCGCTGCTGCCCAGCTCACTGACGACGATATCGATCGGCTCGTTCCGCAGAACCGCATCCTGTTCCTGAATGATCCCATCCAGCACATCCCTGACCCTTTTTATATTTTCAGCATACGAGACGCCGACGCCAATGTCGATCCGGCGCTTGTCCTGCTGCGTGACATTGATGATATTGGAATCCGCCAGTGACCCGTTCGGCATGATCACGATCTTATTGTCTATCATCTGCAGTTTCGTGTAAATGATATCGATACTGACGACCGTCCCCTCTTTGTCCCCCACCATGATATAATCGCCCACCAGAAACGGCTTTGTCAGCAGGATCAGCACACCGCCGGCGAAATTGGCAAGACTTCCCTGGAGCGCCAGGCCGACCGCCAGACCCGCAGAGCCGAGAAGCGCCACGACGGAACTTGTCTCCAGTCCGAGGAACTGGAAAATCAAAAGAATGAGCACAAAATAAAGGGAAAATTTTATCACTGACGACAGAAACGCCGCCACTCCCTCCTCCATGTTCCCGCGCTCGAACGATTTCCGCAGAAAGCGCAGAAGCCATGTGATCACCCTGCGCCCGATCCAGTACGCCACGAGCGCCACAAGGATATGTATGCATACATTGGCAACGGCCGGAAGTTTACCCTCTACCAATGACTTCCAGTCCCAGCCGCCTCCGCTCGTCAATTCTTCGATCGCATTCGCATCCATCCTTTTTTCACCTTCCTCGCTGTTGATCTATAATCAGGATATCTTAGATGTTTTACATTGTCAAGTAAAAAACTATTGACATTTCACATCTGATGGTTTATCATAATGGGTACAGAGATGACATTTCAACATTTCGAAAGGCACTATCCGTAATGCAGAACGGTTGCCTTGAAATTTTAATTATTTCTAGTAAAAACCAGAAAATAACCGCATTCCTTGGCGTGGAGGGCGGTTATTTTTCTGCATTCTTACCGTGTTCGTATCCTATCTTATATGCAGCTCCGCACATAATACTTGCGATCACTACAATATAATATATCGTTTCTATCGTTATCATACGCAGTCAGTCCTCCTTTCGTAGATTCCCCGAAAGGTTTCTATGTAAACAGGGCTTTTACTCCCTGATGGAAGACAAACCGTCCTACCGTACTTAGATAGTGCCTTTTTCTATTTTACAAAATATTTCCTATATCGTCAACCGCAAAATATATTTTTCTTTCTCGATGAGAATATTTTTAAGCAAACTATTGACATTTCATATCTGATAGTTTATTATAATGAGTATAGAAATGACATTACAACATTTCGAAAGGCACTATCCGTAATGCAGAACGGTTGCCTTGGAATTTTATCTCAAAAAGCAGAATAACCGCATTCCTTGGCGTGGAGGGCGGTTATTTTTCTGCATTCTTACCGTGTTCGTATCCTATCTTATATGCAGCTCCGCACATAATACTTGCGATCACTACAATATAATATATCGTTTCTATCGTTATCATACGCAGTCAGTCCTCCTTTCGTAGATTCCCCGAAAGGTTTCTATGTAAACAGGGCTTTTACTCCCTGATGGAAGACAAACCGTCCTACCGTACTTAGATAGTGCCTTTTTCTATTTTACAAAATATTTCCTATATTGTCAATTATAAAATATACTTTTCTTTCTCTACCAGGGTAGCATATGCCAGAATAGCAGAAAATCCCCCTCCCGCTACCCGCCCAGCGTCACATCCTGCTCCTGATACCAGGATAACGCATACGCAAACTGTTCCTCCCGAAAATCCGGCCACAGATCATCGAGGATACAAAAATCCGCGTACACCGTCTGTATCGGCAGAAACCCGGACAGCCGGCACATGCCGCCCCATCGTATGACCATATCAACGCGCGGGATCTTTTGGGAAACCCAGTCGTTTTTCATATCCCATTCCCACCCATAATTAACCAGCAGATTGACCCTCAGCTCATCGGAACCATCCTCCCGGCGCTCGGTATACGGCAGCAGTTCGGCGGGAAAGCAGGACGACTCGGTATTCCCCACCACATACGGCCTGACGTTCTCCTCTTCCATCCGTTTGACTGCCTCCACACAGGCATGGGAGAACGCTCTCACCTGCGCCGACGGACGCTTGCAGTTATCCACGGTAAACCCGTAATACGTCAACTCGCGGATGCCGTACTTTTTCGCCGCCCGCAGAAGCGTTATCCCCGGCTCCAGTCCGAACGCGTAGCCCTCTTCTTTTTTTAACCCTTTTCCTTTTGCCCACCTTCTGTTTCCGTCGGGAATGATACCAACGTGCCCGGGAATCCGAAACATGCTCTCTCTCGCTTTCTCTCCATGATTACCTGTTGCCAGAAACATCTTCCCTGAGGCGCGGCGCCGCGCCATATAGGGATCAGATGTACGGAACACTAGTAATATTAGTATGAGCGCACATATGCCGGATTATTCACGAGAGAAGGCTCCGGCGTTTTCTCCCGCTCCCCCGCCCTGGAAATGTTTTTCTGCCAACTCAGAAAACATAGTATAAAAACTGGGGCTTGTCTTCCTGAGATTGACGGGCCGCCCCTTTCCGTTCAGGAAACAATGGCTGCTCTCCCCGGTACAGCGCAGTTCCCCTGTCTCTTTTTCCCTGACCTCATATGAGATCACGAGACGGATCCCATTGAATTTCTCTACCGTCGGAATGATCTGCACCACCTCGCCGAACTTTGTCATCGCCTCATAGCGGCAGCTCACCGACATAACCGGACAGATGATTCCCTCTGCTTCCATCTTTTCATAACCGAGGCCGCCCTGTTCCATCATCTCGATCCGGCACTCTTCAAACCAGCGGATGTAATTGGAGTGATGTACGACCTTCATCTGGTCCGTCTCGTAATATTGTACTTTATGTTCACAGATTTGCATGCTGCAACATTTCCCCCCATCTTATTTCACGATAACTTTCATCTTTCCTGCCACACCGTTATTCGCGATGACAAAAACCGTGCAGACCCCTTTCTGTTTTGCCCGGATCCTGCCTTTTTTCGAAAGGCCCACCACTCTCTTATCATCGACATAATACCGGAAGATCTCCTCGTGCGCCAATAGTTTTTTCTTTTTATTTTCCTTTTTGGCCGCTGCCCGGATCTGGAAGGACTTACTCTTTTTTAATGTTATCTGTTTCTTATTTAGCTTTATACTTTTGGCATTCGTTCGCGGTTCCTTATTCATCGCCACATGGATGATCGGGGATTTGGCGAGGTAATGCTTTCTGCCGTCTTTGATCTCATACGTGACAACATAGTACTTGTACGCCCGGTTCTTCTTCAGGTTCTTATGGTCAGCCACGCGTTTTCCCGTACTTGACACCGTTTTCAGCCTCTTGTAATTTCGTTTTCCATCACAGAAGGAACAGTATACCTCGTAACCGGTACAGCCGCTCCACTTCCTCCATGTCAGCCTGACTCCCCTGCCCTTCTGCTTTCCGGTGGCGAGCAGGAGGGAAAGGTCCGTCCGATCCTCGATCTGGTTCCCGGTCAGATTGGATTCATCCGGCTTCGGCGTCGGCGTTGCCGGGCCAGGTGGAACTGGCGTTACTGCGGGTACTGGCGGTTCCGGCGTCGGTATGTTCGGCATCGGCGTTGGCGTTGGCATAAGCGGAGTCGCGGTTGGTGCCTGCGGTGCGGAAGTAGACGGCAATGGCGTTGGCATCGGTGTACTTGGTGTCGCCGTTGGTTCATTTGGCGTTGCCGTCGGTGTATTTGGTGTTGCCGTCGGTTCATTTGGCGTTGCCGTCGGTACGTTTGGCTCCATCGTTGGTTCATTCGGCACGGCCGTCGGTACGTTCGGCTCCATCGTCGGTGCGTTCGGCGCCATCGTCGGCACGTTCGGCATTGGCGTCGGTGCGTTCGGCGTTGGCACCAGAGTTGCCGGCACTGGCGTCGGCTTCACAGTCGGCGTTGGTTCCGCTGCATTCCTCACCACAGTTACCGGAATATCAATATCATCCACCACGAGGTACTTACTTAAAACTGCGTTGTACTTAGCCTTATAGGAATACGTCCCCTCTTCTTTCAAAACCAGATTTGGTTCCTTCCATGTAAACCCTTTGGGCAGGGTCACTTTTCTAAGGGTATCACCCACTGCAGCTGTCACATTCTGCGGTATACTATAAGGTGGAATCAGTTTGTATGTAAAACTAAATGACGACGAAACCAATGCTCCACCAGTCACTCCTACTTTTACTTCCTCCTTCTCCGGCTTTGATTGGATAGTAAGCATTTTTCCATCGTCAGAAATGCTGCACCCCTTACATTCTATGGTTCCATGCAACGTATCATTTTCATCCATGATCCTTTGAAGCAGCCTTTGGATCATCTCATCCTCGATCTCACACGTCTGTCCCTCAATAAATGTACCCGGTATGGTATACGACTGGGCATTTATACTAAATTGGCTGAAATCTTCTATATCTCCAAAATCAATGATCTTGTTGTAGTCAAGACCAAATGAAACATTCTTCCTTACGCCGCTAAACCCGCTTAGGGAAGTGATGCGGCAATCTTCCAGCCGAAGTGTTACCAGCTGCCTGAAATGCTCCGGGAGCGATGCCACTTTTGCAATGTCGGTATAACGAAAGGCACTCTCTCCCGCATAGCTACCCGTTCCGTCAATGTTCTCAACCCTTTTTCCTATATTGAGTTTCTCCAGGCCCGATAAATCTCCCGCACTCATACTGATCAGATCCTGAACGGAATCGTCCGTCAGCTTATTGTCCCCTAAAGACAGGAATTTCAGTTTCCCTGCCTGATTCAAAAAACGGAGATCTGAAATGGAGCACTTATCCAAATATAATTGGGTCAGCTTTGGAAAATTCTCTGCCGTAATGTTCGCACAGGCGCCTTCCTGAGACAGATCATTTTTACACAGACACAGGATTTCTAAATTTGGCAGCTTCAGCTCAGGCACCTGATTTAGGTTAAGTTTCCCCAGAAATATATTCTTCATACTATCCGCCCTGCTATTGAGCACAGAAAAATCAAACCCGTCCAGTGTACAGGAGTCCAGCTTAAACGTTGACAGGTTTGGGCAATTTCTGATCATCGTTTCAAAGATCTCCAGGGAATTTCCTTCTGCCATATTCGTTTTCCGAAGATAAATCAACGTAACTTTCTCCATATTTATAGTAAGCGTCTTACTGTCGTCATCGTGCGCGATCTCTGCCGCTTTATTATCAGGTTTCACCAACATGTTTCTCACTGCATGATAAAAATTCTCATCATCAAACGTAAACGTCTGCCCATTGCTCCCCTCTGCCGCCCGGCTATTTGTTCCCCCCGTTCCCGGCAGTACCATACTCACAGCGAGTACCAGTACAAGCAGGATTGCTAACATCCTTCTTTTTGTTTTGCCTCTTTTTGTTTTCATCGTGGTTCTCTCCTTTTTCGCTTACAAAAACCTTATTTCACGATAACTTTCATCTTCCCTGCCACACCGTTATTCGCGATGACAAAAACCGTGCAGACCCCTTTCTGTTTTGCCCGGATCCTGCCTTTTTTCGAAAGGCCCACCACTCTCTTATCATCGACATAATACCGGAAGATCTCCTCGTGCGCCAATAGTTTTTTCTTTTTATTTTCCTTTTTGGCCGCTGCCCGGATCTGGAAGGACTTACTCTTTTTTAATGTTATCTGTTTCTTATTTAGCTTTATACTTTTGGCATTCGTTCGCGGTTCCTTATTCATCGCCACATGGATGATCGGGGATTTGGCGAGGTAATGCTTTCTGCCGTCTTTGATCTCATACGTGACAACATAGTACTTGTACGCCCGGTTCTTCTTCAGGTTCTTATGGTCAGCCACGCGTTTTCCCGTACTTGACACCGTTTTCAGCCTCTTGTAATTTCGTTTTCCATCACAGAAGGAACAGTATACCTCGTAACCGGTACAGCCGCTCCACTTCCTCCATGTCAGCCTGACTCCCCTGCCCTTCTGCTTTCCGGTGGCGAGCAGGAGGGAAAGATCCGTCCGATCCTCGATCTGGTTTCCGGTCAGATTAGATTCATCCGGCTTCGGCGTCGGCGTTGCCGGACCAGATGGAACTGGCGTTACTGCGGGTACTGGCGGGGTCGGAACCGGCGTCGGTACACTTGGTGACGCCGTCGGCACACTTGGTGACGCCGTCGGTTCATTTGGTGCTGCCGTCGGCACACTTGGTGGCACTGTCGGTTCATTTGGTGCTGCCGTCGGTACACTTGGTGGCACCGTCGGTTCATCTGGTGCCTGCGGTGCGGAAGTAGACGGCAATGGCGTTGGCGCCGGTGTACTTGGTGGCGCCGTTGGTTCATTTGGCGTCGTCGTCGGCACACTTGGTGGCACTGTCGGCTCATTCGGTGTTGGCGTTGGTATCTCTGGTGGCGCCGTCGGTTCATTCGGCGCCGGCGTCGGTGTGCCTGGCACTGGCGTTGCCGGCACTGGCGTCGGTTCAAGCACATAACTATCCACAGTTACCGGAATATCAATATCATCCACCTCGACATACTGACTACCTGCGTAATAGTTAGCCTTATATGTAAAAGTCCCCTTTTCAGCCAGAACCTGATGAGGGTCTTTCCACGTAAAACCTTTGGGCAGAGTCACTTTGTTAAGTGTATCGCCCACTTTCGCTTTCAGGCCCTCCGGAATACTATAGGATGGAATCCGTTTGTATGTAACTTCATACAACGACTCACTCAGTTTCCCATTTTTCACATACAGCCCTACCGTTCCACTCCCCGGCTTTGATTGAACAGTAAGCGTCCCTGCGTCATCCGAGATGCTGCATCCCTTACACTCGATCGTCCCATGCAGCGCATCGCTTTCATCCCGAAGCCTCCGGATCAATGTCTTGATCTCTTGCGAAGTAATCTCTCCCGGCTCTCCCTCAACAAACGTGCCCGGAATGGTACCCTCCTGATTTTTCAATATAAATTTGCTAAAATCCTCGATTCCGGCAAAATCCAAGAGTTTGTTTCTTGAAAGATCTAGCGTAACACCATCCCTCACATTTTTAAACGTCTCCAGGGAAGCAATGCCACACCTCTGTAACTCAAGCTTTGTCAATGCAGTAAAATGCTCCGTAAGCGCTAACAGCTTCTCAAGCTGAATAGAAGTATAGTTCATCCCGGTCAAACTTGATTGTCCACTGGCTGAATAAACCCTTTTTCCTACATTGAGTTCCTTCAGGTTCGGAAGGTTCGTCTGCAGCAACACATCGATAGATTCATCCTTAAGCCTGCTGTCCGCTAAAGACAGATATTCCAAAGTGGACGAATCCTTAAAATTTTCTATGAATCGTATATTCGACAGCGGGCAATCATCCACATACAATGTTTTCAATTTCGGGAAGTTCACCGGATTGATATTCTCACAGGCATCGTCCGCCGACAAGTTGTTGCCAGAAACCTGCAATGTCGTTAATCCTCCCAGTCTTATATCCGGCACCTTTTGCAAGCTGACCCCGTCCAGCCATAGTTCTTTCAGGCTGCTCTTGTTATTCAATATCGAAAAATCAAATTCTCCCAGTTTACTCTGATGCAATTTAAGACTTGACAAGTTCTCACAATCCCGGATCAATTGCTGAAAGATCTCCAGGGAATTTCCCCTGGTCATGTTCACGCGCCTTCCTCCAAAACCCTCACGCATCCATATACGTTCAACTTTATCCAGATCCAGTTCCAGTTTCATTCCCTCTGAATCCGTCTTGATCTTGCACTCACTATTTACCGCCTTCACCATCGCATTATAAAAATCTTTATCCGTAAACGTAAATTCCCTCACATTTCCCGTCTGCTGACTCTCCGCTGCCAGAACCTCCATCTCCCTCCGCTCCGGCAGTACCATACCGGCAGCAAGTGCCAGCACGAGCACGATTGATATTACCTTGTTTCTTGTTTTACGATTATTTAATTTCATTATGCCTCTCCTTATCTGCTTACAAAATCTGTTCCATCCCGATCTTCTGGACGCTCAGACCTAACTTCTCATAAAATTTCACAGCGCCGGTGTTATCCGCCCACACGTTCAGCGTCACATTATAGTACTGTTTTTTTCTCGCGTAATCCAGTACATATTCATACAACGTTCTGCCGATCCGCGAATGCCTGGCGGTTTCGGCCACACAGAGGTCATCGATATAAAGCGTCCTTCCCTTTGCGAACGGCTTGTCTATACAGAACACATGACCTACCACCTGTCCGTCTCTTTCCGCTACAAATACAGGGCGGCTGCTGTCCGACAAAATGCTCCGCAGCTCCCCGTCATTGTATTTTTTCGCGCCCGCCGCAAACAGATCGGGCCTCGCCTCGCTGTGGACTTTATGCACTTGATAAAGAAGCTCATTGATCGCTTCTATGTCCGATTCCCCTGCCAGACGTACCCTGCATGTTTCCATGATCCTCATCTCCTCATGTTTGTTCCGCCCTGCCGCAATAATAGTTAAAATATTGTTCCCTCAGCACTTTATAAGAACCCCGCGGCAAATAAATTTCCTTTTTATTGTCCATCCACAGCGCCTGCGTACTCAGCCGCTCGATATGCTCCAAATTAACAATATAAGATGCACCTACTTTCGCAAATTCCTTGTAACCGGTAGTGAGTTCACACAGTTTTTTCATTGTCAGGTGAAGCGTTATACTCTCACCATCGGTGAGATACACACACTGCTTTTTCCGCTGTGCCTCACAGCATATGATATCAGAAACTGCAACCTTGCGCACATGATTGTCAGTCTGAAACAAAACATACTGGAACGCCTCTTCCCGCAGCGCGTCAAATACCCCGTCCAGTACGGGATAAAGCGCATCCGGTGAGATCGGCTTGACCAGGTACTGGACCGCGTTCACAGAGTACGCTTCCAGCGCATGTTCCCTTGAAGTCGTGAGAAATATGATCCTGGATGAGTTTCCCATTTGCCGCAGTTTTTTCGCCGTTTCGATGCCAGTCGCCCCGGGCATGTAGATGTCCATCAGCAAAAGATCAAAAGTATATTCTTCCCTCTCCATAAGATCCAGCAGTTTTTCCGCACTTTCAAACCGCCTGACCATAAATTCATACTCCTCATTCCTGCCGCCGTAGGAACTCAGTATACCCTCCACCGCATTTAATTCCACTATCTCGTCATCACATAGTGCAATCTGATACATACCTGTATCTCTCCTTTGTTATCATTATAACCAGCTTACTCCGTTACCCGTTTTGCCACGACCGCCAACCGGCCGTTTTCCACATGATAGGCGCAGGTGGACAATGTCAGGAACGTATCTCCGAACTCCGCTTCTACGCCTGTGTCATACAAAGAAAGCTTCTTTATGTTTTGATAAAATTTTTCAAACTCTTTTTTTGTTTCCGCCTCGTAAAACTGATAATATTTGAACACGTCATCATCCGCATCATAAACCCTCGACCGGAACACGGAGACGATCTCATAGGTACGCTCTTCATAAAGCGTATCAAAAAAGACTTTGGAATGCTTTTGGTAAAAACTCTTCTGTTCATACAGATCCAGATCCCCAAACATCTTCCCATCTTTCATATTGTGACCGTATATGATAAAATTCGTCCCCGGCGTATTGACATCCGCCATTCCCCGCACATACAGGCAGCCATACCTGCTCTTTTTCCTGTTAAAGTCGTGGTGGAGATAATACTCATCGTCCCCGCACTGCATGACCGGATAATCAATGACCATTCCCGGAATGGAAAGCCAGCCCGCCAGATCGCTGTTTTTTTCATATAAAGAGGCATATTTATCCAAGACAGCCGGCTCCCGCGGAGCGGCAGACACAACCCCGGATGGATCAACTGCCCCGGATGAAGCCGCTGTCCCATCCGTCGGCATCCGTTCTCCCCCCTGCTCCCGGCCGATCATCTGCCTCAGCCGTTCATGCTCTTTTTCCTGTTCGGATGACAGATGATAACTGCGGACGATCAGCAGCAGGCAGACGGCGATGACGGCGAGCAGAAATCTTCTGATCCATTTCCTGATTTTCCCATGCGGCATCGTATTCCATCCTTCCTATATATTATGGCGCCAGAACATAACTCATTTCATGCCACTGTTCGCCGCCCCATGTCGAATCCGATAGCCCTTCATCGGAAAATCCCATTTTTTTATACATGTCCACCTTCGCCGGAAGGCAGGTCAAGCGGACGCATTCCCTCCCTTTTTCGCGCTCTCTTCGCAGATACTCACACATGAGCTCCCGGGCCACTCCCTGCCCGCGATACTCAGGAAGTACGTTCAATCCTAACAGCATGATATTTTTTCCATCCGGCTCATGCAGGCTGGCGTCTGAAAAAAATTCATCCCGGAACCTGATTTCATTCGTCGCAATCCCGCTTAAAAATCCAGCCAGTTTTTTCGTCGTCCTGTCTTCTGCTACTAAAAATAATGGCGGAACCCGTTCTATGCGAGAAATGATCATTTCCTCCGAGCACGCCTCGTTCGGTGGAAAACAGATCGTTTCCATCCGCACCGCCTGGTCGGATTCCTCAATCTTTATATTTCTTAATAAAAATTTTTCGTGCAGTCCGGAATCACGCGTTATGCCGGACTGCCGCTGTTTTGGCTCCTGCTCCTGTCGCCCTGTCACTGTCATAATGACACCTCCGTCATGAATGTTCCACGGATGAATCCATGTCTTCAAATTCATGTTTCCCAAAATATCGGTCAACTAAATCCATATTATCACAAATACAAATGACATTCAACTTAAAAACGGAAATCGCGCTTGAACATTAGCAAAACCTTCTGTATAATAGAAGAAAACCGGAACCATGAAACCGGACTGCACAAGCTAAAAAGGAGGAATTCATTCATGACTGTATTCAGAACAGGTGCGAACAATGCCATTCGTAAAAGGCTCATGGCATCTGCCATTCGTAAAAAACTAATGGCATCCGCTATTTTATTCGGCGTCGTGATCTCGACAATTGCACCGGGAACCGAATCCGGCGCAAAAGCTAAAAAACCAAAGCTTTCCGCAAAGAAGATAACGGTTACCGAAGGAAAAACAAAAACCATTAAACTGACACGCGCGGGAAAAAAAGCAAAGGTAACATGGAAAACGAACAGGAAAAACACAGCAAAAATTTCCAAACAAACGAAATCATACTGCAAGATCAAAGGCGTCAAAAAAGGAACCGCCACTGTTTCCTGTACGGTAAAGCAGAACAAAAAAACTTATAAACTCAAATGCAAAGTAACCGTCAAGCAGAAAAAGATCGTAAACGCGCCGAGCATCCTCGCCGCTTACAAGGACATTATCCCAAATATGGGCGCCGCCGTAAATTACGGAAGTTCTGCCCCGAGGGAACTGCGCAAAAACGACACATTGGCATTTATCAAAAAACATTTCAACAGTTTTACACTGGAAAATGAGATGAAACCGGATAACATCCTCGGCTTCAAGTCAAAAACGATGACCGTAGACGAAGCAAAAGCAGCCGGATACTATATTCCGGAAAACTACAGCGAACCGACCGTTCCCCAGTTAAACTTTCAGGAAGTGGACGGCGCGATGGAAGTTGCCGCCAAAAATGGCCTGCGCATGCGCGCCCACACGCTCGTATGGCACAGCCAGACACCGAGCTGGTTCTTCCACAAATCGTACGACAGTTCCTCTGCTGGCAAAGATTCGATCGTTTCCACCCAGACGATGGACGCGCGTTTGGATTTCTATGTGCACAACGTAATGGCACATGTGATGGAAAAAGAAAAAGCGCTGACCGGTTCCGCCGGAAGCATCGTCTACGCGTGGGACGTCGTAAACGAATACCTGCACCGCGGCTCGTTCGGAAAAACCGTGTGGGACAGCGTATATGGCAATATGGGCGCATCGCCTTCTTATGTAAAGAAAGCGTTCCAGACCGCATACGGCATGTTAAAGAGCTACGGCGTCCAGGACAAGGTGACACTGTTCTATAACGACTACAACACGTACTTCTCCGTACAGCAGGTACTTGATCTCGTAGCGTTTATCAACAAAGATGAGCCGGAAAAGATCTGCGGCGGTATCGGCATGCAGAGCCACGTCGATGTAAAAGTTCCTACGGTCAAACAGTACGGCGACGCGCTGGAAAAATTCCTCGCCTCCGGTTACGAGATCCAGATCACCGAACTCGATTTCACGATCAATTTCGACACGGAAGGCTCATCCGCGACATACGCGTACAAAGATGAGAAAGAAACGAACGCCGATCAGAAAAAATTTGTCAAAGAACTGATGGAAACGATCGTGACAAAACAGAAAACCCGCAACACCGCCGTCAATCCGAAAGGAATCACCGGCATTACGTTATGGGGACTCTGCGACAGCACTTCCTGGCGCTCCCAGTGCAAACCGCTGCTGTTCGGCAAAACGATCAACGATCCGAAAGGCTCCCTGTTCGCGTTTGTAGGCGCCGCAAAAAAATAAAAAAGGATCGCAGGGATTCCTAACTCCCTCCGGCCATTTATAAATCAAAGAATACCAGTCCATGATCCGGGCTGGTATTCTTTTACGTTCTGCTGCCGTTGCCTGACCCATTATTACATACTGTCAACCGTCCGCCTCACCCGGCTGTCCGCATGAACGCCGTCGTCGTCATACCGCTCATAGCTGGCGCCCTCAAAGCCGATCCATTTCATCGTCTGCCTATCGATCTCCTCCACACACTGGGCCGCGTCCACTAACGGGATACACTTGCCGGCACGGATAAAGAGCGGCACCTCATCAACCGCGACCTCCACATAATGATGTCCCGGTTCCAATGTTTCTTCTATATAGTAATTATCCTTTTTCAATTTCACAAACCGCATTTCTTCCGGCAGATACACATAACGCCCTTTCGCATGTTCCGTATAGACCGGCGCGATCATGATCTCATCGCCGATGATAAGCTGATCCTCGACGCCGCGGGCAAAATCATCCTCCGGATACACGAACGCCAGCGGCCGGCAATACATATCATCAGTATAGGCCGCTTTCAAATATTCACTGTACAGATACGGTAAAAGGCGGTATCTCGTTTCGATGATGCCGCGGAACGCCTCCGTGTCCCCAAACCGGTAAGCCTCCTGATCCCTCGTCCCGAGAGCCGCGTGATCCCTCATGAGGGGCGTGAACACGCCAAACGCCAGCCAGCGGAGCAAAAGTTCCCGCGTCGCATCCGCGCCGAACCCGCCTAAATCGGCGCCGACATACAGAAATCCGCACATATTGAGCGAGGGCAGCATTTTCAGGTTCAGGAGCAGATGTGACCACCACGAATGGTTGTCCCCCGTCCAGATTCCGCCGTAGCGGTGCATTCCGATATACGACGCGCGGGAAAACAATAACAATCTGCGGTTGGGGGCTATGCGCCCAAAGGCCTCAGCCGCCGCTTTCGTCATATGATACCCGTACAGATTGTGTACCTGATCATGCCGGATCATCTGCCCGTTAACCGCATGGTAAAAGCGTTTGTAATCCGCCCCGGCATTCGCCAGACTGCCGGCCTTTTCCTGGATCCTCCGCACATCTTCCATCCCATGTTCCATCTCCTGACAGGACGAGATCACTTGCTGCAGCTCCCGGACGCCCTCCTGTGAATAAAAAATGGCCGGCTCATTCATGTCATTCCAAAACCCTTCGATTCCCTGATCCGTCAGACCGCGGTAAAGATCCCCGAACCACCTGGCGGCCTTTTCATTGAGAAAATCGGGAAAATGCGTCTCGCCGGGCCACACCACGGCCGTAAACTCGCTGCCGTCTTCCCGTTTGCAAAAATATCCTCCGCGCACCCCTTCTTCATAGACCGGATACCCCTCTTCCACTTTCACCCCGGCGTCTATGATCGGGATCAGGCGGATGCCCCGCTCCTTCATTTCCGCGACAAATGCCGCAAAATCCGGGTATTCCCCTTCATTTACCGTAAAATCCTTATAATCCTGCATATAGTCAATATCCATATAGATCATGTCTAACGGGATCCGGTTCGAGCGGTATCCATCCGCGACATGCCGGAAATCTTCTTTCGTCCTGTACCCCCAGCGGCTCTGCCCGAACCCGAACGCAAACTTCGGGGGGATGTAACTCCTGCCGATGATCTTGCGGAACTGTTTCACGACGTCATACGCCGAATCCCCTTCTATTACATATAGGTACAAGTCGGCGCGCTCACAGCTCACCGTCATCCGCTCCGTTTGTTCATAGCCGATATCAAACGTCATTCTGGACGGATAGTCAAAAAACAAGCCAAACGTTTCCCTGCCGGAAATGACGATAAAATTGTGCGCGCCGTACAGGGATCGCTTATCCTCGGTGTGGTACGGCTGGTCCGTACAATCGCTGACATACTGATAGCCCCGTTTGTTGATGCCGCGGTTTGCCTCGCCGAGCCCGTACACGATATCCTCGTCATGCAGGACATAGCGGTACGAAAACGCCCCCGCCGGCCGCTTCTCCTCACATGCCGGCACTTTATCTCCGCACCAGATCTCCCCGTACGGCGGCTTTCCCTGCACCGCCTCCATCGGCGCCGTCACAGCGCCCGTCTCAAACGGCCTGCCAAATTTATATTTTCTAATCATCTTCTTCCTCCAATACGTTCAATCCGTCCCCAACGCACCACAATACACACTTTAACAGTAATTATATACAAAGGCTGACAAAAACGCAATCAAAATCTTAGCAAAACAGTTGCAGAATTGCTCTTTTTCGTGTATAATTTTTGTGTAATAACATTTTGAAAAAACACACAATAATGTGAAGGAGGAAGGGAAACTATGGCAATGTTTTTAAAGAACCTGAGCATTCGGCTCAAAATCCTGATTCCCGTTGCGGTTTTAGGCTGTTTGATGTTCGTTTTGGGTCTGATCAGTATCCAGAGCGCAAGTCAGATCAAGAATGCGAGCGACGAAATATCCGGTACATACGCGATCAAGATCGAACACCTAGGGGATATCACCAGTTCGTACCAGACGCTGCGCCGCGTCGCTTTCGCGCACATCGTCGCACAGGGAGATAAGAATCTGCAAAAAACGTTGGAAGACGAGGCCACTGAACTGAAAACGACGATTGACGGATTGCGCGAAGAGTATGGGAAGATACTTACTTCGGCAGACGAGGAAAAAAGTTTCCAGCAGTTCACAGACGACTACGCGGCCTATCTTGTCATTTATGACAAAATACTGACCGCCAGCGTTGCGGGCGATACGACTACAGCGACAACTCTGGCAAACACCGATCTGAAACAGGCCGGAACAGCTCTCACCGCACTGTTAAGGGAAATGCGTGACATGAATAAAGCGAACATGGACGACGCTGTGGCCCATCAGAAGACATTATACGATGAAGTCGTACGCACGATTATCATCGCCATCATTGTAGCCGCGCTCGTACTTCTGTTTGTCGTATGGGTATGCTGGACATGGGTATGTAAACGTCTGATCAACATAAACAAACAGCTCCGCGGTATCATTACGACGATCGATGACGGACAGGGCGATCTGACGAGACGTGTACAGTGCTTCTGTACAGACGAGATCGGCACGCTGGCATCCGGCATCAATATATTCATCGAAACATTGCAGAACATCATGGGGCAGATCAATACGAGTTCCAGCAAACTCGGCTCTGTCGTCAGCCTCGTATCGGACAAGGTAGCTACCGCGAATGACAATTCCGGCGACATTTCTTCGGTTATGGAAGAGCTTTCTTCGTCAATGAACGAAATTTCATCGACCATTACCGCGATCAAAGAGAGCATCGACGTTGTCGATGAAAATGTCATCGAACTGTCCGACACCTCTCAGGGTATGTACGATTATGCCGTTGGCATGCAGGAGCGCGCTGAGAATCTGGAACACAACGCAGTAGAAAACAAACAGGATACGAGCAATATTGTAAATGGGATCATCGACAAACTGCAGCAGGCCATTGAGGACAGCAAGAGTGTGGACCGCGTCAATGATCTGACCGACGAGATCCTGAGCATCTCGAACCAGACAAACCTGCTCTCGCTCAACGCTTCGATCGAGGCCGCCAGGGCTGGAGAAGCCGGACGCGGATTTGCCGTCGTGGCCGATGAGATCAGCCAGCTCGCCAATTCGAGCAGGGTGGCTGCCAATAACATCCAGACGATCAACAACATGGTTGTGAAAGCGGTAAATGAATTGATCGAAAGTGCAAACTCGATCGTCAAGTACATCAATACAAATATCCTTCCCGACTATGAGAATTTTGTAAAGGCGGGCAAGCAGTACAATGACGACGCCGTTCACGTAAATGAGATTGTGAGCCGGTTCAACGATATGTCAGTCAACCTGAACCAGCTCATCAGCAATATTACAGACTCCATCAACGGCATAACCGTTTCTGTCAACGAAAGCACAAAGGGCGTTTCCAATGCCGCTATGAACACCTCTGATCTTGTGAAGGACATCGATGAGATCGCAGATGCCATGAAAGACAATAAACAGGTGGCCGGAAACCTGACAGATGAGGCAGACCGCTTTGTGAATCTGTAATAAGCATGATGAAACACAAGCCAAACATGAAATACAAGCAATAAGCGGGAGATCTCGTACCGCCTGAATCACGATAGCAAAGACGACGCCGGGGTATTTGGAATTCAGTTCCAAATACCCCGGCACTCTTTCAGCACTTCACAATGAAAAACAAACAAAATTCAATCACCCAGATAACTCACCAAAATACGCTTACATTCTTTAATGTCGATAGGCTTCGATATATGAGCGTTCATACCGCTCTCCAGACAGCGCTTCGCGTCGTCCGAAAAGGCGTCTGCCGTCATCGCGATGATCGGCAGGTCACTGTCTTCACGATCCAGTGCGCGGATCGCTTTGGTCGCGTCATATCCGTTCATCACCGGCATCCGTATATCCATGAGAATGGCATCGTAATATCCTACATCGGACTGTTCAAACATTTCCAGACACTCTTTCCCGTTCACAGCGCGGTCAAGCACTAATCCGAATACCGAAAGGATCTCATTGGCAATCTCCCAGTTCAGGTCAATGTCCTCCGACAAGAGCACATGCTTCCCGTGAAAATCCGGTTCATCCGCTTTTTCCTGTACCGTATTCTTTGTCCGCTCCACCGTGCCGCTGTCATCCGCGTAACGGCTCAGATTCATATATAACGTAGACTTAAACAGCGGCTTTGAAATAAAGCCCTCGATTTCATCTGACAAATTCACAACTTCCTCCGCATCGTTCCAGTCGTATGCGGAAATGAGGAATATCGGAATCTCCCTGCCCACTGTCCGGTGGATTTCCCGTATCGTCTCCACACCGTCGATATTAGGCATTTTCCAGTCGATCAGAACGATGCGGTAATCTTCCCCGCGGTCGTGATGCTCTTTTACCATCTCGATCGCCTTTCTTCCATCCGTCGTCCACTCCGCGCGGACTCCCATTTCTTCCAGATTCGAGACCGCGCTGTGGCAAAGCCTCTCATCGTCGTCCACGACCAGTATATTCCAATCCGGAAGGTGCATATCCTTTTCCTTCACATAAGACTTCTGCAGGTCCACGGCAATGTGAAACTCGCTTCCCTTGCCCAGTTCGCTTTTGACCTCGATCGTTCCCCCCATAATATCGACAATGCTTTTCGTGATCGCCATACCCAATCCGGTTCCCATGATCTGATTTACCTGATCACTGTCCTCCCGTTCGAACGAATCGAATATCTTCTTTTGGAATTCTTCCGACATTCCGATGCCGGTATCGACAACTTTAAAATGCGTTCTGACAAAATCCTCTCCCACCTCGGACGGCTCCTGCCATATATAGACATCGATCTTTCCATTTTCCTCTGTAAATTTCAACG
This sequence comes from uncultured Eubacterium sp., assembly GCA_910584065.1. GTDB lineage: Bacteria > Bacillota > Clostridia > Lachnospirales > Lachnospiraceae > Eubacterium_F. The sequence goes on from CAJTZN010000017.1 coordinate 26,864, forward strand.
CATTGGACAGCAGATTCAGAAGCACCTGGTTCAAACGCACATTATCACAGTATACTTCCTCTGCGATCACATCACTGATATAAATATCAAAATACTGATTTCTCGTCTTCACCTGCGGCTTGATGATATTGACTATATCATCCATCGTCTCACGCAGCGACATCGGCGCCACACTCAGCGACAATTTACCGCTCTCGATCTTCGACATATCGAGTACATCGTTGATCAAACCGAGCAGCTGCTTACTGGAAAGACGGATTTTTTTCAAACAGTCCTCCACCCGGATATCATCGCTGATGTTGCGCATCGCGATTTCCGTCATCCCGACGATCGCGTTCATCGGCGTCCGTATATCGTGGCTCATGCTCGACAAAAACTCGCTCTTTGCCATATTCGCCCGCTGCGCGTCTACTTTCGACTGATTCATCGCCCGCATCTGATTCTGTGAAAATTTGAAATACTGATAAAAAATAACCACAAAGGTGATCAGCACGACGGCAATCGCCACGATCATCATCGTATTCCGCGCCGAATCAAGCGATTTCATGATATTTCCAAATGTCCAGTCCGGAATAATCGTTATCGCGTACCAATCAGAATTATCGGAAAGCACGGAGCAGCAAAAATGCCGTAACTCACCCTCCGCATACATTGTTGTCGTATAATCCTCTTTTCTCTCCATCGCCGTGCGCAGTTCACTGATATACTCTTCCCTTGGTTTTTTATCCGAATCCTCTACGATGGCATCAAGCCGTTCAAAATAGCTGTCACGGTACGCCGCCCCGGTACGGATGATAAAATTGCCCTTGCTGTCGATCAGATGCGAGTAAACTTCCCGCTTCTCTTCATTTCGGAACAGCGCCTTCTCCAAATCCTCCATCGGCACCGCCGCCAGCATCGCAAGGCTTTTCTCCCCATCACCCATTATATATTCCGCTTTCATACCAAATACAAAAAGTTTCTCGCCCTCTTTCGTATAACCATATGTAATCACTTCCCCATTATCATTCAGGCTCGCCCTGAGCGAATCATCAGGGATATCAATATCTTCCCCGTAAATACTTTCAAACCGGTTCTCGCCGATGTATAATCCCAACCAGTTAAATCCCCTTACCTCTGCGCTGAGCCGTATATTGTCCCGGCTTTTTTCCAATTCCGTATCATCTCCGTTTGCCGCCCTCTTGACGACAGCCGCCACCTGGTTGATCCTCAGTTGGGAAATAACGCTGAATTTCTGTTTGATCTGCTCATTGATCTCTGATATATAAATGTCGGTGATCTCATTCACGGCGGTCTCTGTCTTCAATGACACATACTGCATCAATGCGAAAAACACCACGACACAAACCATAACCATTAATACAAACCTGACCACTAAAAATCTTGTAACTTTTGTATTCATAAGCTGCTATTCCTCCTAAAAATCTAACGCAGAAGTCAACCACGATCTTCATTATTATACATGAAATATGATTTTTTTTCAATAGATTTCACAATATTTTGCCCTCTTGATATTCGCTTGGAATTAAGGTATATGCGGAAGATTGTGCCAAACAGACGTTATTTCGCATTGAGAGCGAATTCAGCGGTGCGCAGCGTCAGATCCAGAACAGCGCCTTTATGATTGGCACCAGTGGAAAGAGTGCCAGGATCGATGCCCGTATGTTAAAAGAGATCGAAGAAAATACGATATTCGACGCCGTCCGCTTTACCGATGCCAACGGCATCAATCTGGCTTCTGACGGCAAAACAAGCGACAGCTCGGACCGGGAATATTTTGCCCGGGGCATGCGGGGAGAGAGCGGTGTCGAAACCGTGGAAAGCTCCCGGCTCACCGGAAAACCGATGATGGTTTTTTACGCCCCGGTGTATAATGGCGACCAGGTTACCGGCATGTTTCTCGGTCTGTATCACGCGGAAGAGTATCTGAAAAATATGCTCTCTTCCAAATACTTTGGCGAGGAAGCCGACATTTTCCTCTGCACACAGAAGGGCCGGGTTATCGCCAGTTCCAACCATGAATTTTACGGCACGGATCTTCTCGATTCCCTGACCGGCGCAGGCGTGATCGATGAACATACTGCGAAAGCAGCCCAGACCGTATTTACGGACGGCGGTGAGGCGGCGCTCATGTGCCGGGAAGAGTGCAGAACTGACAACCTCTGTGTGCTGAACCTGCCTGACCACGATTACGTTCTCGTCCAGGCATTTCCAAAAAGTGTCACGCAGCGGATGGTGCGTAAAGCGAACATGACCGGTGTCATACTGGAGATCTGCCTGCTCTCGCTGTTCGTCGTGTACGTTACCTTTCTGGTCTTCCGTACAAGGAAGCAGCGCAGGCTGCTGGAAGCAGAAAATAAAAATTTTGGCGATGTCCTCCGCGGCATCAATATCATATTCTCCTCCCGCTATTTACTGGTGGATCTCGACCATGACCACTATTCCTATATGGCCGGAATCGGGCCGCTCAACAGCAATATCCCGATGGAGGGGCTGTATACCGACGTGATCCGGCAGCATGAAGCGGATGTCATCGACGACGAAGGAAAGAAAGCATTCTCTCAATTTGCCCAGATCGATTCTCTCAGGGAATCCCTCCGCGACAATGATTCGGCCGTCCATGAATGCCATGTTTCGCGTCAGGGAAAAGAGGACTGGGAACACCTGATCGCCGTATGTCTGGAACGAAACGACGGGATTCCATCCAGGGTTTTATATGTCCGCCAGAACATCACGGAACTGAAAGAAAAAGAAATCCAGGAACAGCGCGAACGCACCGTCCTGTACCGCAAGGAACGGCAGTACCGGATCGCCATCATGTCCAATTCGTTCAGTACGTTTGAGTGTAACCTGACAAAGGATCTGATCGAACAGGACATCATCCGCACAGACGATGCCGGGGAACTGTCCCTGTTAGAACAGGCAGGACTCTCCGCGCCGTGCAAAGCTTCCGAATGCTTCGAACAATGGAAACAATTTGTTCTTCCGGAATCCCTGGATGACTATTCCAAATCTGTTGATGTGGAATATCTGAAAGATCAGTATGAACAGGGAATTAAGGAAGTTGACGTGGACTACTGGGGCGGCACGGACACGCACACCTTGTGCGTCCGCCAATCCTTCTTCCTGACATGTGACGAGGATACCGGCGACATTATCGCCCTGGTCGTATCCCGCGATATTACGGAACAAGTCCAAAAACAGCGGGAACAGACACAGGCGCTGCAAGACGCCCTGATGCAGGCACAGCACGCCAATCAGGCCAAAACCACATTCCTGTCCAATATGAGCCATGACATACGGACGCCGATGAACGCCATTATCGGCTTTGCCACCATTGCCGCCAGCCATATGGAACGCACGGACCAGGTAGAAGACTGCCTGCAGAAAATCCTCTCTTCCAGCAATCACCTACTCGGACTGATCAATGACATCCTGGATATGAGCCGCATCGAGAGCGGCAAACTGCAGATCCATAACCAGGAGTGCAACATCCCGGAACTGATGCACAACCTCGTAAACATCATCCAGCCGCAGGTCAAATCGAAAAAGATGGAAATGTTCATCGACACCTTTGGCGTGTCCAACGAGGATGTGATCGCGGATCCGCTGAAATTGAACCAGATTTTTATCAACCTGATCGGCAACGCCGTCAAATACACGCCAGCAGGCGGAACAGTTTCGTTCCGCATCACGCAGCACACGACGTTCAAGCACGGCTGGGGCGATTTCATCTTTGTGATCAAAGACAACGGGATCGGCATGTCGCAGGAATTTGTGGAACACATCTTTGAGCCGTTTGAGCGCGAGTCGACCGCGACGAGGAGCAATATTCAGGGCGCCGGTCTCGGTATGGCGATCACGAAGAATATTATTGATATGATGGGCGGGGAGATCACGGTGGAAAGTGAGGTCGGAAAGGGAAGCACCTTTACCGTAAAACTTCCGCTGCAGCTGCAGGATATGGAAAAAAGCGCGGAACAGATCAAGGAACTGGAAGGACTGCGCACGCTGGTCGTTGACGATGACCTGAATGTTTGTGACAGCGTGAGCAAGATGCTGAAAAATATCGGAATGCGTTCCGAGTGGACGACTTCCGGCCGGGAAGCTGTCTACCGTGCCAAAGCGGCTCACGACGAGGGAGATGCGTACCATACGTATATTCTCGACTGGCAGATGCCGGAAATGAGCGGCATCGAAACCGCAAAACAGATCCGCCATGTAGTGGGCGAAGATGCCCCGATCATCATCCTCACCGCCTACGACTGGTCGGATATCGAAGATGAGGCCAAAGACGCGGGCATTACCGCATTCTGTGCGAAACCGCTCTTTATGTCCGATTTAAAAGCAGCGCTTCTCGCTGCCAACCAGATCATCGAAAATACACAGGAAGATGAGGGAACCGTTTGGACACAGACGGATTACAGCGGAAAGCGCCTTCTTCTGGTGGAAGATATTGAACTGAACCGGGAAATTGCAGAAGTTATTTTGGGAGAGGCCGGCTTTACGATCGAATCGGCGCCGGACGGAACAGATGCCGTCGCTATGATCGAGGCCTCCGAGGAGGGCTATTATGACGCCATTCTGATGGATGTACAGATGCCGGTAATGAACGGGTACGAGGCAACAAAAGCGATCCGCGCCATGCCCCGTAAGGATGTAAAAAATCTGCCGATCATCGCAATGACCGCCAATGCGATGGAAGAAGATAAAGAGGCGGCACTCAAGAGCGGGATGAATGCCCATATCGCCAAACCACTTGATATGGGCCTGCTTATGAACGTGCTCCACCAGTTCCTGCATTGACGCCCGCGGTCAACGGAAGCCAACACGTCACTGCAGACCGCCCGATCCGGTCATTTCGGCGGAAGAAAGCGGTCGATGTCCACTCTCTCATAGATCTCCAGCGCCCCGCCCCGCGTGGCGTTGTAGATCGTAACTCCCCGTTTCTGCGCGTGTTCCTTTAACAGGGTGTACGCATTCAGTGAGCCGTCGAGAAAATACTTTTCATAATCATCTCCTTCGATCCCGAGCCGCCGCATGCGGTCAATGATCTTTTTCGCGTCCCGCGCTTTTAATTTGTCATCGGTATACCCCTGGATAAAATGGGTATTCCCGCTGAACGTCGACGTGCAGTCGCATCCGACGAGGTAGATCTCCGAAAATCCCATATAAACGGCCATCTCGATCATCAGCGACATCACGGTGGAGCCGGACGGGATATAGTAGGCGAGCGGCGAGCGCTTCACCTTGTAGCGGGGTTTGGCGATGTTATACAGGATCACCGGCTTTCTCGGTTTCTCCCGGAAAATATTGTAGGTCGTGATATTCGTAAAAAGGGGAATATCCTTGATGGCCTGATTGATCTCCTCACTCTGGAATTTCGCGCAGATGCGGTCGATGAGAAAATAATAATCCGGCCGCCAGGACGTCTCCCCGAATACTTTCGTCACGAGATTGCAGCCAAACGTGATCTCGCCGTTTTTCTGCAGTCCCTCCAGATCAGATACGCGCAGACTCGGCCCGTTTCCGATGAGAAAACACCGCTCGCCCTTATGTTTATTTTTGTATGAGCGCAGGAGGCGGCTGTTTTTCGTGACACAGAGTCCCATGCAGCGCATCATGCCGGAAAAGGCGATATATCCGTCACGGAATCCCTTGCGGATCACATTTTTCGTGTGGATCAGCCATTTATAGAAGCGGAACGCCGGACCGAGTTCCGTGCGGATCGTCGCCTCGATCACACGCTTCGCCGCGTTTCCGTCATCCAGACTGTTAAATTTAGCAGTAAATGCTTTATATTTGTCATCGTATTCAAAATGCGCGAACTGATCCCGGATCGCGTCCGCCAGATCTTCCTGCGTCTTTACGATCGGGCCTGGCAGTTCATTGATATCAAAATAAAAGTCACGGATCTCCCCCTGGTATTCATCCAGATCGTACATGAAAAAGACCATCGGACGCCGGAGGTTCCCATAATCGAACATTGTGGAAGAGTAATCGGTGATCATCAGGTCGCTGATGATGTACAGGTCGTTGACATCGTCCACCTCCGTCACATCAATGACGCCAGGCACATCGTGGGCGACATCCTTAAATCCGATCTGGTGATGGGCGCGGAACAAAAGGACATACTCGTCCCCCAGTTCCTCCATGAGCCGCCCGAAATCGACGGCCTCTTTATACTGGAAGCCCTCCCCTTTTTTAAACTCGTTGTCGCGCCAGGTCGGCGTGTACAAAATAACTTTCTTCCCGTCCGGCACGCCGATCTCCTCGCGGATCCTTGCCACATCTTCTTCCGTAAACGTAAAGAGGGCGTCGTTTCTCGGATAACCGGTTTCCAGAATGATGTCCTCCTTTTTGCTCTTATCGAGCCGGAACGATGAGATCATCTTCTCTGAATAAAATTTCGACGGCGATACGAGATAATCCATCTTCCGTCCCTTGATATAATATTTTTTATGCATCTCGGCCAGCGACTGGCGCGGATCCACTTCATATTCTATATCGTTCCCCAGCTTTTTGAGCGGCGTCCCGTGCCACGTTTCCACATACACCTGATGCGGGCGCGGGATCAGATAATTGGGCAGCGCTACGTTGTTAAACCAGTATTTCGCTTTGGCGTACAAAATAAAGGCCGATGGTGAATCTTTCTTCACCACGCGCGTATGCCGCCGCACTTTCAGATCCGCATGTGCTTCCACATCATTGACAATCCAGACGTAACGAAAATCACGGTAGCGCTCATCTTCCATCAGCTGCTCGTAAATGGCGCGCAGGTTGCCCCCGCACCTCTTGCCGCTAAACGCTTCAAAAACGATCAAATGCTCATTTAATATAGGATGTTTCAAACAGCAGAGCCAAAATTTCAGACGTTTCTTTAAAAATCGTTTATTTTTGTTTGAAAGTAATCCACTCATAACTCTTCCTCATTTCTGCACTCATTTTTCATTTCCATATCAGGACTGTTTTTCCGAACTGCTTGTGGATATCGGTCTCAAAAGCCCGTTTCATATCTCCGATCGTCCGCACTTCCATCTTCGCCCCGATGATATTCTGAAAGTAATCGGGTATTTCCGGATCGGACTGATACAGTTCGATCGTCCGCAGAAAGTCCTCTCTTCCGCTGCGGCTGCTGCCGAACATCCGCAGTCCCTTTTCCAGCATCATCCGGGTATTGACTGCCACCGGATTTTCCGACACGCCGAGGATCGAAATCGTTCCCTCCGGGCGGATAAAATCAATGATCTGGTTGATCGCCTTCGACGCGCCCTCGCCGCCCACACACTCAAACGCGTGGTCAAATTCCAGATCTTTTGGTATATCCGTGACAAGGAACGTCTCGTCGGCAAATGTGAAATCGGACAGTTTGTCCCGGTCCATCCCGAATATATAGAGCTTCGTCTCCGGGAACATCGCCTGAAAGAGCACGGCCGTGATATATCCGAGATTTCCGTCGCCCCATATGCCGACCGCCTTACGGTACGGGCGCGCCATCTGATCAAACCGCCGCAGTGCGTGGACGCTGACCGTCACAATTTCCGTAAACGCGGCGACGCACGGATCGATCCCCTCTGGCAGGCGCACGACGCGGTCCCTGCGTATTTCCACGACGTCCTGCATGAACCCGTCGAAGCCGCTCGCGCGGAAACGGGCATCCCGCCGGTAATTTTCCGCGATGCCGTCCGCATCCGTCTCTTCACCTGCCGGCGGCGTGTTCGGTATCATCACTACCCTCTCGCCCGGCGCGAACTCTCCCTGCGGATCATACACCACCTGTCCGATCCCCTCGTGGATGAGCGCCATCGGCAGTTTCTTTTTCAAAATATCATCCGCCCGCTTTCCCTGGTAATACCGCTGGTCCGCGTTGCAGATCGAGAGATGGGTCGGCCGCACGATGAGATGACCGCCGCACAGATCTATATTCGTAAATTCAACCTCAAACCGCCTCGGAGCCACGAGACGGTACACCGCATTCAGCATATGATCCTCCTATTTCCCATCATGTATGAGCGCTTCCGCCACCCTCAGGTCGTACGGATACGTAATTTTAATATTAAATACTTCGCCCTCGACGATATGCACCTTTTCACCCTTCATCACGAAAATCTTCGCCGCGTCAGTGAGAAGCGCCTTCTCTTCGTCGCTCAGCTCATTGTATAACCGCTTTAATTTCAGGGCCTGGAACGTCTGCGGCGTCTGTCCCTGATACATCCTGCGCCGCTCCGGGATCTCGCTGATCAGCACATTGTCCTCGCTGCACACGATCGTGTCCGTCGCGGCCACGGCCGTGTCACAGGCACCGTATTCCCTGGCATAGCGTATATTTTCCTCCAGGATGCGCTGCGTGACAAATGGGCGCACCGAGTCGTGCGTGACGATGATCGTTTCCTCGTCGAGATTTCCCTCTGACTCGATATAGGCGACCGCGTTCATGATCGTCTCGTTCCGGGTCTCTCCCCCCGCCAGCACGACGATCCGGCCGTCATCGTCCTTCATATATTTTCGTATGAGATTTTTCGTATGTGTCAGCCACTCGGACGGACAGAGTACCAAAACCTGTGCAAATTCACTCTGCATATAAAATTTTTCCAGCGTGTGGATCAGGATCGGCTTATCCCCGAGCAGCAAATACTGCTTCGGCTTTCCCATATCTCCCATCCGGCTCCCGACTCCTCCCGCCAGTACAACTCCGTAAATCATAGTGTTCCCCGTTCCTCCTTTTCTTTTCTTGTTACATTTTAATGCTTTTTAATGAAAATGTAAAGAAAAGCTTTAATTTCGTTTTCCAATGCAGCGGCGCCGCAAATAAGATCCGCTTCTCAAGTTTCACATAATACTTGCCGAGAACGGCCGTATTCCGGTGCTTATCCTCGTCCAGCCCGATCTCGTCAGAAAAGATCATGCGGATCCTGGCCTGAAATGCGTTTTTGTAGCGGTACATGAAACGTATGCCGCCGGTCTTCGGTCCCACCTGGAACCGCGCCGTAAACCGTTGCCTCGTCCGCATGCGCTCGCCTAAAAAATACAGTTCTTCTCCGTCCTCCCATCCGATCTCATAACGGCGGTTCCGGTTATCCGCATAATAGTACTCGATCGGGTCTTTTTTGTACGGCGGGGCTGTTTCGTTTTCCAGCAGTCGGGCTGCTCCGCCTTCTAGCGGCAAAGCTGCCCCATCTAGCGACAAAGCCGCTCCAAGGAGTGGCGAAGCCGCTCCATCGAGCGGCTTTATTACACTGCCTTCCAATTGGCACATGCCGTCCCTGCATGACATATGTTCCACAACGAACGGAATTTCTTTTAACGGCACGATGGGCAGATTTTCAAACTTCAGCTTTCCGCTGCGGTATACGAGTTTCTCGCGAATATCCGTCTGATACTTAAAAGAAAGAATGCGGATCAGAATGTCTTCCGGTATGCCGCAGCCGGCGATCATATCGTCGTCGAACTTCTCTAGCAGACAGCGGAGCAACCCTCCCTCCACTCCCATCTCACGGCATGTCTGTTTCGTCAGCAGCCGTGGCACCAGATCCTGTAACAGGAGGCACTGGAAAAACGGAAGAAATTCCCCATAAGTCTGCACGGTCTGGTCGATGATGTCCTCATAACCGTTAATCGTTTTTGACAGTTCGGTACTCCTGCTTTCAATCCCATCCGGTTTTGATACCTTCTGTTCCAAACCATGAGAGGGCGGGAAACTTTTGTATGGCTGTGTGTTTGCCCGCCTGTCCGCCTGCAGCCGCGGCCGCGGCTGCGCATAAAATCGCGGCTCTTCTAAGAACAGGCGGCAGATGGAAAAAAAGTCCGTCGCCTCTCCCGCCTCTTCCAATGACTTCCACCCCGCGCGGCGCAGCAGGATCCGGCACGGATCGGCCACGGCATAATCATAATGCTCTTCGACCGATGCGATATGGCCTTTCCCACCTGGCGTTTCCCCGCAGAGGATAGCGAGGGAGACAGATGGGTCGATGTCACGAAATGCCGCGTCGTTACGTTTTCCAGCAATATTCTTTTTTCCCATCAGATTCCCTCCTTCACAGCTTCCCCAGTGCACGGATTTCCTCATACACCCGTTTACAGTTTTCCCTGTCAAACCAGCGGTAGAACTGGCTGCCCCTCTCATCATAACGGTCCTCGAGCCGGCAGTCCCTCTCCACATAGTCAATGATCGTCTGCACGGTCGTCTCATAATCATAACAGACCGGCCCCAGCCCGTCACGCTCATAATCAAAATACCCTTTCGAGTACACCTGCCCCTGAAAAAATGTGTCTATATCAAACTGTGTGTAGATCACGGGCTTTTTCAGATAGGCAAAATCAAACGCCACACTGGAAAAATCCGTGATGAGCAGCGCGTTCTTCTCAAACTCTTCCTGATAATCCATGCCGTCACGCAGCAGCCGGATCGTTTCGTTGTCCTCAAAGTCCTTCATCTGCACGCGGTGGTGTGTGTGAAGGAAAAATTTTCCTGTATACCCATTCCGCTTCAGTGCCGCGATCAGCCTCTCGTCCTGGATGAGTTTCTGGTAAAAGCGGAAAAATAGCGATTCTTTGAACAAAGGGTTATAAATCCGCTCCCCCGTGTTGTTATCCAGACGGCACGCCAGGGCAAAGCGCCATGTCGGCATGATGATCAGGGATTTTTCAGCCCTTATATCACGATTTAAGTTATCATACCGCGGCAGTCCCGTCAGCTTTACAACCGATTCATCATAAAAATAGTCTCCCTCCAGAATCGACTCATATTCCGGTTTGGCGGAAGTGACAAACATCTGCAGGTTTTTATTGAACTTATTGAGCCACTGCGACAAATCATCTTTTATGATCCCGTGCTGCAGAAAAATAAACTTATATTTATAAAGATCGCGGATATATACGCTGTCTTTATCCCACGGGTTAAAAATATTGTCTTCCCCCTGGGAGGAAATGATGTTTTTTGCTAAAAGTACATTTAATTTATATCGGAACTTGCGGAATGGGAGCACCTGCCCCCACTGCTTCATCCGATGATAATCTGCACTGTCTTCCGAAATCGTGAAATACGCCTTCACATCCCTCTCCGCATGATCCGCTAAAAAACGGAAAAAATGTTCCGCATTGTCACCCGCGACATGGATGCGCTCCATCACGATCCACCGCTCCCTGCGCAGAAACGGTTTCAGGAGATGGTACAGCACGCGGTACCAGACGATCTCATACTTCTTATCTTTCACACATCTGCCCAGCAGACGCAGTTCCTTTGCCAGATGCGGAAAAAAGCGCTTTCGCCGGATGCAGATTTTCCCCTCTTCTTCCTCATATCCGAACAGACAGCCCCCTTCGTGATAGTAGAGTTCCTCTACTTCCTGGCTCAAATGTGAAAATTTGCCGATGCGGATATAAAGTCTTTGGGGAAATCGCTTCTGGTATGAGGCATACGCCTGGTATTCGCGGACTCCCGCCAGCGGAAGCCGGACTTCATATCCCCGCACGCGCATGATCTCCCGGCCGAATACTACCGCTTTTCGAAATCCAGCTGGCTTCGAACGGATGGGAAACTGCTCTCCCCTCTCATTTTGGAAATAAAAGTCCGTCTCCTCCGCAAATGGGCACCAGATCCGGCCGGACAGATGGAGCATCCCCTCTTTTACTTCCAGCACATCGACGGAAAACAGCGACTTTGCCTGAAAACTGTAAATCTTGATATGATGAAAGTACAAACTCCCCTTCCGGTATTTCAGTTCCCTCCGAATGTCACGGCCGTATTTCAGAGAGAGCGCAAATATTTTATATTCCACATACATCTTATCCAGATGACAGATGATGTCGTCGTCCATATGATCCAGCATTTCCTTCAGGCACTGTTCATACCACTCCTGCTCCTCTTCTGTCAGCACCCGCGACGGATCGTCGCGCAGCCGCCACTGGAAATCATAGAGGATCAGGTACTGTACGTATAACAATACCGTGCCGTACTTTTCGAGGGACTCCTGGATCAGCTCCAGATAATAGTGCCTTGGCGTGTCCAAATACCATTCTTTCGATACGCCCTTATTCTGAACGGCCGAGGATGCATTGACCCGCTTCCGGTAGAAATGCAGCGCGTCCGAGACCACGCCGTATTTCAGCTTATCGAGTATGACCGAATTTACAAATTTGGCGTCCTCGGAAAATTTGAGGTTCTCGTCAAACGAATGGCGCGCGAGCACTTCCGCTTTGACAAACGACGCCGTCACATGCATCTGGATATAGTTATATTTATCTAAAATATCAATGATCCGGCTGCCGTTTTCATACTTAAACGCCAGCCAGTGGTATTCATCCCTTGTCTCGAAAAATTTCTGACGACAGGAGACGAGATCGATCTTCTCGTAATGTTTTTCAAAAAATTCAAACACGGCGCGAAAACTGTTTTTCGCCCATTTATCATCCGCATCGAGAAAATTTACATATTTTCCCTCGACATATTTCACGCCGTGGTTTCTCGCCGCGCTCACCCCGGCGTTTTCCTGTTTGACATACACGATATTATGCGGATACCGCTTCTGATAGGACAGGCAGATCGACTCGCTGTCATCCGGGCTCCCGTCATTTACGAGGATGACCTGAATATGCTCGGTAAAACCGATATCCTGTGAAATAACCGAATCCAACGTCTCTGCCAGATAATCCGCCACATGATACACCGGGATCACTACGGAAAACCGATATTTATATTCCACGTCTCTTCTCCCTTCGACTCATCCATTGATAAAAAGCAAATGCAAGCCACCCGAGCGCGCTCATACAAGCGCCCATCCGGATATACGGCGTCGTATACGAAAGCACGACCTGATGCTGCCCCGGCTCGAGTTCGAGCGCCATATAAGCCGTATCGGCCCGGAGAAGCTTCACCTCCTGTCCGTCCACGCTCGCCCGCCAGCCCTCGCTGTACGGGATCGACAAAAACAGCAGTTTCTTTTCCTCCAGCGAAATCTCACCGCTCACACGGTTTTTCCCGATCGAGACCTGCTCGAGCACGTCCTCCCGCCGTTCGGCGGTGGCGTCCGCATACTGCTCCATCGTCTGGACGTAGAGCTTCAGATCGGATTTCGAAAACGTTCCCGCCGTTTGGAAGCGGATGCAGCAGCTCCCGCATGGCTCGTCCTCCTTCTCTATCAAACCCATATTTAACAAATACTTTTCCCGTCCAAAATACCAGTTCCATGTATCTTTCAGCGCCCGTATCGTCTTTTTTCTCTCCTGACACTTCATCGTAATATCGCAATACGTGCGATTCCTGCTGCTTATTTTATAATGTTCCAGACAAACGTAATATTCGCCGGCCGTTTCGGCCTCCCATTCTACCGTCACTCCGGTGCCGCCTTTTTTGATGTGGAACGTATCCCCCTTCAACTCGACACCCTCATCCGGCACGATCGTAAACGGAACTTCCCGCACCCCGGTGTCCAGCTGATTCTCGCGTCCAAGCCCTGCCGCCGTTTCTCGTCCCGCTTCCTTCTCATTCTGGCTTCCCGCCTCCGTCTGCTGCGTCACATTCAATTTCGCGATCCCAGACACCTCCTGATCCAATACAACCGTTTTCAGCATGAGGTCCTGCTTCTCGAGACCGCTCATATCCCGCGCGTCCGATTCACACACGTAACTGTCAAACGTAATACCGAGCGGCAGGAAATTCTGATTTTCATACAGTCCATACCGTTTCATGCCCCTATCGAACTGTTTCACAAGTTTAAATCCATAGGGTACACCACCCTGCGAATCCTCTTCCGGCACCGCGTAGTAGCGCACCGATGCCAGCGCTAACAGCGCCGTCCTTCCGTCCATCCCCGCAATCTTGAACATACTGTCGAGCACGCCGCCGTTATCCATCTCCAGCAGGTAGCGGATGCGGTTTGGATTTGACATCGAAAAATAACTCGACACCCCGTAATTTCCATTTACCATCGCCGCATTCTCACTCGTACACACCGAAGAAGCGACGCGGTAAAACGAACCAACATCCTGATCTGGCGACTCATTCTGGCCTAACGCCCCCTCCTGACCTGACGACTCATCCTGAACTGGTGTCCCTTCCTGAACCACCGCCTCATTCTCCGGTGCCTTTCGCAGCGTCTCCAGCGCCGTTCCCGCATCCTCAAACTCTTTGACATAGCCCTGCGCCCCGAACAAAAGCCAGCCGTTTCCTATAATATTCAGCGCGATCACTACCGTAAGCAGTGAAATCCTCCATTCCTGTCCCAGACGGCGGAACCAGCGGGAAAATAAAAGGGCCAGCGTCACCGCGAGCATGATCATGCCAAACCCCTCATAAAATCCGCCATCTCTCGTCGTCAGAAATACCGCCCAGTAAGCAATTCCCGCCCCCGAGCAGAACATAATGTCCCTCCCTTTCAGGGAGAGCAGCTCCGGCAGTACCTCTACCGTCCCCATCACATACACAAAGGCCACGAGATACAAAAAGCGCCCGGACACATAGGAAAACCCGTTCATCACATAGCCGCCCAACGGCAGGAGCATTAACACGGTCCAAATTATTATATTTACTTTTAACTCCATTTTGTGTGACAACTGGTTCCGTTCGACTGCCGCGAACCCTCTCTTTCTGAGAGGGACGGCAAACAACACGACGAGCGCCGGCAGCACAAGAGAAACGAGTCCCAGATAATCCCAGGTAATCCTCGGCGCCCCGATCGCCCTCGCTGCCATATTGAGATATCGGGAAACATCAAAATGCAGAAGATTTCCCGGATTTACCGAACTCTCGCTTCGCGTCCCGGTGAGAAAAGAAATTGCTGTTGGCAAAAAGATCACAGCCGCCATCGAAACCCCGACCGCATACGAAGCCGCGCACCTCCCGATCCCCTTCAGCCATTTCCTCACCCCCGCCCTCCGGCAGAGCAGATGGACAGCCGCATACAGAACGAGAAAGATCGTATTCATGTAAAAGAAATAGAACCCGTTCAAAGCAGTGAAAAACACCATGGTGATCAATAGTGACAGCTTCTTTTGATCGAGCGCGCGCTCCAATCCGACGACCGAGAGTGGAAGAAAGATCATCGGTATCACAAAAAACGGATGCTTCACGGCTACATGCAGCGCATACCCCGAAAACGCGTAGATCAGCGCCCCGATAAAAGCGGCGCTGTAACGTTTCCCATGCTGCCGGCACATCCAGGCAAACGACAGTCCCGCCAGATACATGCGGAAGATCACGAGAAAATTGTATAACGCTTCCATCTTTTCCTCGGGCACAAGAGCCGCCAAAAGCGTCAGCGGATCGCCCAGTCCATAAAAATTCAGCGTTGTCATGATATCTTCGCCCATGCCGATCGAAAAATCAAACATCGGCAGCGTAAAATCCCCTTGCAAAAACGCCCCCGCCACTTCCCGGTAATACCGTCCGAGATAGACGAGCGACGCGAAATGCTGCTTGATACCATCATAATTCCAAATATAACTTTTGCCCCTTTGGAAAAAAAGCGCATATGTGCACAGATAAATTCCCAAAAAGGCAATAGAAAATAGAAGCAAAAACAGAACCCCTTTTTGCTTCTCATTTCTCATCATCCAGTTTTTTCTAATCACCCGCATACTTCCGTGAAGTATTCCTCCAAAGAGGAAACAATCGTCTTGCCCTGTGCTTCGCTGCTGCCCTTCACCAAATAGTACATCTTGATCTTTGGCTCCGTACCGGACGGACGCACGAGCACGTTTACATCCTGCTCCATATTAAACTCGAGAACATTTGATTTCGGCAATTCTCCCACGCCCTTTTCGTAGTCTTTTACGCCAAGGACGCTGTATCCGGCTATTTTTGCCGGCGGCTCCGTGCGGAACTTCTCCATCAGATCCGCCATTTTCTTTGCCCCGCTCGCACCCTCAAACGTGATCGACTGCAGGGACTCCTGAAAATAGCCGTATTCCTCATACAAAGAATCCAGTACCTCGATGAGGGAGCGTCCTTTCGCTTTATAGTGGGCAAACATCTCACAGATCAGCAGGGACGCATTCACCCCGTCCTTATCGCGCACATGTCCGCCGCTCAGATAGCCGTAGCTCTCCTCAAATCCGAAAATATAACGATCCTCTTCGCCCTTTTCCTCTAAGAAGCCGATCTGCTCGCCGATAAACTTAAACCCAGTCAGCACACGCTTCACCTCGACGCCGTAATGCCTGGCGATCGAATCAATCATTTTCGTGGAAACGATCGTCGTTACCGCCACCGGGCGCTCCGGCATCGTGCCGTTTGCCTGCCTCGTGCGGCAGATATAGTCAAACAGCAGAATCCCCATCTGATTTCCGGAGATCAGCTGGTACTCGCCGTCTCCCTTCGCCACCGCGACGCCGACGCGGTCACAGTCCGGGTCGGTCGCGAGCAGCAGGTCGCTCCCGATCTCTTTCGCCTTTTTCAGTCCCACTTCGAGCGCCTCCCGGATTTCCGGGTTCGGATACGGACACGTCGTAAAATTGCCGTCCGGCAATTCCTGCTCGGCCGGAATCGTGATCTTTGTATATCCGTTCTCCCGCAGGCATCTGGTCACCGGATAGCGGCCGGTGCCATTTAGCGGCGTGTAGACAATCGACACATCCTTATCGATCTCAGACGGGTTCAGCGCCCGCTCCGACACGGCATCAATAAACCCGGTCGTAACACTCTGGTCGATAAACTGGATCGCACCCGACTCACAGCCCTGTTCAAAATCGACTGACTTCACATCGTCAAACACGTCCACACCGTCGATCTCTTTCAGGATCGCTTCCGCTGCCTCCAGCGTGATCTGGCAGCCGTCCGATCCGTACACTTTATAGCCATTGTACTTTGCCGGATTATGGCTCGCCGTCACCACGATACCGCCATCACAGTGGAGCGCGCGCACCGCATAGGAAAGACACGGCGTCGGCATCAGTTCCTGATACAGATAGACCTGGATTCCATTTGCGGCAAACACACCCGCCGCCGTCATCGCGAACAGATCCGACTTATTCCGGCTGTCATACGCGATCGCCACCGAAGGACTCGATGGCGCCCCCGTTTTCACGGTCTTCGTCAGGTAGTTGCTGTACCCCTGCGTCGCCTTTGCCACCGTGTACACATTCATCCGGTACGTCCCCGCGCCGATCACGCCACGCAGTCCCCCGGTGCCAAATTCCAGTTCCCGGTAAAAGCGGTCATTGATCTCTTCCTCGTTCCCGCGTATGCTCTCCAGTTCCTCCAATACATCGGCTTCCTTAACGTGTGCCAGCCACCGCTCATAATTCTCTGTTCGACCCATACTGCTCTTCCTTTCCCTCTCCAAACTGAATCGCTCCATAACCTTTCTACAGATCACGACCTCACAGATCACAATCTCACAAATCACGATTTCAGAGCTAACTTCTTCCCACACTTCATTTTCCTACTGTTTTAGATTCTTTCTCCAGTAGTCCAGCGTATCCCGCAGCGTCTGTTCCAGCGAAATCTTCGGCTCCCAGCCGGTCCGCTCCCTGATTTTCGTAATATCCGCGACAATGAGCGGAACGTCGATCGGCCGGAGACGTTCTTTCTCCACCTCGACGTGGATCTCCCGCCCCGAGAGCGCAATGATCTGATTTAAAATATGCTCAATCTCGTAAGCGTTACCAGAACCGACATTGTACGTCTCCCCACTCTCACCGAGCCGCACGAGACATTCATAGGCGGCCACAACATCACGGACATCCGTAAAATCGCGCTTCGCCTTGAGATTTCCCACATGGATGACCGGCTTCCGCAGTCCCATCTCCGCCTCTGCCACCTGTTTGCAGAAATCCGAGACGACAAACTGCGGGGACTGTTTCGGCCCCACATGGTTAAACGCGCGCACCATCACAAGGTGCAGGCCGTACGCCTTCGCATAAATGGCGGCGATCATATTCTGGCAGCTCTTCGTCGCCGCGTAAATATTACCAGGCCGCAGTACCGTATCTTCCACGATCGGCACCTCATCGGGCAGAATGCGCCCGTATTCCTCACCGGAACCGATCAGCAGGACGCCGCCCGGAAACTGGCGCTCCTTCAGCACATCCAAAAGCTGGATCGTCCCCTTTATATTGACATCCACCGTAAGCTGTGGATTCGACCACGAAACGGCCACCGAACTCTGCGCCGCCAGATGAAAGATCACATCCGGGTCAACCTGCTCCACGACCGCCTCCACCTCTTCCTTCACGAGGAGGTTCATGTCTTTTACTTCATAATCGGTATCGGGAAGCTCCTCATTTTTCATTTTCGTGGAACAGACCTCATATCCGCAGTCCTTTTGCAGATAATCCGCCAAATACTGTCCGACAAATCCGGCTCCGCCGATAATCAATGCCTTCTTCATGCTTCCCCTCATTTCCGTGCCGTCAACCTTACTGGATCGACTGCACTTTGATCTCTTTCTCCACGATCGCCAGATCGTTCTTCACCATTCTCTCCACAAGCTGGCTGAATGAGATCTCCCGCTTCCATCCGAGCGTTTTCTCCGCTTTGGACGGATCGCCGAGAAGCACTTCCACCTCAGCCGGACGGAAGAATTTCGGATTGATCGTCACGATCGTCTTTCCCGTTGCCTTATCCACACCGATCTCATCTACGCCTTCACCCTTCCACTCGACCTCGATACCCACATGGCCGAACGCAAGCTCAACAAATTCACGCACCGTACGCGTCTCGCCGGTAGCAACGACATAATCGTCCGGCTTATCCTGCTGGAGCATGAGCCACATCGCATGCACATAATCCTTCGAATGGCCCCAGTCTCTTTTCGAATCCATATTTCCGAGTTCCACATGATCCTGAACGCCAAGCTTGATACGCGCTACCGCGTCTGTGATCTTTCTCGTCACGAACTCCAGTCCGCGCCGCTCCGACTCATGGTTGAACAAAATACCGGAGCAGGCGTACAGATCATAACTCTCTCGGTAGTTTTTCGTGATCCAGTGTCCGTACACTTTCGCCACTCCGTATGGCGAACGCGGATAGAACGGCGTCGTCTCCTTCTGCGGCATCTCCTGAACGAGACCGAACATCTCACTCGTAGAAGCCTGGTAAAATCTCGCCTCCGGTTTCACCGTGCGGATCGCCTCCAGCATATTCGTCACGCCGAGCGCGTCGATGTCCGCCGTCGCGAGCGGCTGCTCCCAGCTCGTCGCCACGAACGACTGCGCCGCCAGATTGTAGATCTCATCGGCCTGGCTGATGCGCATCGCGCGGATCAGCGATACCACGTCAGTCATATCCGCGTAGATAAAATTCAGCTTATCCTTGATATGCTCCACATTTCCATAATCCACCACGCTTTTACGGCGCATGATGCCGTAAACCTCATATCCTTTTTCCAACAACAATTCTGCAAGGTAAGAACCGTCCTGTCCGGTAATACCTGTAATCAATGCACGTTTCATACGATCTCCTTTCAAAAAACCTGTTTTCGCTATTTTTTCCTGTAATGCCGGGTTTCATACATACAGATGGAACATCGTTGCCCCCGGCTGATATGATACATAGTACAGAACATGGATCCCTGCACTAGATGTACTCGTTCCGGTTGCAGATCCGAAGGTTCTCCAGCACTTTCTTAATATCGCCGGCATGACCCTTGTCACAGATCAAAAGTGCGTCATCGGTATCGACCACGATGATGTCCTTCAACCCTACGGCCGCGATCAGCTTGTCCGTTCCCTCGATGATCGAGTTTTTCGTCTCCACAGTGATCACATTTCCCTGAACGGTGTTTCCAAATTCATTGGTCGAGCGGATCCTTCCGACCGCCAGCCACGAACCGACGTCATCCCAGCCAAACGTCCCGGGAATGACATAAATGTGATCTGCCTTTTCCATAATACCGTAATCGATCGACTCGGATTCCATCTTCTGGAACTCCGCCTCCAGTACGGCATCCTGCTCTTCGGTGCCGATGGCCTCTTTGATCTTCACCAGTCCCGCATACGTATTCGGGATATATTTCTCTATATCCGCCAGGATCGTGGAAACCTTCCACACAAACATCCCGCTGTTCCACAGATAGGACTCGTCCGCCAGATACTTCTTCGCCGTTTTCAGGTCGGGTTTTTCCACAAACCGCTCCACACCGTACGCGCGTCCCTCACTCTGGTCGGGATCGAACTTAATGTAGCCGTACCCGGTCTCCGGGTAATTCGGGGTAATGCCGATCGTCGTCAGGTTCTCGCCCTTTTCCGCCACCGCGCACGCGTCCCGCAGCACATTTAAAAACATCGAATTGTATTTGATCAGATGATCCGACGGCAGTACGATCATAAGAGCGTCGTCATACTTATTGCCGATGTGCATGGCGGCGAGTCCGACGCACGGCGCCGTATTGCGACCAACCGGCTCGCACAGTATGTTCTCTTCCGGAAGCTCCGGCAGCTGCTCCATCGCAAGCTCCTTATAATCCCGGTTTGTCACGATATAAATATCCTCCATATCGACAAGCGGCAGGATCCTGCTCACCGTGTCCTGGATCATCGTCACACCGTCATCCGTCAGGCTTAAAAACTGTTTTGGCAGGCTCTTGCGGCTCTTCGGCCAAAACCGCTCGCCCCGTCCTCCTGCCATGATCATTGCTGTTACTTTCATTGAAATATCCATTCCTTTCTTTATAGCTTTGACACTTTATAGCTTTGACATCAAAATTTCATGGCGGCCATGGATATAATATTCCCCCATCCCCGCCGGAATATATATGCTGTCGCCGGCCTCAAAATCATACCGTCTGCCACCGTATTCCAAAAATCCGCTCCCCTTCACGACGAGTAGCGAGTGAAATGAACTGCGGTCACACCAGAACTTGATCTTCCCGCCCCAGTTTTCGATGCGCAGAACGCTGAAATAGCTGCACTCAAACAGACGGCGCAGACGTCCCTCCTTCAGGCGGACTTCGTTATTGTCAAACACCTGGGACGGCACGACCGGCGTGCGGTCAATGACTTCGATCGCGCGGTCGATATGAAGTTCCCGGTAGTTCCCGTCCTTGTCCTTTCGCAGGTAGTCATACACGCGAAATGTCGTATTCGAGCTCTGCTGGATCTCGGCGATCACCATGCCGGCCCCGATCGCGTGGATCGTCCCCGGGTGGATAAAAAACACGTCCCCCGCATGCACTTCGACCCGGTTCAGCACGTCACAGACCGAGCCGTCCCGGATCTTTTCCTCAAGCTGTTCCTTCGAAAGTTCCCGGTTCAGCCCGTAATATAAAAAGGCGTGAGGCTTCGATGAAATGACATACCACATCTCCGCCTTTCCTTCCTCGCCAAGTTCGTGCCGCGCCGTATCGTCTGACGGATGTACCTGAATCGACAGCTTCTGCTTTGCGTCGATAAACTTGATGAGGATGGGAAACCGGTCCCCGGCTCCGGATTTGGGCGAGACAAAGCACGGATTTTCCGTGAGGATATCGCTTAAGAACCGGCCTTTGTACTGACCGTTCTTGATGACGCTCTTTCCTTCCGGCAGGCTGCAAAGTTCCCAGCTCTCCGCCGTACACTCTCCCTCTCCGGCCTTTCCATACAGCCGTTCCAGCTCATGACCGCCCCAGAGGTAGTCCTTATACACGGGCGCCAACTTCATCGGATACATCATATCATTACCTTTCTGTTATTTCCCAACCATCCGCGTAACGGTAAGCTTACACAATGTCTTAATATAACTCATGATAAACGGAAGCAGCCGCCGCTTCGACTCGCCGTAAATACGCTTGTCGAACTCAATGGGCACTTCCCCGATCTTCAATTTTTTATCTTCTTTATTTAACCGCAGGCGCAGCAGCACTTCCTGCAGCACGTCGTAATTCCGGCACGTCAGCGAAACTTTTTTCAACTGCTCGGTATGGTACATGCGGTAATCGGTCGAAATGTCTTTCGCCTTAATGCCGAGAAACAGCCGGAACATGCCATTTAAAATATGAGACATCACGATCGAACTCTTCGCGTCGTTCGTCTTTCCGCCCTCCACATAGCGCGAGCCGATGACAACATCGCAGTTCTCTTTCATAAACTTCTCATAAATGGCCGGGATATATTTGGGATTGTGCGAACCGTCGCTGTCTAAAATGAGGAACTTGTCCATCTCGGCGTACTTGATGCCCGTCTTGAACGCGCCGCCGAACGCCGGCTCCTCCTGATTGATATACCTCGCCCCAAATGTCTTACATACGCCCTCTGTATCATCGAGAGGTTCGGCCGTATCGATCACCAGGATCTCATACTCCTCCCCCGTCTTTTTCACATTGTCTATGATCTGCGGCAACAGGACTTTGAGGTTTTCTTCCTCTTTGTATGCCAGCAGGATAACGCTAATTCCCATGTTTTTCCTCCATGTCATTTGTTCATTCGAAACTATTCTACCATATCTTTCCTCATTTGAAAAGTTTTTTTTATTCCGCTTCCGTCTTAAACGCCCAAAGCTTGTTCATGAAAAAGTTGATCGGAATGGCAATGATCAGGCTGATCAGCGGCGCCACAAATTTGGAAATGCCAAAAATCCCTACCCAGACATACGCCAGTATGTTATTCAAAATGATCCCCGTAAACCCGTACGAGAGGTAACTTTTTAACAGTGCCTTCCAAAAACTGCGGCTCTGCCCTTCTTCCAGCGTAAACACAAACCGGCTGTTCAGAAGGAACGAACAGAGAACGCTGAGGATAAACGCGATCGTATTCGCCACATACATATCCAGGTCCGCCACACTTAATATACCCATTTTTTTAAATATTAACAGACAGCACACGTTGATGGCGTACGAAAACACCGTGTTCCACGCGCCGACGATGCCGAAGCGCACGAACTGCAGAAGCGAGTCCCACTGTTCCTCGGTAAATTTGATATGAAATATGCGAAAGATCAAGCCGAACACTCCCCGCACCATTGTTTCGATGAGATTCCAAAGTTTTTCAGCTACGTTACTCATTTTGTTCTCCTTTCGTTTCCGGATCCCCGAAATTGATCCGTTCCTCCTCGACAACAAGCGGGCGGCGTGTCACCCTCGAATTGATACTCATGATATACTCTCCGAGCAATCCGATAAAGAACAACTGAACCGATCCAAACACAAAAATTCCCAAAAGGATCGGCGTCATACCGGCTACAAAGCGGTCCCAGAAAACAAGCTTCATGACCAGATAGACAAATGCCACAGCGATGCTCAAACCGGACAGGACAAATCCCATGATCGTCGCAATACGCATCCCCACTTTTGTATAAGAAGTAAAACTGAGCATGGCGGCATCATAAAGACTGTACCAGTTATTGTGGGTCTTGCCGGCACGCCGCTTTTCCTGCTGATACTCAATATCCTTGCGCTTAAAGCCAAGCTCCGCCACGATCCCCCGCAGAAACGGCATCGGATCATCGAGCTCCCTCAGCACATCCAAAAACGACCTATCATATAAACCAAATCCGGTAAAATGCTCGATCTGCTCTACACTAGACATTTTCTTGATCAGCTTATAGTAACAGCTCCGCAGAAAATACATAAACCGGTTTTCTTTACTCGTCGATTTGATCCCGATCACGATCTTGTATCCCTGTTCCCACTCATGTACAAAGCGGGTGATCATCGGAACCGGATCCTGAAAATCCGCACACAACAAAACCGTACAATCCCCCGTCGTCTCTAAAAGACCGTAGAACGGGGAATTGAACTGCCCAAAATTTTTCACGTTGAAAATCGCCCTGATCCTCTTATTCTTTTCACACAACTCCCGTATTTTCGCTCTCGTCGTATCGGTGGAGTCGTTGTCAATAAAAAGGATCTCATAATCGTACTGAGGAAGATTTGCCGTGATCTCATCGATCACCGCTTCCGCGATCGGCACTACGTTCTCTTCCTCATTGAACGTAGGTATCATCACACTAATTACTTTTTCCATTTCCATACTCTCCTGCCGCGAACACAGGCATCCAATCCCCATCCATCCCTTCCGATGTAACGGATGGACTCCTTAGTCCGCCAGTGCCTCTTTTATGACCTTCGCCATATAATCAATCTTCTCATCCGTCATGCCCGGATAAACACCGAGCCAGAACGTATCATTCATGATGCGGTCCGTCACCTTCAGGTCCCCGACCACGCGGTACCCCTTTCCGGATGCGCGGAACTCATCAAAACACGGCTGCTTTACGATATTTCCGGCAAAGAGCATACGCGTCTGCACTCCGTGATCCTCGATATACTGAACCAGTTTATTTTTATCCACCCCTTCTTTACAGGTGATCAGAAAACCAAACCAGCTCGGTTTTGAATTTGGGCACGCCTCCGGAAGGATCAGCTTGTCCTCTGCATCCGCAAGCGCCTCGCGCAGTCTGTCAAAGTTATGTCTTCTCTTTTCTACAAAAGAAGGGAATTTGGCGAGCTGGGCGCAGCCTATCGCCGCCTGCATATCCGTCGCCTTCAGATTATAGCCGAAATGCGAATAGACATATTTGTGGTCGTATCCGAGCGGAAGTTCCCCGTACTGTTTATCAAACCGGTGTCCGCACATATTGTCCCTTCCGGACGGGCACACACAGTCTCTTCCCCAGTCCCTCAGGGAGCGAACGGCTTTATGGATCAGCGGATGATCGGTATAGACAGCGCCGCCCTCGCCCATCGTCATATGGTGAGGGGGATAAAAACTGGAAGTTCCCACATCACCGATCGTACCGGTAAATTTCTCCTCCCCATTGATCGTATATTTGGATCCGAGCGCATCGCAGTTATCTTCCACGAGCCACAGGTTGTGCTTGTCACAAAACGCCTTGATTGCGCCGAGGTCCCACGGGTTTCCGAGCGTATGCGCGATCATGACCGCCTTTGTCTTATCCGAAACAGCCGCTTCGAGCATCGAGGCATCCATATTGTACTGGGGGATCGTCATATCGACAAATACCGGCACCGCGCCGTACTGGATGATCGGAGCGATCGTCGTCGGGAATCCCGCCGCCACCGTGATCACTTCATCCCCCGGCAGGATCCTCCTGTCTCCCATGAGCGGGGACGTGAGCGCCATAAACGCGAGAAGGTTCGCCGATGAACCCGAATTTACGAGAGAACAGTATTTGATGCCCAGATATCCGGCAAAGTCTTTTTCAAACTGTTCGGTATAGCGGCCGGAAGTGAGCCAGAATTCCAGTGAACTATCCACCAGATTTACCATCTCTTCGTGCCCGTAATAACGGGACGCATACGGGATCCGGTCTCCCTCCTCAAAAGGTTTCTCCTGATTGTGGTATTTCTCACAATACTCTTTCACCATTTCTAAAATCGTATCTCTTGCCTGCTTTTCATTCAGATTTTCAAACATAGTATATTCCCTTTCCTTGCCTGTTTTTATTGTTATATCGATACAAATTCCTGAATCTGCCTGTCCATGACCTCGGCGACGTTTTCTCCCGCCAGCCATGCTTTCGTCCACTCAACCGTCTTGTCGATCGCCTCCGCCACGCCCCATCTCGGCTTCCAGCCAAATGTCGTCTTCAGCTTCGAGCAATCCAGCTTCAAAAAATTTGCCTCATGCGGCCCGCCGTCGTACCGGTCGATCCATTTGAGCCCGCCGCCCCACCGCTCGGTAAACATCTCCACCAGATCTCCGGTCGTCACACAATCCGTCTCATCCGGGCCCACATTATAGTATCCCTGCAATTCCGGATTCTCATACTGCCCCTTCACGATCATCAGATAGGCGATGACTGGTTCGAGCACATGCTGATACGGTCTCGTGGAAAATGGATTCCTTATGATAATATCGTTCCTTTTCTCCGCTGCCCTGACGCAGTCCGGAATGATCCGGTCATTGGCAAAATCCCCGCCGCCGATCACATTACCGGCCCTCGCCGTCGATACCGCGACTCTTCCATCGGTAAAAAACGAATTTTTATAGCTGTGCGTCACAAGTTCCGAACAGGATTTACTATTTGAATAGGGGTCGTAACCATCCAGCGGTTCATTTTCACGATACCCCCACTCCCATTCTTTATTCTCATACACTTTATCCGTCGTCACATTCAGAAAACTCTTTACGCAGTCATATTTCCTGACACACTCGCAAATATTGACTGTTCCCATCACATTCGTCTCATACGTATAGACCGGATCCCTGTACGAATCCCTCACGATCGGCTGCGCCGCAAGATGAATCACGATCTCCGGCCTTATCTTCTCAAAAACGCCGGACAGTTTTTCCAGATCACGGATGTCGCCGATCACCGAATTCATATTTTCCGCTATCCCCGCCAGTCCAAAAAGATTGGGCTCGGTCGGCGCCTCCAGCGAATACCCCGTCACTTCTGCCCCCGCGCGGATCAGCGTCCGGCACATCCAGGATCCCTTAAAACCGGTGTGCCCTGTCACAAGCACCTTTTTTCCTTTAAAAAATGTCAAATCCATCATATCTGTCCTCATTTCCAACTCTTCGTTTATAATCTTTGCTCACACAGCATCTCTCAATTTGTCTGAAATATCATGATCATAAATGAGTATTTTGTAATTCTCAAAATCCACTTCCTTCTCTGGCGTCTCAAAAATCCGCAATGCGTTCTCATAGTTCACACCTATCTCCGCATGCTCGGGATTTCGTATCAGGATAAAGTTCGCCTTCTCCTCATACCATGACCGTTTGCAGCCCCACGGAAAGATGCCAACCCCCTCTCCCATTGCTATCGCCCGGACCTTGACTTTTTGTTCCGAAAGCACGGTAATAATGGACGAATCCCAAAAATTCGCATAACCGGATTTCAGATTATACTGTTCCAACACCGAGGCTACTCTCTCCTGCTCCGTCTCTGCCAAAGTCAATTCGTGGATCGGCATAAAACTTCGAAACAACAAGACGATGCCCAAAACGAGAGCGACGGCCCAAACCGGTATTTTATTCATACTAAAATGTATATCAAACACATCCTTTTTACGCATGAAACGTATGATAAGAACTGCCAGGATATAAGGGCATGTCCCGATATATCTTGCACTCAGCATATCAGTGGAGATTGTTGTAATGATAAACACGATCGAAACAAACAGAAAACCAAGGCTGAGTATTTCACTGATGATATCCCATTTCTTTCCACTGATAAAATGGCAGACATGATAAAAAATCAGGCAAAACCCAAATAAAACAACAAGTGTTTTTATTAAAAAGAAAACAGTATCTACGGAAAGAATGCTTTCGGATGTGAAATCTGCACCATTCATGCCAAGCACCGCATGTAGATAAATGTTCAACTTATTTGTATAGGCATCAAAATTTTCAAAATACCTCGTTTCCAAAAAACTATTCTTTTCAGCCGTTCCCAGTATATAATACAACTTATCCAAAACAATGCCCGTCACAGTAGAACCTGCCGTAAGTAAAATGAGAAGCAGATCACGTTTAAACCGCATCGGCTTATTTGACAAAATATCCCGCACACAATACAGAAGAAACGGCAGCACCGCCACCGGCACAATAACCGCATCCCCAATGCACCCTAAGATCAGAGAGACGCAGAAAAAAATGTAATATCTCTTCTTACATGTCTCATTGTACATCTGACAAAAACATGCGACGGAAATAAAGATCCACACATACACACCTGTGTGGGCGCGCAGCAAATTAATTCCAACGATCGAAGGAAACGCGCATAATCCCATATATAAAAGCCACTCTGTGCACTTATGCTTCCGACCCCCCCTGTATACTTAGTGGTAATGTTGAAAACATCATACAGGAAAGCATGAGGCCGCTCGCCATCACATAGGCATTATAAGAAATACCATTAATAAGTACAGCAATTATATAATACAGCAGATCCGTTGTCAAAAAGGAAATCCCCGTTTGGATCCAGCCATTGAGGAATACATTGCCACCGATAATATCAGATGCCTCCAGAATCAGGTTACTGTAATCGGAATCAATCGGCATAATATAAAAAAGCCGGATGCTGTATACTACGAACAAACTACAAAATATAAGAAATATCATTAGCTTTGCCCAGAAAGGCAGCTTGATATTACGAATTTTACCAAGCATAATGTCCCCCTTTCAAACAACTATATGCAGGTAACAAACGAATAAACAATAAAACAAAGAACCGGCAGGGAGCGCAGCCACATGACTCCCCTTTCAAATTTCGCTTCCCTTATATCATACGAATACGCTTTCCTTCTTCGGTAAACATCCATCGCCACCGCGGCAGCCATGGCAATCGCCGCCGCTGAAAGCACCGAAATATAAAAATCAACCGGAATCGAGCTCAATTTGTCCGTCAGCACCGGCCGGATGGTTCCAAACTCACCGCCGTCACTGAAAAGATCAAACACCTGGGACAAAATCCCGCCATTGATCAGGTCATTGTCATAATTAAACAGCCACCCTAACGAATTGACAAGCAGGAAAAATATCATGAACACGCACTCAATGGCGCACTGTAACTTGATCCGGTAGCTGTAACCTAAAACCATCACGGCAAACGGGATCATAAATACAAGCCAGTTCGGATGCCACTGGACAAAGACGACAAACGCGCACCACGACGCAAAGGGGAGCGCAAACATAAGATGATAGTCAAATTTCCGAACGCTATAGGCAATAACGCAGATGATCACAAACGAAATCACAAAAAAACCAGCGTTTGCCGTATAGACATTACGACTGGTCACAAATCCCGAAGAGAAAAAACGCTCTGAAAAATTATAAAGTTCCCCCATATATTCCTGAACCCGGGCATACCCCGAATCAAAATGATAGACAACATTCTGGAACAAAAGTCCCGCCAACGTTAAAAGCACATCCCGGAAAATGTAGAGGATCCGTTTCTCTTTCAATAAAAAAACAGGAATAATGGCGATCAGCGCAAATGGCTTATAAAAGACAGCCAGCGCATAAAACAGAAGCTCGTACCGCTTCATCCCTTTGAGGGAGGCGCGTATCCCCAGCATTAGAAAAAGCAGCGAAAAAATATCCATCTGCGAGATCATCAGACAGCTGTACCACAAAATCGGCGAGGAGAGAAAAGCAAATCTCATCCATCGGCTCCTCCCCTCATCCATCGAAACGAGGGAACAAATATCGCCGATCAGTTTTGTCATGTAGAGCGTGATCGCCACAAATACCGCTTTCACAATGACCTCATAGAGGACAAACGGCACCGTGATCTTTGCTATTTTTTCAATCACGTACAGAGGCAGGCATACGATTCCAAGTGTCGCATAGTTAATGATCGAATAATTTGCTCCGGCACTTAACGAATTTTCCCAGACGCTGTCATAATACCCAGATAATGCCTGCGCATTGACGACACTGTAAAATTTGTGCACCTTGCCATTAAAAATACATGAGTCAAACGTCAGCGACTGCATCACCGTCAGCTTAAAATCTTTTAAAAAACAAAAGAAACAAGAGATCAACAACACGATCGCCAGGGCAGCGATCATATCGTATTTAGACGGGCCGCCGCTCCCCTCATTCCACTGACCGAACTTCCTCTTTATCCGTTCCATATAGCCTCCTTCTCTCAATCACCTGTTCACTCCATATAACTTATCGTAATCTTCTTTACATAGATGCCGCAATGAAGAATCTCATCTTTCGGTTTCACTTTAAAGGTGCTGTTTGTATCAAAAAACAGCCAGTTGATATATTTTGATTTCCGGTTTGAAATCGTCTCTTTCAGTTTCGCGTCAAATTCAAACGTCCCGGATTGTTTGTTGTCGATATAACCTTTCTCCTTTCCGTTGAACGTGACTTTGGTCTTTCCCTTTTTTCGTCCCTTTTCATACTCGATCATGATATGGGCTTTTTTCGCTCCGCCTGAAAGAACCCTGACAACGCTCTGGCCGGATGTCCACATGCCGTCATCCCCGTACTCCGGTTCGTTCCACCCTTTATGCGCCTGTTTACGCCCGAGGCCGTCATAGGAAAACTCCAGCTCGACCAATGGACTTTCTTCGCTCACATACACATCCTGATATTTTTTCACACCGGTCAGCTCCCTTTTACAGGCGACGATCTTATTGTCGATTTCATATATATTACACCGGTCTTTATACAAATGGGCATTCTGATAATCCAGAATATACAACGTATCCTCGTCAAGCTGATTCGATTCGAAAATCTCTTTCAGACGTTTTTTCTCCTGCTTTACTAACTTGTTTGTGAGGAAACGTGACATATAAAAGTAATTGACATCCACACCGACATTGGATGCCTTCGTCCCGATCTGCATCATCTGATACAGGCCATACCCGTTCACCGGGAAATATACAACATGCTTAAAATCTCCCAGCTGCGTCTCCCAAAAGCTTTCAGCCGCCAGCGTATCGTCTTCTTCCGCCTCCGACGTATACTGATTATGAATGTTCTTTAGCGGCTTGGCCAGATCTGCCATCTGCAGGCATACGCACAATAGTACGATTACCAGGGAAACCTTTTTATTGCGCACCAGTTTCGTGATCAGGTATAACGCCAAAATCATCACTAGATACATGATCACCCACATAAACCGCCCGGACGAGCGGACGATCGCCAACAGATCATACCATTTCGTCGGCAGATACACCTGTAAAATAATCCTTTTCCCCCAATATACAGACGTCGTGATCGCCAGTCCCCCAAATACGGAAACTACGATAAAAAGAGAAAACAATCCATAAAAATGCCGTTTGATAAATTCTTTGATCTTCGCTTTCAGCATTTTCTTACGTCCGAACCGGACCGCCTCGCGGATCAAAAATCCGGCGCCGATCAGGCACAGGACGATCATTCCCAGACCGAGATAGGAAAATCCCTCGTATTGACCGCTGTACATTCCCATTTCGTTAAAAAAGGTCGAATATTTGTACGGATTCACGAGCGTATTGAGGTTTGCGGAATAGATGCCGAACCCGTTGCTTCCCGACGCCAGCACATCCGTAAGCCCGCCTATCACAAAAAACACGAGAAAAGAACTGACGCCAAAACTTCCAAATACGATCAGCGTACGTTTCCAGTCTTTTTCCTTCAGCAGACAATGCAGAAGATAGCCGCACATAATGCCGCCCACACAAAATATAATATACATCTGGATCAGCACACATAAGACTCCCAGTATGCTAAACGCCAGCGCCGCCTTCCAATACGGCTGAAACTTATCTTTATAAATCCATATCCCCAACGCGCCTAAAATCAGGAAATGAGCCGCGAGGGACGTATGTCTCGAGTTTTCCGTCAGCAATCCAAACAGACGCTGAAGCACCGGAGTGGATAAAATGAAAAAGATACTTCCCAATGCGCAATACACCTTGTTTTTATTAAACCGGGCAATAATGACAGAAGCCATACCGCCGTTTAAAACATAGCACATAAGGCCAAACAGACCAAAATACTGAAATGTCTGAGGCAGAATCGGAGAGAATATTTTGAAAAAGATGGCAAAAAGCGGAATCGAATCCGTATACAATACACTTACATAATAAGGATGCGTCAGTCCATTATGGCATCCGATGGGGAACGTCCACGGCGCATTTCTGAAAAATTTCCATCCCACGTAATGCTGCTGTAAATCCTTGCCGGTAAGAAGCCATTCATCGTACGTAACGTCAAGCACCCGAAAACCATATATGCAAACAAACAGAACAAGCCCAATGACTGCCCCGATTGCAAAATAGTTCATAGAAAAATTCCTTTTTGTAATCTTCATCGTTCCCTCTCTTTCTGACCCATCTCAAACTCTCTTACTTTCAAAAACATAGCATACCATAAAACGCAGCGCTTGTCCATACATTGGTTTCCATTTGCTGGCATCTCATATGCTTCGGCATCACATTTGCCCGCGCCCACGGCGCGTCTGCCTGCGGCGCCTCCTGCTTATCTGCCATGACACGATCCCGGAGACAGCCAGAGCCGCAACGGTTATCAAAGTAACGCCAAATCCTATATAATAAGCAGGGTCCTCATATTCAAAGACAATCGTATGCTCGCCCATGGGAATACTCGTTCCCATGATCAGTCCATTTACCATATCCACTTCCTGCTTTTTCCCATCGACCTTCACTGACCAGTTCGGCGAATAATTTTGAGAAAAACATAAATATGTATCCTCATCTGATCTCACCCTGGCTTCTATTCGGTCTCCCTTACATGAAACCAACTCCACATCGGATTCCACTTTGAAGAGTTTCCGGCTTTTCCGATCTACATATGCCGTTTTGCTGTCATGGTAGTTCGCAGGATCGGTGTATATATCATCAAATTGCTTCATCTGCCGGATCCGTTTGGGAAAATATAAGAGATCTTTCGCATCCGGATTCTCATATATTTTCACTCCCTTTTCATCCGTTCCCCAATACTGATATTTCTCAACCATCGGATACATGAAAACTTCACAGGTCTCCATACGGACCGCATCAATCTCCGTATCTGACTGAAACACGATTCTCATGCGAATATCTTCGGTCGCCAGTTCCGGCTGGCTTGTGTACAAATACGCCTCGTATTCATTTTTTCCCTCTTCCAGCACAAAATCCACCTGCTGGGATGTCCGGTCATACGCCGGCCCCCCGTACAAATCTACTGACAAACTGGTCAGATGCTGGTTATCCTGCTCGTTGATACGGAATTTCACCTGATAGCAGGCATTTCCCACAAGTCCGGCCGCCAGATCCCTGACTTCCTGTCCGCCCCCATTCATCCCGCGCTCTATCACCGTGTTCTCCAGCGCTGCCACGGTACTGACGCCAGCCTTCGGATCGCAGATCCGTCCGCCGGTCTCTTCAATCAATCCACAGGAATCAATGAGGTAGCGGACTCCTATCATCGATAAAAAATCCTGTTTAAATGTGATAACCTTGCGGGCATTGATAGCTCCCGACAGCAATCCCGAAGAATTAAACGGTACCTCCGAACCACTCACCGTTTCCAGATACCTTACAAGACAGGGATTGTTATACGTGACATACGCATTAATGGACGGAATCCCTTTCACCTGGCTCTTGTTTTGAGAAACCATACTTTTATGGGACACATCCAGTTCGTCCAGCACATCCCAGACCTTATTTGTTCCCAGCGTCTCTTTTAATTTCTGTTCCGTTTCACTCAGCTGAAACTCATCCAGGCTGGATGTTTCAGAATGCAGGCTGTACGGAAGCGTCTCTGCAAGCGTGATCAGAAGTACGAGCGCACACGCGGTATACCTCTTCCACTTGATCGTAAAAACATGCTCCATCATTTTTTTCCTGCCCAAAAGCCACACAACAAAAGTGATCAGCGCGATATAAAACAGCGGTAAAAATAGCCTGTCCTGAAATTTTGTAAAATATTCCTGTTTCTGTTCCTCCGCAACACAAAAAAAAGCGAAAAAAACAGCGAGCGATACGACGACTCCGATTCCTGCACATAATCGCAAGGAAAATTTCTTTAACCGCACGATCTGTCTGGCAAAAGAATCTTTCCTGAACAAATCCTCCAGACTCTGCGCCGCAAGTGAAAACATAAAAAAGTAAAAAACATACAACATCCTTGCCGCGCAACGAAACCCTCCCAGCAAAGGA
The DNA here is from genome assembly GCA_910584065.1 of uncultured Eubacterium sp. Classification (GTDB taxonomy): domain Bacteria; phylum Bacillota; class Clostridia; order Lachnospirales; family Lachnospiraceae; genus Eubacterium_F. The sequence goes on from CAJTZN010000017.1 coordinate 60,349, forward strand.
ATGTGATACACGATCGAGCCGATAAACGGAATATGTCCAAGCGCCGCATACAAGAAAGCAATGACCGCGCATACCATTTCCAGACGGACATTTTTACTTTTCCCCTTTTTCGTCACCAAAACCACCACAAGCAGCAGCACGAAAATCCCGAGATATAACTCGATATCGTGTTCGGAAGAGTACGTCGTCCCGAGCGGCATATCATACTCTCCAAAAAACTGCGGAATGATCATCTGAATCAGCTTGACCGGATGAACCGACCAGGCGGTAAACACGCCATAAGCAGTCTCCGAGGAACCGTATTCTGCATATTCACGAAGGGTACTCAGCGTCGGAACGAAAACATACGCATATATCCCCACATAGACCGCACACCATATCAACGCCTTTTTTATAATCTCAATCCAGGAAAACCCCCGATAGCGGCACGAAAACAAGATGTAAATAAAAAGGATCAAACTCGCGTAAACGCTGTATTGGATCATCATTGTCGCCTGCAGTCCGGCCATTACCGCCCCCATACAAAGCCATCGCGTCTTTCCGGTATTGATAAACTTCTTCACAAAATACATCATGACCGGAAACAGGCAGATCACCGCCACCACAAACGGGTGATTTCTACGCAGTCCGTTTATCTGGATCGAGCATTCAAAAATCACGGCAAATACGGTTGAAACTGCACAAGAACATCCATTTTCCTTTAGAAACAAATAAAAGAACAGCGCCCCTGTAAATAGAAACGCAAGATAGAACAGGTATATCGCCTGTTCAAAAGGCGCAATCAGAAATAATAAGTTGCTTATATTGATCAGATCGACTCCCGACTGGGGAATACCGTTTGATAAATACGGATTCCACTGGGAAAACCCACCATCCTCAATGCTTTCCGCCAAATACTTTCTATTCGCAAAAGACTGTATCAGATCATCTGCTCCCGGCACCTGACCTTCTAAGTAATAGGGAAGGAAGATCAGCACCGGAATCACGATAAACAATAGAGGAATCAATACTCGTATTTCTCTGTTCCATTTCCCGTTCATATATTATTTCCTCTTTTCTTCTAATTTATATGTAAAAGTTCCCTTTCTTCAAACCGCATATTCATCAGTATAATTTACAACGTTGATTCTGTCAACCGTTTTTGCTAAATTTGCCGGATTCATGATACCGAATGCCGTCGTATGCCTATCCTCATTTGTCTTGCGCCGGAATCAAGAGAATGAAGCAGCTCCGAGTACTCGGGAACATCGCTTCCGTGTAGTTTCTGATTTCACGGTTAATTTTTACTTCCATTTAAAAGCTTTCTCGCTGCTCAAGGCACACGCGTTGAGTGGAACGCTTGCAAGAACGCATCAGCGCTGGAGTAAGTTTCGCCATTCCATATAATGCTGGTCAGTTTACTGCACCCATTAAATGCCCGATAGCCAATACTGGTTAAGCTGTCCGGTAGCGTAATGCTGGTCATTCCAGAGCATCTACTAAATGCCTGATTTCCGATACTGGTCACACTATCCTTTCTTGGTTATTGTATGCAGCTGCACATGTTGTATTCACTTGTAGGCAACTGTTGGCACTTGCTGTCAATTGACAGCGGATTGCGGACAAGTAAATCATGCCAACAGCCTCCTTCATAGGTACTAACTAAAGGATAAACTAAAATTATGAATAAGTCAATCGTTATTAAATACTTGAGTTTCCGCAAAAATTCCCATAACCATGTCCTTTTTCCCAAAACTTATCCACAGATTCAAAAAAATTGCGAAAATATAAGGAATCTTCTTTCATTTTATAGTAAAATAAAGCTATCAAACAAAAATCTTACTAAACAAAAATAAAAGGAGATTCCCTATGGCTTATTTTACATCAAATACTTACCAAATGAAACGAAAAATTTTAACTTTTTCAAATAAAATTTCAAAGTGCCTTTCAAAACCGGAAAAGAAATTCACTGCTGACATTACCTACGGTATGCTGGCTTCTGGAAGCTGCCTGCTGACTGATGTCGTTGATCAGCTTCACGAACCCTCCCAAAAAATCAATGTCGTTGACCGCTTATCACGGCATCTCGAAAAAGGTACCCCGGCATCCGCGGCTGCTTCTTATCTTCAGCAGGTAAAAAAATGGGTGCCTGCCGACCCCGTGGTCCATATTGATGACAGTGATGTGGAAAAACCGGATGCTTACAAATTTGAAGCACTTGGCATTGTCAGGGACGGCTCTGAAAGCACATCCACTAAAAATGTGTACAAAAAGGGGTATCATGTTACGGAAGCCTGTGTCCTTACTGCCAGCGATCACCCGGTCAGCATATTTTCAAGAATACATTCATCCTCTGAAAAGGATTATAAATCGGCAAATTCCATTACCTTTGACGCAATCGACCAGGGCGCTGCCATCTTCGGGAAAGCAACCTTTTGTATGGACCGCGGTTATGATGATAACAAGATGTTCCTGAAGCTTGACGGACTGGAGCAGGATTATGTCATCCGTCTTACCTCTAAAAGAAAACTTCTATACCACAACAAATGGACTCCTGCCACAGAACTGCGCGACCGCAGGAAAGGCAAGATCAAGACCAGTGTTTTCTACAAAGGAAAAGACCATGAAGCCTATTTGTCACATGTCAGGGTGCAGATCACCGCATCCAGGAAGGATATTTACCTGGTTCTTGTTTATGGCATTACGGAACATCCAATGATGCTTGCCACCAATAAGGAAATCAGGTCAAAGGAAGATGTGATCCGGGTGGCCCGCATATATTTTTCCAGATGGAGGATTGAGGAATATTTCCGCTGCAAAAAGCAGGTGTTCCAGTTTGAAAACTTCCGCGTACGGAAACTTCACGCAATCAATGCACTTAATTTTTATATTACGGTGTGCATGGCTTTTCTGGCAATGGTATCCATGGATTCCGAATCGAATGCACTCAAGGCAGCAATCATAAAAACGGCGAACCCTGTGAAAAAAAAGGTTTTCTTCTGTTACTACCGGCTGGCCAAAGGCATCCCCGGTATACTCTCATATGCAAGGGAGGGCATCCGGCTCTGGTTCCGGACGAAACGTCCCAAATATAGACAGCTTTGTCTTAAGATGAATATCTGACAGGAAAAATTTATATCTGCTCTCCATCCGTTTCCCCGGATGTTTTTGTGATGCCTGAAATACATTTACAATCCCCGAAAATATGCCGGCAGAAATTTTTCTATTTCGTTTCTATTTCTGTGCTGTTGTTTATTACATTTTGCGGAAACTCAAGGGGGAGTTGTAAAGAAATCTTTTATAGCATTCTTCAGCAGAACGTGCTATAATTCTCTTAGTCAGATTAGAACGAGTAGGGATAGTCTGCGGTTG
>CAJTZN010000018.1:0-6622 GCA_910584065.1 uncultured Eubacterium sp.
AGCTCGTCGGGCTCATAACCCGAAGGTCGTAGGTTCAAATCCTGCCCCCGCAATTTAGGTAAAAAGCCCAGATAGCTCAGTTGGTAGAGCAAGGGACTGAAAATCCCTGTGTCGCTGGTTCGATTCCGGCTCTGGGCATTTAGGCTGTCTTATATGAATATAGGGCAATCTGATGGGGCATTAGCTCAGGTGGTAGAGCACTTGACTTTTAATCAAGTTGTCCGGGGTTCGAGTCCCCGATGCCTCAGTGTTGAAATGTAGAGGAAGTACCATTTTGGGTACTTCCTTTTTTACTATATTTACTAATTTTAGTAAAAGATTGTTGTTTTTGAGCCATAATTATGATAAACTAAATAAGTAACTGATATATTTAACATGACATTACATATCAGGTATTAGGAATATGAGCGGATGACAAAAACATGTTTGGAGGAGACATATGAAAAAGCATAAACTACCCTTTCTAGTAACTAGTATGTTGATTGGATTGATCCCATTATTTGTAGCGTCAGCTACGATTTCTCTCGTTGCGATTTATAAAATGAAAAGCAATCTGGAAGAAGATGTGTATTTACGTCTGCAGGCCGCGTCTACGGCTGTCAGGGAATATTTTGAGTGGGATATTGACGAAGATATGCTGGAAGTGGACGATGTCAGTCTGAGTTTTGTGGACAGCTTCCAGAACCAGGATATTGAACTTACGCTGTTTCTTCAGGATGTAAGATTTATTACGTCTATATATAAAGAGGATGGTGAACGTAATATTGGAACAAAGGCTTCCGAGGGAATATGGGAGACGGTGAAGCAGGGGAAGGAGTATTATGCGGATGGGACGGTAATTGGAGGCAAGGAGTACTATGTTTGCTATTTGCCTGTTTGCAACAGTTCGGAGGAGGTCGTCGGTATGGCCTTTGCCGGCATACCGGAATCCATCGTAGGGGACAATATTGCAAGCAATACAAAGATGATCGTACTGGTATTTCTATGCGTGGCGCTCATTTGTGTGGTAGCAATTATAGGCGTTGGATTGAGAATAAGAAAACCAATCGTTAAGATCGCGCGTCATACGCATTCGCTGTCAAAAGGCACTTTGGGTGTTGATGTAGCGAATGAATCCTCTATTAAGGAAATTTCGATGCTGATTGATTCTGCAGAAAGCCTACAGGGGAATTTAAAGAATATTATCTCAAAAGTGGATGACAAGACAAAACAGCTGAATCAAAACGTAAAAATGATCCATAGCGGGATTCAGACTTCGAATGAAGCGACTGAGGGCATTGTAGATGCCGTAAATGAATTGTCAGAGGGGTCTTTACATATTGCTAAGTCTGTTCAGAGCACGGCAGAGTCTATGCAAAATGTGGGAGAGAGTATACTTTCTATCGCGAAGAGTGCAGTGGCAACGGAAAAAGAGGCGCAGGAAATTGAAACGATCAGCAGCGAGGCGAAAGATAATCTGTCTCTTTTGATCAATGCAAATAAAAATACGGTTGAGATTTCGGAAGATGTTGTGACGGGGATTGATGAGGCAAATAAGGCGATCGAACATATCAGAAAAGCGGCAGATGCTATTACGAATATCGCGAGCCAAACAAGTTTGCTGGCATTGAATGCCTCTATAGAAGCAGCGAGAGCAGGGGAGGCGGGGTCCGGTTTTTCGGTCGTTGCTGCCTCTATACAGAGTTTGGCCGGGGAATCTGATAATTCAGCGAAAGAGATTCAGACTATTATTGATGAGATCATAGATAAATCACAGAACAATGTGCAGCTTGCCAATCAGATCAAAGAAGCCGTTGATTCGGAGGGGAGTGCGCTGGCTACGGTAAGGGAAAGCTTTGATAAGGTGAATGACAAGATTTATATTACTGTGGACACCATTCATAATATATCAAAAGAAATAGATGCCTTAAATCAGGATAAGGAAAAAGTGCTTGAGGAAGTAAACAGCCTGTCTACGGTATCGGAAGAAAATAATGCAAGTTGTCAGGAAACGACAGGCTCAATCAAAGAGTTGAGGGAAAATATGGAAATGATAAACAGCCAGACAACAGATACAAATAACGTATCGGAAGAATTAAAACAATCGGTTTCTTATTTTACACTCTCATAGAATAAAGCGTTGCGTTGCTCCATATAATTAAAGTAATTACTTTTTATGGGGTAATGCACATGAACTTATTTAAGTATAGCGGACGTCGCCATTTTCTTTGTTTGATAAAAAAGTGGAGGCGTCTTTCTCTTTCCTTTGTTTTATGCTTGTGCCTTCTTTTGCAGTCGTGTTCTGCCAGCGACGCGTCGGACTGGTCCGCGTCATCGGAAACATCGGAGAGTAAGGCATTTTCTGAATTTACGGATGCAATATTCCGCGAAAGTGTGTCTTCGGACGCGCTGTCTCTAAATTACACATTATCAAATCCCGAAAAGTATGGAATTGAACCGATTGCCAGTGGTTTTGAGCCGATTTCCGTGGAGCAGGAAGAGGGGGCGATCCCGGAGACCGAGAATTTGCTGCATGTACTGGAGGAAATTGATCAGCAGGACCTGACGCTGCCGCAGCAGATTCTTTATGATTCGCTTTTGTATACGCTGCAGAAGGATATGGAAGGGCAGCCGTTCTTGCTGTTTTCCCGACCAATTTCACCGGTTACCGGCCTGCAGGCGCAGCTTCCCGTTTTGCTGGCCGAGTACAATTTTGATTCGGTGAGTGATATCGAAAATTATTTTTCCCTCTTGTCCAGCATACCCGGATATTTTGATTCCGTTTTGGCATTTTATGAAAAACAGGCACAAAGTAATATGCTTCCCTGCCGGTCAACGATTGATAATATTGTCAGCCAGTGCTTTTCTTTTCTTCAAAATAACGGGGGCAGCATTTTACAGAAATCATTTAAAAAACGTATCAAGTCGTGTACCTTTTTGGACAATAATACGCGGAAGGCTTATCGCAAGAAAAATAAGGAATTGATTTCATCTGCTATCCTTCCGGCGTATCAGAAATTGATCGATGGTTTAAACTTCTTTTGTCAAAACGCAGGTGAGGCCGGATCGCTTTCCTCCTACGAAAACGGAAAAGAATATTATAAATATCTTTTTGCGGGTGAAACAGGTTCTTCCACAAGTGTGGAAACGTATTTTGAGGATCTGGGCGCGCGGCTCGTGAAGTCGAAAGAGACGCTGTTATCGTATGCAAAAAAGGATCCGGGACTGTTCAGCGGCCTCAGTATGAAGACAGCAAATACGGAAAACGGCAGGGTACTGACGCCGGAGGAACAGCTGGCGAAATTGTCGAAGGCGATCGAACGGGATTTTCCGAAAGTGACGGATGTGAACGTGACGGTGTCTTATGTCGATAAATCGTTAGAGGATTTTCTGAGTCCGGCCTTTTACCTCACGCCGCCATTAGATGCGTTTACGGAAAATGCGATCTATATCAATAACAGCAGCCGTTACGCGGGGGCGGATCTGTCAACGACGCTCGCCCATGAGGGGTATCCGGGGCATTTGTATCAGAATGTTTACTACCGCCAGCAGAACCGGCCGCTGCTTTCGTATGCCCTGAATTTCAGCGGTTATACGGAGGGGTGGGCGACATACGCGGAACTGTATTCTTATAAATATCTGGGATATTCCAAGGACGAGATCGGGATATTGCGGAATCATATGATCGTGTCGCTTTGTATTTACGGCATTTGTGATATCGGAATCCATTATTACGGCTGGGGGGAGGACGAAGTATCCGCGTTTTTAAATGAAAATGGTTCTTATGACCAGGATACGGTGCAGTCGTTGTGTGAGAATATTATTGATGAACCGGGGTCTTATCTGAAATATACGATTGGCTACATGGAGTTTATGAAGTTGAAAAAGGCGGCGCAGGAGAGCTGGGGACAGGATTTTTCGGAGATGGCGTTTCATGAATTTGTGCTTTCCGTGGGGCCTGCCCCCTTTGATGTCCTGCACCGCTATCTGGATCAGTTCAGGCCGGCGCATACAGATTGATGGGCCGGCCTGCGCCTGTTTTTTATATATGTTTGTGTGGAAACAAGACGGCGTCGGCGTCAGCCGATCTCCAGTCCGGATACAAATACAGGAAGTTTTTCTTCAAATTCCCTGTATAATAGCTGGGCTACTTCCCGCATTTGCGGGTGTGCGTGGGAATCTACGCGCAGGCGGAAGAAGTTGCGCCAGGAGCGGAGGTTCATGGTGACGACAATTTCCGTTTTCAGGGAATTGGGGAGTACGGAGCGCGCTTCCTGCGGGGTGGCACCGAGCTCCAGCATACGGAAATAGGACTGTTCCGCCTGCTGCATGGCGGTTGTCCAGACGTCGTATTTTGCTTTGTCATTTTCGTTGGAAAGGTCGTAGGAAAAACCGCTGGCCAGATCAATGACAGTGATCTGATTGTCAAATTTATCCCCGGCGTAGTTGCAGTAGCGTGTGCTCTCCTGGCTGTAGCTGGCGATCCGGTGGCGCACGATCTCATGTGTGACACCCCGGTCGCAGATCATGCGGACGGTCACGCTCTCATGCTCGATCACGGATTCATGCTGCCTCGTCAGAAGGTTGCGGATAAATTTTTCGGCGGAGTCCTCGGTGATCTTAGATTCGCTTTTATAGCATACGCGGCCGATCTTTTCGATTTTTTTTAAAATGGATTCGTAACTGTCCATGTCGATGATTTCGATACTAGGTTTGATGATCTTCATTTTTCTCTTTCTCCTTTTTACTGAATGACATCCTGATACATTTCTTTTAATGGCGCTCCGCTAAATAGAACGGTTTTTTGGGCGAGAACCTCTAGCGGGTCCACATAGGGGGCAGTTAAGTGAAATTCTTTTTTTAGGAGTGATAGTTCCGTGCATCCAAGGATTATTTTTTCTGCGCCCTTTTCTAATAGCGAATGGCAAATGCTGCGGATCTGTTCCTCTTGCGGGAAGGTTCCTTTTTTTATATCGTCATAGATGATGTCCATGACAAGCTGCTGCGTATCGGGTTCTGGATAGATCGACTCGATGTCGTATTTTTCAAATTCCTGCTCGAGGATCCGTCCCCGGATCGTTCCCCAGGTGGCCAGTATGCCGACCTTCCTGATTTTTTTGGCGGCCAGTTCTCTTGCCGTGTCCGCACAGAGTGAGAGGACGGGGATCGGCAGCGCTTCGCAGAGCGGTTCGTAAAAGTAATGCGCAGTAATGCAGGGGATCGTGAGGAAGTCGGCGCCCAGACCGGCCAGTTCGCGGCCGGCCTTGATTAAGACAGGCAGGGGGTTGGCAGCTTTTTTTCCTAAAATGTATTCGGTGCGGTCAGGGGTATCAGGGTTGCTCTCCAATAAAATTTTTAAGTGTTCCTGATCCCTTTTTGCATCGGTCATCTTTGTAATCTGTTCCAGATAGTAGATCGTCGCCATTGGTCCCAGACCGCCTATCACGCCTACTGCTTTCAAAGAAGATCACCTCTTTTTCTGCGGATTTTTGCTGATTTTTTTTGTTGCGCGTTTCGGGTATTTCTTTGTTTGGAACCGGAAGGTACTGCCGCTGGAGTAATACCAGAGCTGCTCGTCTGTCATCAGGCAAAAATTTGGGCGGTTCGGACGGGGGGTTGTATCAAAATGATACCAGCCGTCTTTTACCCACACCAGATTCCACCAGTGGTGATAGCCGCTGTGCGCAGGGTATCTCGTTATGGTAATGTTTGGAATGCCGGCCCTTGTTAACAGGAGTTTTGCCATCGAATAATAGGTAAAGCAGTCACCGGACTGATAGCGGAGGCCTTTGACGGCCATCGTCCGCCAGTTCACATGGGATCCATGCCCCACGTACGTACAGCGTCTTTGAACATACCGGTAAATTGCCCGGCACTTTTCTTCGTTGTTCCAGTTCTTTTTGGTAATCGAAGCCAGAGCGCTGTCGGCAATCTGTTCTGCGGTCCCTTTCACAAAGAACTGGATCTTTGCCCATGTGGAGGCCTTATTTCCGGCTTTGTCCACAGCAGTATATTTGATCTTATAAATTCCGTCTTTGTTCCAGTTGATGCGGCTTGTATCCGCCTTGACCTTCACGCTGCCATCCCGGTCGTCAGAGGCAGAAACGTATTTCGTAAAGTCAAATTTTTTTTTCCAGTCGGAGTAACAGGTGAGAAAGGGTTCTTTTCCAGTGAGACTGCCTTTTCCTGCCCATCCGCGGATGACAGGGGGTTTTTTGTCCTTGCTGCCCCAGCAGGTGCTTCCCTTGTTTGTTATCGTGTCATAGGTATACAGGGCAGTGCCGGCGTACAGACGTATTTGGATCAGTTTCATCGCAGAAAGCTGCCCTGATGCATCGCCGATACAACTGACCGGTTTTGATGTCTTTCCTGGCCCGATCTGTTTTGCCGTCAGAGTTACGATCGTTCTTGTCATGCTGGTCACAGCATCTCCAGTTTCCACGGCGGGAGAGGACTGCGGCGCCATGATCGAATAGATGTATTCTATTTTTTTGATCGTTCCCTTTTTAGAGCGGTTCCGGACAGAGGCACTGTAGAGCATCTGTCCGCCGGCATCGCGCTCAAGTTTGGCGCCTTCCAGCGATACTTTGGAAAGTGGAACTGTTAAATTTGGTTTAGCTGCTTTAGCCGCTTTAGCTGCTTT
>CAJTZN010000018.1:6722-62962 GCA_910584065.1 uncultured Eubacterium sp.
TTTAGCTGCTTTAGCCGCTTTAGCTGCTTTGGCCGCTTTAGCTGCATTTGTAGTATCGTCTTGCAAGAAAATACCTGCGCCGGCCAGCGTGAAAAGGAAGGTTAAAATCCATATCCGGTATACGTTTTTCATGTGAATCCTCATTTCTATACTTGTTGTCTTGTCTGATTATGCTTTCGTTGGAATGTACCGGATATTTGATACAACATCGTCGGTTACTTCGATCTGCAGTTTGCTCTTTCCTTTTTTGTATGTATAGACACCAAATTTGTCCTTTGCTTTACCGTATTTCTTGAACACTTCGTCTAATGTGCTCCCGATTTTTATGCCCTGAGGCGTTGATACGTTGGATGTCAGGAATGTGACGCCGTTTACGAATTCTTCGCCGTCATCGGTTCGGGAATAGGTATACAGGATAAAATCTTTATATTTGTATGTTCGGTCTTTTCCCTTGTAGGCACAGCTCTTTTTCACCTTGGTAGCGGTTGGTTTTCCGGCTTTACTGAGAATTTTTTTCGCTTTGCCGTGCATGCTGACACTTACTTTTTTGTATTTGAATACATAACCTTTTGATTTTGCTTCAATGGGAGTGCAGAGCATCCCCAAAGTAAGTATGAGTGCTAATAGAATGGACATCGCTTTGACTGCATGTAACATTTTTTTCATCGTTCTTTCCTCCTAATAATTTTTTATTTCTCCATATTTATCCAACTCTTCCTGCTGCGCTTGTTTCATTTCCTCATAGAATGAAACTTTTTTTTCGTAGGCAGCAGCAAGTTCTGAATCGTTTCGATGATCGGTAATCCCATATTGACCGGCCAATCTGTTTCCCAGATAGGCGGATAGTTTGTCCGCTCCGTTGAGGTTCATATGGAGACCGCCGTCGTAAGTATCTGTTTCGTAGTCGATACCGGTTTCTTCTAAAAGATCGTAAAAATTTATGTACGGAAGATTATATTTTCCCGCGTAGGCAGTTACCTGATCATTGTCAGAGGAATACCACTGCGGTGCGAGGCTCGGGGCTTTGATCAGGATCAACTGGATGCCTTTTTCCTCACACAGAATGCGGATTTTTTCCAAATATGCCAGTGGGTAACTGCCAAAGGGTTTCCCTTCTCCGGCATCGTCGAGAGCGGGCATATTTGTATCGTTGCCGTTCTCTTCCTCTTCTTCATCGGCTCCCTCGATGTCCCCCCACGGGTCGTCAATAAGATCATCGGATTCCATGGATGTATCTTCGTCTTCTTCCGGGGTTTCTTCCTCCGGTTTACCGAGAAGCCAGGTTGGATCGGCCACATCCGATTCACTGACCGGCAGGACATCGATTCGCATATAGTAACCGTTATGCGTCACCTTTCTTGCGTTCCAGTAGTATGTCATATCGCTCCCGGATAGATCGAAGATCCGCTGGTGGTAGCGCAGCAACGGAAAAATGTAATCCAGCAGATGTTCGCCCTTGCACATGGATGCCTGTATGGCATCGAATTTCGTTTTTGACCACTTCATCCCGTCGAGTGCCATGCGGTTATATTCCTCGCGCTGCGGTTCGGCGTGTGTCAGTGCCTGGACGTTGTAGATTACAGCTTTCGGCGTTTCGTATCGCAGTGTATCCTCGAGCATATAGTAGGAGTGCCACGTAAGCTGCTGGGCATTTCCCCGGATATAGCTGGTGATGCCGAAGTGTTTCCATAAATAAATGGGGTCAAAATTTTCATAAACCTCACAGTCGCCGATGAACAGTACATCGTGCGGGGTCGTCTCATTGTAATATTCAGATGTGAAATTTCCTTCTAATATGTCATCGGCATATTTTGGTTCTACGAGCCGCTGCAGCGCCAGAAATAATATAAGGACTATGCCTGCGGATAGTATGGCAGCGGCTGCTTTTTTCCATCGGTTCATACATTCTCCTAAAATTGATTATAAATAAACTGCTTGGCGTCATATCCGATGCCGTAGTTTCCTAACAGCAGTACGGCAAAGAATAAGAGCACGTAAACGGTAAATTTCAGCGCGTAAGGCCATTTTGCTACCTTTTCACGCGCGCGGCCGTTCCGCCCCGCCAGGCTGACAAAAAACATCAGAAGGACGCCGAAAGCCAGAACGGCATAGTCGGATACCGACAATCCGAGATCAAGCAATTCCTGCCTTGTCACGGCGTGGATGTCGAAGCGGGTGAACATGTGGATAAACTGGCGGATGGATGTGCGCACGCTGCCATAATTGTCAAATAGGCGGATACAGCTCATGAGTAAAAACGTGCGGATGACCTGAAAAGCCCGGTAGAGCGTACTCCGCTCCAAAAATGGGAAGCGGGCGTGGAATCGCTCGTACAGGGGAGCCAGTTCGCCGGAGATCAGAATGATCACGCCGTTTGTCAATCCCCATGCCACAAAGTGCCAGTCGGCCCCGTGCCAGATGCCGGTAGCCAGCCAGACGACCATGGTCGATATGTAAACGGCAGCGCGTTTTGCTACTGCCATTCCAAATTTCTTTTTACAGAAAGAGGTCACTGCTTTGAGCGGCCGGCTGATGCTGAATGGGTAAAATACATAGTCGCGGAACCAGGTGCCCATCGTGATATGCCATCTTCTCCAGTATTCTGCGATATTTTTGGAAAAGAATGGGCGGATGAAGTTTTCTTCCAGACGGATGCCAAAAACCTGTGCGATTCCGATCGTGATGTCAATGCCGCCAGTGAAATCGGCGTATAACTGTACGGCGTAAAATAACATTCCGATGAAAACGAACGCACCCGTATAATAATGTGGATCTTCCATCAGTATACCGACTGCCGCGCCGATGCGGTCGGCGATCACGAGTTTTTTAAAATAGCCCCACAACATGCGTTCCAGTCCGAAGCGCACGGTTTTCCAGTCAAAGGAATGCTGCTGGTACAGTGTTTCTTTTAGATCGCTGTAGCGGCTGATCGGTCCCTGGATCAGCTGCGGAAAAAAGGAGACGAACAGCATGAAACGAAATACGTTTTTCTGCGGCTCACATTTGTTCCAGTAAACATCGAGCAGGTAGCCGACGGCCTGAAACGTGTAAAACGAGATTCCCATCGGCAGGATGAGATCCGCATAGGGCAGCGCGTGCGCACCGCTCTGTTTCAGCACGACATTGATATTATCTATGGCAAAATTTGTGTATTTCAGTACAGCGAGTATCCCCAGATTGATAAACAGGCAGAGCAGCATCCACCGTTTTTTCTTTTGGTTGATCTGTTTTTTGTACGCCTTCTTTTCTTCCCGGGACGGTTTTGGAAGGTCGCCGTTTTTAATGGCCTGCTCGTATTGTTCCCGTTTGCGGTCATAGCTTCCCATCTTTCTTCCCGCCGCGTAAACGGTGAGTGAAGTGGTGAGTATAAACAGGGGATAAAAGGTTCCCGCCATAAAGTAAAAACCGAAACTTGCAGTCAGCAGTAAGATCCACTGGAAGCGCTTTGGGATCAAATAGTAAAGTACAAAGAGCAGTAAAATAAATCCGACAAATCCATATGATGTAAACACGGTCGTTCCACTCCTTATTCATCCATCAGGCGGACGATCATGGCGGTTAGCCGTTCCACCGAATTGAAGTTTTCCGCGACAAAATCCCTCGCTGTAATTTCCACGTCAAATTCTTCACTGAGCTCTGTTACAAGGGTGACAAGGTCGAACGAATCCAATATTTTGCCATCCACAAGCTGTTCTTCAGAGGCGAAGTCAACGTCCGCATGAAGTTCTTCTAAAATCGCTAAAATGCCTTCTCTGATTTCATCTGTTTCCATTCTGTCCTCACAATCTGCCGCAGAAGCGGCGGTCCTTTACTAATAGCAGTTATGCTGTTTACTTGTTTTTCACGCGGCGTTTTTTCCGCTGTTCCATATAGAGTTCCTGCATTTTCTGACGGTCCATTTTTCCGTTGGCGGTCAGAGGGAGCCGGTCGGTCTGCATGATCGCGTTTGGCAGCATATATCTGGGCAGACGCTCTTTCAGGGCAGCAGTCAATTGTTTTTTGTCGGTATCACCCGTATAAAACAATACGATCTTATTATTCTCTTTTATGTACAGGCAGCAGCATGTCGTCACCCCGTCGATCCGCGCGGCATCGGCTTCGATCTCGCCGAGCTCGATCCGGTGTCCCATATGCTTGATCTGGTGATCCTGACGCGAGATAAACATGAGATCGCCATTTTCGTTGCGGCGCCCGATGTCACCCGTGTGGTAGATCCGCTGTGGATAACACGGTGTCAGAGGATTCTGGGTAAATACTTCTGCCGTTTTCTGCGGGTTGTTGTAATAGCCGTGCGTCAGGCATGTACCGGAGATACATATCTCGCCGCTTTCGCCATCGGGTACCTCTTTTCCTTCCCGATCGATCAGGTAAACGCGTGTATTTTTAAATGGTTTTCCGATGGGAATGGATTCTGACTCTTCGAACAGGCGGTCGGCTGGATAATAGCAGCTCATGCCGGTAGCTTCTGTTGGTCCGTACAGATTATAAAACCTGGCGTGAGGAAGCGTTTCTTTCCAAAGGTTAAACTGTCTGACCGGAAACACTTCGCTGCCAAAGGCAATCGTATGTAAATACTGCGGTTTTATAATATCAAACGTTCCAAATGTGGAAATCATCGTCAGGGCTGAAACGACCCAGCAGACGGTGTTTATTTTATGTTCATTCAGATATTCGACCAGTTTCACCGGAATGGAAAAATGTTCTTTGGGGATGAGCCATGTCATCGCCCCGAATTTTAAGGTCGGATAGATTTCCTTCAGGCAGGCGTCCAGATAGAGCGGCGTCTGATTGCCAAAAACGGTGTCCTCGTTGAAGGAAAGGGCTTCTGTCAGGTTTTCGATATAGTCGATGACACCGCGGTGATGTCCAACGACGCCTTTTGGTATGCCGGTGGAACCGGATGTAAAAAGCACGTAGATCGGATCTTCGTCAAGTGAGTTTTCCCGTATCTGTGCCAGTTTTTTATCGTCGGGCGGGCAGGAAAGACATTCTTCATAGGAAAAGGAATTTCCCGTAAAAGCGAGGCTGTTTACTTTATCCTGCGTACTCTCGTCATAGATCAGGTACTTTGCCTCCGTGTTTTCCAAAATCAGTTCAATCCGCCGCCTCGGCATTTCCTCATCGATCGGCACATAGTAGCAGCCGGCGTAAATGACGCCAAAAAAGGCAGTCAGCGTTTCCGGCGATCTTTTCATATAAATGAGCACCGGTTCCCGGTATGCCTGTTCAGAAGCAAGGCGGCTGCCAATCTGTCGGGAGCGCTGAAAGATTTCTCCAAAGGACAGAGCCGACGTGTCGTCTGCAAATGCTGTTTTATCCGGTATACGTTGTGCAGTCTGTTCTAAATATTCCAAGACATTGGTTTGCATGTCTTATCTCATCTCCTTTTAGCCCTGACATCTTTTATCAGTATAACACATTTTCTGTAAATCCGCAACTTGCGCGCCTCATGGGCGCGGAATGGGATGCCGCGGGGGGCGATTGCCATGGCGCAGCAGGAAAAGCGGTTAGCGGAAAGTGGCGCCTTCGTAACCTTTTGTTGCCTTTTTCTGCCAGCTATGGCACGTTTTCCAAAATGAGGTTCCTTTTTTGTACCAGACGTTCATAGCGCTTTTGTTCCTGCAGGCTACTGGCACGTCATACCAGTAGTATTTTTTTCCCAGTTTTACAAAAGACCAGTTGTGATAATCCCTGCTTTTGTTTTTATTGACATAATAGCCGTCTACGATGTAAGCTTCTACGCCGGCTTCGTTGCACAGTATATTGAACATCGGAGTCAGGAAGCTGCAGCTTCCCTTGCGGTAGGCAAGTGCGGTCGAGGCGCGGCTGCAGTCGTGCCAGTTTGTTCCGATGCAGAGTGCCGTTCCCTTGTAAATCTGTTTCATGATCTTATCTTCATAAGCCTGCGCTTTCTTTTTTACGGATGACTTATAATACTTGATATAGCACTTCATTTTTTTCAGTTTGCTGTAATCCTTTACGTCTTTTGTAAAGGTGCAGTTCTTTACCATCCAGCGGAAAATTGTCTGTACCCGCTTGTCATCGCTCATGTTCTTTTTGATGAGTTTACTGTTTATGAGATGTGCCATGTAATCGAGACTGGCATCTCCCGTGTAGATCGCATACCGTTTGCCGGACGTCGAAGCCGTCACTTTGCCGGAGCTGCTGTCGTATTCCTCGGATTCAAAAGCGGAGCTGTTTTTTTCTTTAATGGCGGAGTAGGAATACCAACTGTAATAATTGTTGTTGTAGTCCTCGTAGTAACTTGTGCCGTCTATATAGGGCTGGTTGTTTTTTTTCGGTTTTTCATAGCGGTATCCGTCCGTCTTTTCATCCTGGTTTGGATCGGCGACGTAAGAGGTGATCTTGTAACTATAGTTTTTGTTCTTTTTTAATCGTTTGCTTTTGTCATGAAAAACTTCAAAGTTTTTGTCTGTTATGTTAGCCACAAAGGAATAGTTTTTCGCGCCGGCCTCTTTGCGGTAAATGTAATAGCCGTCTGCACCTTTTGCAGCGTCCCATGTTACGGTGTTTTCCATGCGGAGCGGGCTTTTTACCTTTACCCCGGTGACTTTTTCCGGCAGGATGCCGAATTTCAGTATGTGGTATCCAGAGTAGCGGCCTTTGCCGAGGATAATAACTCTGCCGACGCCATAAGTTACATTATTTTCGTATTGGATGGTGTAGTCTTCGTTTTCCTTTAGTGTGACAGGCTGTCCGCTTCTGCCGGCGCCAGAAACGGCAACGGCAGGAGTGATCGCAGATCCCGTATAGCGGTAGGCATTCTTTTCCAAAGTAAACTGAAAATGGGAAACAGCGGGTTCGGGTGTCGGAACCGCGGTTGGCGTCGGTGTCGCGTCGAGATCCGGCACTGTGGATGCAGTCGGCGCCGGTGTCTGGTAATAAGAATCGGAGTCGTCATCATAGCGGTCGTCGTTGTCGTCATAGTCGTAATCATGATAAGAAAAGGCGAAGGCATTCGGACCGGACAGGGCACACAGTAGAATGCCGAGGGCAAGTGCTGCGAGTAATTTTTTGTGATTCATGGTTTCCTCCATTTCTGCGCGGGTAGTTTTATTGCGCGCCATTCAATTTGTGTCGGACGTTTATGGTCAAAAGATCCGGGTCAGGGTCTGCTTAGCTGATTTCGGTATTTTGGCATAATTCCATATATATTTATTTCCGTGGGACCTGGAGTAATTTGTCAGCTGTGCGTCCGTCAGCAGGCAGAATCTTCCGCCGCCGATGCGCGGACCGCAGTCGTAGTGGTACCAGCCCTTTCCCGTATAGACCATATTCCACCAGTGATGTCCGGCTCCCCGGTGGCGCGTTACTTCTATATTCGGGATCCCGGCACGGGTCAGAAGCTCTCTTGCCACGGCATAATAGGTGAAGCAGTCGCCTCTTCCGTACCGGATTCCGTGAATTGCTTCCTGTTCCCAGCCATTTTTATTGGAAGTGCCGACATAGACGATGTGTCTTCGTGTATAGTTGTAAATGGCGGTAGCCTTTTTTTTCGTTGACCAGTTTTTACGGATGATCCGGGACAGTACCTGATCCGCAATCTGATCAACCTGCTTCGTTTTTCGCACTTCTATTTTTGCCCGGGCCCGTTTGACATTTCCGGCTTTGTCCGTAGCCACATATGTAATCTGGTATATACCTGGCTTTTCGAAATCGACTTTTTTTGTATTAACGGTGAGTTTTACTTTACCTTCCCTGTCATCGGTGGCCTTCACGTACTGGAAATAATCGTATTTTTTATCATCGCCGTAAACGACCTGATAGGGCATTTTCTGGTTATAACTGTTTTTTCCAATGAAGCCGGTGATGACTGGTGGCGTTCTGTCAGCGGTTCCCCAGTGGTAGGAAGTTTTTTTCTGGACAAAGTCATAGCAGGTATACATGTGGTTGGAATAAACTTTCAGTTTCCGGCAGTCAAGTTTTGCAGCGTTTCTTTCCGCTTCCGTCACACGGGATGACGGTACAGTCCCTTGCGCTGTTACGGTTGCGGTTTTTCCGGCCGCGACTTTTCCAAATGAAAGTGTGAGTTTTTTGCCAGCAATCTCCGCACTGACCACTACGTCTGCCGCCGCCTTTTTTCCAACATTTTTAATTTCCAGAACGGCTGAGTACGCATCCTGTCCGGTCGTCCCCATTTCAGTTCCCGCTGTTTCCGTCTGGGCGAATGTGAGTGTATTTGTTTGGAGAACAAACTCTCCGGTACACACATCTACGCCTTTTTTCTTTTTCTCATTGGCTATGACGGATACTTTTTGTTTTTTTATCGTGTTTCCCTGTTTGATGAGGATCACTGCCTTCCCGATTTTTTTGGCGGTAACGATCCCCTCTTCGTTTACCCATACGATTGATGTATCGCTGCTTTGATAAGAGGCATTTTTTTTAGTGATGCGAAAGCTGGTGCCCAGCTTGATCTTTTTTTGTCCGCCTCTCGCGGCATGACTGCCGGCCGGCAGTATCAGAGCAGAGAGCACGAGTCCGAGCAGGACTGTCATGATATAGGCAGCGATACGGCATGTAGTAATAGAGGCAGTGGCCGAGTTCCTGTTGAGTCTCATGTTTGAAATGTCATCTCCTTTTAAGTTTTTACATTTTTGTCCGTACATATAGATAGACGTATAAATAATGCAAAAGGTTTTAAATTTTTTTATTTTTTATAAAAAAGATGCTCCCCGTATGCCGGGGAACATCTTCGGATCCAATATGTTCCTTTATTTGTAATCATATTCCAAAACAACGACGGAAAGCGGTGGGAGATAGCATTCGATCTCATACCCGGTATCCGCTGATTTTTTCTTGTTCCTGTTCTTCTTTCCAGTTCCTTTTTTCTTTGCGGAAATTGGTTCGGCGTTGATTCGGCCCTGCCCGCCGTATTTCACATCATCGGAGTTCAGGATTTCCCTATATTTTCCCCCGCACGGTGCCTTTACCCGGTATTTTTCGTGGGCTACCGGCGTGAAGTTCAGGATGAACAAGAGCTGTTTTGTCCTCGTTTTTCCCCTGCGGACGAACGCGACTGTGCTCGTCTCCGGCCGGGAGCAATCCATCCACTCAAAACCGATGACATCGCTGTCATTGTAGTAGAGGGCGCTGTGCTCCAGATACAAGTGGTTAAAGTCCTTGATGAAGCGGTGGATGCCCTGGTGCGGCGCTTCATTAAGCAGATACCAGTCCAGGCTGCGCATCTCGCTCCACTCGCGCTGCTGGGCAAATTCCTGTCCCATGAAGAGGAGTTTCTTTCCAGGATGGCCGTACATAAAGCCGAATGCCGCCTTGAGCGCCGCGTATTTATCGCCGGTCAGTCCCGGCATTTTGTTTAGCAGGGAACATTTCCCGTGAACGACTTCGTCGTGCGAGAGCACGAGGATATATTTTTCGCTCAGGTGGTAATGCAGGCTGAAACAAAGCTGGTCGTGATGAAATTGTTTAAAGTAGGGATCTAACTTCATGTATTCCAAAAAGTCGTTCATCCAGCCCATATTCCACTTAAAGGAAAATCCGAGGCCGCCGTCTTTTACTCGTTTGGTCACATCGGGCCACGCCGTGGATTCTTCCGCAATGATATAGGCGTCCGGGTGTGACTGTTCCATCACGTTGTTTAAGTGGCGCAGAAATTCTACCGCCTCATAATGTTCATTACCGCCGTCCTTATTTGGGAGCCAGTCCCCGTCCTGCTTTCCATAGTCCAGATATAGCATCGAGGCAACGGCATCGACACGAAGTCCGTCGATATGGAATTTTTCGATCCAGAACAGCGCGTTGGCAACGAGGAAGTTTTGTACTTCCAGCCTGCCGTAATTAAAAATGTAAGTTCCCCAGTCAGGATGTTCCCCGCGGCGGCGGTCCGGGTGCTCATAAACGGCTTTTCCGTCAAAATTCCCCAGACAATGCGCGTCTTTAGGGAAATGCGCTGGTACCCAGTCGAGAATGACTTCAATGCCCCGTTTGTGCATTTCATCGACAAAATACATAAAATCGTGCGGCGTCCCATAGCGGCTCGTCGGCGCGTAATAGCAGCCGACCTGATATCCCCAGGAGCCGTCAAACGGGTATTCGGAAATGCCCATCAATTCAATGTGCGTATATCCCATTTCCACTACATAATCGCCGAGCATACCTGCCAGTTCGCGGTAGGAGTAGAAACCGTTATCATCGTCTTCGACCCGTTTTTTCCATGAACCGAGGTGGACTTCATAGATGGACATCGGATTCCGTTCCCGGACTTCGCGCGTTTTTGTGCTGTGCTCTTTCATGTATTCCGTATCGTTCCATTCGTAGCCCTCGAGAGATGTTACGACGGAGGCGTTTCCCGGACGGAGTTCTGCGTAATTTCCATAGGGGTCGGTTTTATAGATCAGTTCCTTGCTGCGGGTGGTGATCTGGTATTTGTAGACGCTTCCTTCTGTAACGCCTGGCACGAACAGTTCATAAACGCCGGTCGGCCCTAAGAGCCGCATCGTGTGGAGCCGTCCGTCCCACATGTTAAAGCTGCCGACGACGCTGACGCTTCTGGCGTCCGGCGCCCATACGGTAAACCGCGTGCCGGTCACGCCATCGATCGTTTCCACATGTGCGCCCATTTTTTCAAAAATCTTGTAATGTTTGCCCTCTCCGAAAATATAGCAGTCAAAATCGGAAGTCTGGGGTTCAAACCGGTAAGGGTCAGCGGTCTCGATCACATCCTCCGGTGCGTACTGGATCCTGACGCGGTAATCTTTGAGCTGTTTGGTCTTTTTTTTGATTTCCAGTCCGAACAATCCCAGTTCATGATCCAGTTCTTCCATTTCGTAAGCGATGTCCCCGTCAACATTTGTGATCCATACGATCTGGGCCTCCGGTCGCCTTACCACAAAAAACTGTGTATCAAGATACATGTGGACGCCGAGCAGATCCTGGGGGGCGTTTAGCACGCCCTCCTCCATTTCTTCGATCAGCGCCGGGTTCATCCACTCTTTTAAAAGTTCGTTCATTTCTTTTATACTCCTTTGTCAGTCTGCGAAAAGGTCTTTTACAACAGCAGCAAGCTCGGATGACTTTTTGTCCGCATCTTCCATGCTGTCACCGACTACGCCGAAATAGATCTTGATCTTTGGCTCGGTTCCCGAAGGGCGAACACAGAGCCAGGAATCCGAGGTGAGTTCAAAGTACAGGACATTGGACGTGGGAAGTCCGGTCTTTCGTTCCTCGCCGGTGCGCAGATCCTTTATCACGTCTTTTTCATAATCCCTCATAGCGGTTACTTCATAATTTCCAAACGCTTTCGGTGGATTTTCCCGCAGTCCGTCCATCGTGGATTTGATCTTTGCCAGTCCCTCGATCCCTTTGTGCGTGATGGAAACGACTTCGTCTTTATAGTAACCGTATTTCTCATACATTTCGATCATCGCGTCCCACAGCGTCTTGCCGCGCTTTTTGTAATAGGCGGCAGCTTCGCACAGTGCCATGGAAGCCACGATACCGTCCTTGTCCCTGGCATGGGTTCCGATCAGGCAGCCGTAACTTTCCTCAAATCCAAATAAATACTCACCTTTTCCGGTCTTTTCGGTTTTTAATATTTCCCTGCCGATCCACTTAAAACCGGTGAGGCATTCCACGACGTCAATGTGATAATGGGCAGCGATCGCATCGACGAGATTGGTCGTCACGATCGTTTTTACGAGCATTCCGTCTTTGGGAAGTTCGCCTTTTAACGCCAAACGCTGTCCGATCTCATAATCAGCCAGGAAAGAGCCGGACATATTTCCCGTAAGACAGATGTAATCGCCCGATTTGCTGTCCTTTACATATACTCCGAGACGGTCGGCGTCCGGATCTGTCGCCAATACGAGGTCGGCGTCTTTTTCTTTTGCCAGTTTTAATGCGAGTTCAAACGCTTCTTTGGCTTCCGGATTCGGGTATCCTACAGTCGGAAATTCACCGTCCGGAAGTTCCTGCTCCGGTACGACAAATACATTGGTGAAACCGAGTTCCTTTAATACCCGGCGGACCGGAATATTTCCCGTGCCGTGGAGCGGCGTGTACACGATCCTCAGATCTTTTTCTACCTCTTTGATACAATTTGGATGCAGGACATTCTTTTTCAGTTCTTCCATGTAACGGTCGTCGATGGCCGCGCCGATCGTTTCATAGAGGCCGGCTTTTTCCGCGTCTTCCCGGCTCATCGTCTTTACGGTCGAATAGTCGGTGACGGCTTTTACTTCGTCCATGATCCCGGTGTCATTTGGCGGCGTGATCTGCGCCCCGTCCTCCCAGTAAACTTTGTAGCCGTTGTATTCCGGCGGGTTGTGGCTCGCCGTAATGTTAATGCCTGAGATGCAGCCGAGTTCGCGCACGGCGAACGAAAGCTCCGGGGTCGGGCGGAGACTCTCAAAAACATAAGCTTTGATGCCGTTCGCAGCGAGGCAGCAGGCCGCTTCATCCGCAAATTCAGGCGACATACGACGGGAATCATAGGCGATCGCCACTCCCTTTTTCTGCCCGGCCTGCTTGATTATGTAGTTAGCAAGCCCCTGTGTCGCTTTCCGCACCGTGTACATGTTCATGCGGTTTGTCCCGGCGCCGATGATCCCGCGTAAACCGGCTGTTCCGAATTCGAGGTCCGCGTAAAAGCGCTCTTTGATCTCCTGTTCATCCCCTTCAATGCTTTTCAGCTCCTTTTTCGTCTCCTCGTCGAAATAAGGGTTCTCAAGCCACTCCTTATAATTTTCCATGTAATCCATTTTTGTTCCTCCTTTATTTTAAATTTGGTAATTTCTATCCTACAGCATAACTTTCTAAATCCGGGAAGCTCCACGAGATGTCTTTGCTGTCATTTGCGGTTTTCATTGTATAGCTTTTGGTCGTCAGGCCGGACATGGAGAGCGTGATCGTGACAGTGCCGATCTTTTTCGGAAAACTGCAGGGCGCCACGCCTTTGTACGTGCCGTCCATATATACACTGGCTCCGATCGGCGCGCTGACGGTGATCGTATGCTGGTTGTCATATTGGTCGGATACCGACTGGTCGCGGTCGGAATCCTGCTTCGAAACGGTAGTATTGTCGGAATCGTCATCGACAGCCGTATTTTCGTCGGTCAGGCTGATCCGCACCGTAGGACCTGCCGACTGCACATCGACAACGCCGATGTACGGCGTATAACCTTCGAGAAGTACCCGGAGGGAATGTTTGCCATATTTTAGTGAAACGGGTTTCGAGTAATCCGTTAATGTTCCGTTCACGTACAGTTCCGCGCCGACGGGATCAATGTCAAAGACAACTTGTCCGGTATGCGGCGCCAGCGTCTTGAATTTTGACATATCTAATTTTAATTGCTGGTTCCTCTCGATCGTTACCGTGCTGCTTCCGGTATAGTCGCCATTTTTCATCGTTACTTCATAGGTGCCTTCAGGTACGGGGACGAGCATTTTTTCCGTGACAGGAACGATCATTACGCCGCCCACGGTCATCGTACCGCCGATAAAATCACTGTATTTCCTTGGCTTGAGATAACCGTGCCCTTTTGTGACAACGATGGAATAAGCCCTTCCCTTTACCCCGCGGAATGTCACTTCGTCGGTCGGCGAGATTTCCTGCACATGGATTGGCACGCCGTTGGAAAATGCGGTAAATCCGCTGCCGTAGCGGTATTTCACCCCGTTTACTTCGAGATTTCCCGCATCCGGGTCCACGGACAGATCCGTAACTCTGTCATATTCTACAATGTCAGCGCTCAACTGTAATTTGGCAAGCCGCTTTGTGTCCGGATTCTGGTATACATCCACAACTTGTCCAATCTCAAGAGATTCCGACGAAATCTGCTTTCCATTTTTCGTCAAAATCTCTGTTCCGCCGCTGTATGCGCACACGGTCTCTTCCTCAAAGGAAGTGTTGTAAAAAGAAATGCTCTTGTTCGCTATGTCTATATTTTTTATGACGCCTACGAAGTCGCGTCCCTTTTCATAAGTAAGGGAAGCGTTTGGGTTGTCTGTCGCAGTAGGCTGGCGGTTTTTTCTGCCGCATCCGCATAACAGGATACACACCGCAACAACGGCTACTGCCCATCTGGTAATCGTGTGATTCATGCCGCACCTGCTTTACAAAAGATATTACTAGTAGTATAGCACGAAATCGTAAAAACTTCCACTTATTTCTAGCGCCCGTTCAAAAATTCTTCCCTTCGTTTTTCCAGGCTTCTTACGTCTTTTAATTTTTCCAGACTTTTCGCGGAAAGCCATGATTTCTTTTTGTTCATATAATGATTCATCAGTTTCCAGTATTTCTCCGGATAGGACAGTATGATATAGATCAGGTCAAGCTGTTCCCTGGAAAGCGTGTTTGCGCGGTCATATCCACCAAGCACCGCGTCTCCCGCCTGTCTGTTCCAACTGTTTTTTTCCAGTGTTTTCCGCATAAAATAAGTCAGATCCAAAAGCGGAATGCCATATCCGGTCTTTTCAAATCCAATGGTAGCCGTGCCGTTCCCTGTCATGATCAGGTTGTGGTAATTGTAATCTCCGTGGCATACGTCGCTGCACGGTCCGGCTATTTTCTGGTAATAGGAACATTGTTCCAGGCGGTCTGCCGCGTCGCACGCTTTTTCGTAGTATTCTCGAAAACAATTGATGGCATATATTTCGAACTCGCTTTTCCGTTTTTTATTTTTCATGTAAACATGAACCCGCTTCAATTCCCTGTTATGCCGGAGAAATTGCGGTAAAAGCCCGTTTTGCTCCCCCATTCCGGATCCGGGTAATGATAGGCCGCTCAGCGCTCCGTGAAGAGTGCCCAGGTTTTCTCCAGCCGCCAAAAGGCAGTTTTTGGATTTCAGGTCGCATTCATCCCCCGAGAACCAACGGTAGAGTACATATTTTTCACCTGTTTCCAGTTCTGTAACCGGTTCCCCGTCTTTATTTGGCACGACGTCATCGATCATGGAAAAGCCATGCTGGATCAAATGCTGTTTGACATGGTTTTCAATCTGAAAATGACTGCCTATGGTTTCATATTCCCTTAACAATTTGGGACCCGTATTTGTTTCTAAAACCCAGCCGCCACGGGAACGGTACCGTTTGTGAACGGTCAGGCCATATCTGGCGATCGCCGTTTCCTGTTTATCCTCCACTTACACCCCTCCTTCATGCAATTACATTCTATGAAGGCCGGGGGGAAACTATGCCTGTCAGGCCTGTATTTTTGTATCCGCCACCGTTTTTAAGATCGTGAGGCCGATCGGCCCGAGTATGATGCCTCCGAGACCGAACAATTTTATGCCCACATAGACGGCGATCAGCACGTAGAGCGGCTTTAAGCCCATTTCTTTTCCCATCAGGCGCGGCTCCATGATCTCCCGCAGCAAAAGGGTGATGACATAGAGGGTGATCAGTACGGCTCCGTGGAAGAAATCTTTCTGTACGAGTTCGATCACGGCCCAGGGGATGAGTATACTGCCGCTCCCGAATATGGGAAAGGCGTCTACGATGCCGATCGTGATGCCGAGCAGGATGGCGTAAGGATTCCGGATGATGAGAAGTCCGGCCGCACTCACTGCCGAGACGAGGAAGATGATGATCCCCTGCGCTTTTAAGTAGGCAAACCCTGCGGTTTTTAACCGTTTGACATACGGCAGGAGGCTCCGGTATCTGAGCGGACTTTCCCGGTCAAACGAGATGAGGAGCGTGGCCATGATAAATACGATAAACCCGGCACCCCATTCTCCCAGCGTCACGAGCATTTTCGGGATGCACTCCGTAAGCCTTGGCAAATATACCTGGGAAATCCTTCCGTCCATATCGGACAGGCTGTTTTCCACCCAGACATAGGTGTCGCCAGAGTGGAGTCCCAGCAGATTATCCACTCCCCCGCAGGCGCGTTTACAAAAACGGGCGCATGTGCCCACGTGTGCCGGCGCATTTTTCAAAAATTCCGTCAACTGGCCGATACAGATATATCCGATGTAAAAGAGAAAGCTCCCGATCGCGCCGAGAAATAAAATGATGATCAGAAGGGAACAGATTTTTTCATTGATATGGCAGCTCTTATGTAGCTTCTGCACTACAGGCTGGGTAAGTTTGGCAAATACGAATGCAAAAACAAAGGGAACTACCAGAGGAAGAAGAAAGTAAAAACTTACGTAAACAACCGCGGCAGTTCCTAATATGATAAGTACATTTTTCCATTTTTTGTTCATCTTGTGTTTCTCCTTTCGCCGTTCGTTTGAGGTAGTTGCTGTCAAACTAGTATTGGCAAAAAGCGAGCACAATATTACACATCCGGATCAATAAACCGATAACCGACCGCCCAGACGGTTTCGATATATTTCGGATTCTGCGTGTCTTTTTCTATTTTTTCCCTGATCTTTTTTATGTGTACGGTTACGGTGGCAATATCTGCCCCGATTGGGTTTAAGTCCCATACTTCCTGCAGCAGCTCCTCTTTCGAAAAGACATGGTTTGGATAGCTGGCGAGAAAATAAAGGAGGTCAAATTCCTTTGTCGTCAGGAATTTTTCGACGTCATCCACAAAAACCCGCCGTGCTGTGCGGTCGATCTTGAGTCCGCCGATCACGATCACTTCATTTTTCGTCTGCGCGCTGCGGACTGTTAACTTTTGGTAACGTTCCAAATGTGCGCGTACCCTGGCCACGAGTTCGCCCGGGTCAAATGGTTTTGTCAAATAATCGTTTGCGCCAACTCCAAATCCCCGTATTTTGTCTACGACTTCCGTTTTCGAAGAGATCATGATAATGGGGATCTCTGATGTTTCCCGGATTCGTTTGCAAATTTCTACTCCGTCCAGTCCGGGGAGCATCAGATCTAAAATAATTAACTGATAATTTCCACTTAAAGCCTGCTGCAAACCACTATTTCCATTTGATTCAACGGTTACCTCAAACCCTGTCAATTCAAGATAATTTTTTTCAAGCTCTGCAGTTGTAAGTTCGTCTTCTATTATTAGTATTTTATCCATATGTGATCTCCTTAATTGTGCAATTATCAGTGTTCGGTGTAAACCAGTACATTTGACATGTGTGCAAATTAGTATCGGTAATTACATTCTACCTCAATCTCTACTAAAAATGCAACCACTCTTTTTCATTTTTTTCTTGACACCATTGTATTTCAGTGCTAGATTTATATAGAAATGTGAAGGAGTGAGTATAAAATATGAAGATATTAAGAGACCTGCCAACACCGGAAGAAGTAAAAAAAGAATTTCCTATTTCGGAAAGAGCGAAGGAAATAAAAAAGAAAAAAGATCAGATCCTGAAAGATATCATTACCGGAAAAAGCGACTTGTTTGCCCTGATCATCGGTCCCTGTTCAGCGGATAATGAAGAGGCCCTGATCGACTATACTTCGCGCCTTGCGGCCATTCAGGAGAAGGTGTCCGATAAGATCTTTATCGTGCCCCGCGTCTATACAAATAAGCCCCGCACGACGGGAAAAGGATATAAGGGAATGGCGAGCCAGCCGAATCCGGAACAGAAGGAAAATATGCTCGAAGGACTGCACTTGATCCGCAAAACGCATGTGGCGGTTGTGGAGCAGACCGGGATGGTGTGCGCGGATGAAATGCTCTATCCGGAAAATTACGCCTACTTGTCGGATGTTCTTTCCTATGTGGCGATCGGAGCCCGTTCTGTGGAAAATCAGCAGCATCGTCTGACGGCGAGCGGGATTGATGTTCCGTGCGGAATGAAGAACCCGACGAGCGGATATCTGACGGTTATGTTGAATTCAATCGAAGCCGCGCAGAGCAGCCATCATTTTATTTACCGGCAGCAGGAGGTAGAGACGGAGGGAAATCCTTATGCGCACGCGATTTTGCGCGGCAGCGTGAATAAGCACGGAAAAAGCCTTCCGAATTATCATTATGAGGAGCTGCTTCTCCTCCACGAGATTTACAGTGAGCGGAATCTTGAAAATATGGCGGTGATCATTGATACGAACCACAACAATTCGGACAAGCACTTTAATGAGCAGATCCGCATTTCCAAAGAGGTTATGGAGAGCCGCCGGTTTTCCAAAGATATAGAATCAATGGTAAAGGGGCTTATGATCGAAAGTTATATCGAGGATGGTGCGCAGGCGATCGGTGAGCACATTTATGGGAAGTCGATCACCGATCCGTGTCTCGGCTGGGAGAAAACGGAGAAACTCATTTTCCGCATCGCCGACCTGCTCTGATGTATGACAGTGCGGGGCGCGAGAAGGAAATGTTATGAAGGAGGACCAATATGAGTCATAGGATCATGAACTGTGATTATCCGGATCCGGATGTGATTCGGGTCGGAGAAGTCTATTATATGCTCAGTACTACGATGCACTTTTTTCCCGGCGGGGCGATTCTCCGTTCGTACGACCTGGTGCACTGGGAACTGGTGAATTATCTTTACGATGTGCTGGAAGATACAGCCGGCGCACGTCTGCAGGACGGGAAGGGCATTTATGGCAAGGGTATGTGGGCGCCGTCTTTTCGCTATTTTGACGGAACGTTTTACGTCTGTTTTGTGGCGAATGATACACAAAAAACCTATTTGTTTTATACGGAAGACGTGGAGGGAAAATGGGAGCGTAAGGAAATCGAAGGGTTTTATCATGACGCGTCTCTTTTGTTTGATGAGGGCAGGGTTTTTATCGTCTATGGAAATACGGAGATTTATCTGACTGAACTGACGAAGGACCTGAGCCGGCCGCTCGAGGGCGGACTGCACCGGCTTCTGGTAAAGGATACTGGGAATGTCCGGCTCGGATATGAGGGTTCCCATATTTATAAGATCAATGGCAGATATTACCTTTTTCTGATCCACTGGGGAAAGGAGGAAGGTGCCTGCCGCGCGGAAGCCTGTTTTGCTGCGGATTCGCTGACTGGTGAATTTAAGGGCGGCGATGTGCTCTGCGATGATATGGGGTATCACAGACAGGGTGTCGCGCAGGGAGGCATTGTGGATACGCCGGATGGAGAATGGTTTGCCATCCTGTTTCAGGACAGCGGTGCTGTCGGAAGGATTCCCGTGCTGATCCCGGTTCATTTCGATCATGGTTTTCCAGTATTTTCAGCGGCGGAAGCGGTTTCAGCCAGGGAGCGGTTGGCAGCACAGGGGCTTTCCGTGAAGGCTCATTCATATGAACCATTGTTCACAAGCGATTTTACGGACGGGGACGGCCGTTTAAAGCGGCAGTGGCAGTGGAATCATCTGCCGGATGCTTCGCTTTTTTCTCTTGACGAGAACGGATATACGATCAGGACAGACCGGGTGTCGGTCAACTTGACGCAGGCGGTGAATACGCTCACTCAGCGGCTGATGTTTCCGGCTTCCCAGATCCAGGTTACGCTGGACGGGAGCGGCCTGAAGGATGGGGATACTGCCGGATTGGCGGCGTTACAGGGATGTTATGCATATGCCGGGCTGATGAGGGAGGAGAATGCGTATTATCTCGTCCAGGTGGAACGGGATGCGGGGGAAATACCGCAGAATATGGGGGATGTTGATGCGCTGCCCGGCAGGGAGACTGCGCGGATACCAGTTTCTTCTTCCGTGGTTACATTGCGGATGCGCGCGGATTTTTCAGAGATGAGGGACGAAGTGTCATTTTTTTATGAGTCAGACGGACGGTGGATCCCGCTGGGAACATCCCACAAACTTTATTTTCTGCTCGACCATTTTGTCGGGTGCCGGGCGGGGCTGTTTCTGTACAGCACGGAAGAGATTGGCGGAACATGCCGGTTTTCTGATTTTAACTTCGAATCAGCTTGACAAAGACCGGGCGGATGTTGTATGCTTATTGGTGGTGGTGATGCCAGTTATCTTTTTGACACCCCGACCGAACATAGACTTGCACATGACAGAATGAGTTTAGACTGAGGAGGAAATGAGGATGGGTAAAATACTGTTTACCTCAGAATCCGTTACGGAAGGTCATCCGGATAAAATATGTGACCAAATATCGGATTCCATACTGGATGCTTTGCTAGAGCAGGACCCGATGAGCCGTGTCGCTTGTGAAACAGCTATTACGACTGGTCTTGTGCTCATTATGGGTGAGATTACTTCGTCTGCCACGATAGACTATCAGAAGATTGCCCGCGATACGATCAAAGAAATAGGGTATGATGATTCGGAAAAGGGATTTGACTGTACGACATGCGGCGTCATGGTGGCGATGGACAAACAGTCAGCGGACATCGCGCTCGGCGTGGACAAGGCATTGGAAGCGAAACTTACAGATTCAGAGATTGGAGCGATCGGGGCCGGCGATCAGGGACTGATGTTCGGCTATGCTACGAATGAAACAGAGGAGTTTATGCCCTATCCGATCTATCTGGCGCACCGGCTGACACGTCAGCTCAGTAAAGTGAGAAAAGACGGAACGCTGCCGTATCTGCGTCCTGACGGGAAATCGCAGGTGACAGTCGAGTACGACAGCGACGGAAAACCGCTTCGTCTCGATGCAGTCGTTGTTTCCAGCCAGCACAGCGAAGATACGACATGGGAGCAGATCAAAGCAGATATTAAGAAATATGTGATCGATCCCATTCTTCCCAAAGAACTTTTGGATGATGAAACGAAGATTTACATCAATCCTACCGGACGTTTTGTCATTGGAGGTCCAGCCGGCGACAGTGGACTGACCGGGCGGAAGATCATTGTGGATACATATGGCGGATGGGCTCGTCACGGCGGCGGTGCTTTTTCCGGAAAGGACCCGACAAAAGTCGATCGTTCCGCGTCTTATGCAGCGCGCTATGTAGCGAAAAATCTAGTGGCAGCAGGACTTTGTGACAAGGCGGAGATTCAGCTCTCCTATGCGATCGGCGTCGCGTCTCCGACGTCTGTTCGGATTGATACGTTTGGCACAGGCAAGCTTCCGGATGAAAAACTTGCGGATATTATTTTAGAGAATTTTGATCTGCGGCCGGCAGGTATCATTCAGAAACTGAACCTTCGCAGACCGATTTACAAAGGAACGGCTTCTTATGGGCATTTTGGAAGGAATGATCTCGATCTGCCGTGGGAGAAGACGGATAAAGCGGAGGATTTGAAAAAATATTTGTAGATTTATATTGACTTCGCAGTGGATTTTGATTAGAATAGAGGGGTAACGGCGGATATGTTTCGCCGGCCCTTATCTGCTCTCATAGTTAAATGGATATAACAAGCCCCTCCTAAGGAGACGGTTAACGTTTCCGGCTGAGGGCATTTGCTCCCATAGTTAAATGGATATAACACACCCCTCCTAAGGGTGAATTGCTGGTTCGATTCCAGCTGGGAGTACTCGCGAAGATATTGAGGAGTGCAAGAAAGGGAAAATACAACAATGGGAGCTTGCTCACAAATTGTTGTATTTTTTCTTTCTTATAGGACGAAAGTCCGTGGTATGACCGGCTCCGCCGGGCATACCGCACGACGAAATATCGCGAATAATGAAGCAATGCAAAAAATGGAATATGTGACTACTGGGAGCTTGCTCACAAGTTGTCACATATTCCATTTTTTATAGTGCGAAGCACGCGGGCTTGCGGGACGGTTTTCCCCGCAAGGCTGGCATTGCGAAAATTAGGTTTTGGCAAACTGCCACCAACGGGTTTATTTTTTTCTGTGTTAGCTTTCTTCAACATACTTTGGCTGAGAATCGAAAGTTGGAGAATTCTCTTCTAACAGAAGAGGGGGATTTTCTAACATGGAAATTCCTCATCATCCAGATATTCATCCGCTTGTGCCTTAGCAAAATATTTCTCAAGCTTTTCATCTAGTGATGAAAATGAAGGTTCTCTGTCTTCATCTTCTTCCAAATAAATGAACAGCACATATCCGATTACCTGATCTATTAACAAATGGTCAGGATTCTTTAAATATTCTTTAACAAATTTAAAAATATTTTCTGCTACAAGGTTCATTCTCCGATTAATATCCAACTTGTCTTCTTCTGTCCCATTAGAGTACATTTTTAGAGCATCTGGATTAACTATTGGCAGCTCACAAATACTATTGAAAAATTGCGTTTGCTGAATTCTTGTTTTTAATTCATTTTTTTCCTTAATAAAATAATTCGATAAACTATATAACATCATATTGTATTTCAGAAAAATATAATTGGCTTTACACAAATGAAGTAAAAGTACGTTGATCCATGATGTCATTACATTTATCACATATAACGTTAGAGCTTTATTATAATTAAAATGCTCCAACCCACGCCCTTCCCATAGTTTAGAAAGAAACTGAAATAAGGCATACATCTTTTCTGAATTATTCATTTTATTAGCTGGCTTTCGATTTCCACGAAGATATTCAGACTTAACTTTATTTACGAATAAAGCATCTTTGTCGATTGTATTATCATTCCAATCAAGACTAGCAAAATGTAATCCCTCATCCGAATCGTAAATATACTTAATATCCTCCGATTCATGAAATATCTTTTGAAATCGTTTTCTTTGTTTGTCTCCTTCTGATGCTTTTCTCTCAACATCAATATCAAGTAATGAGTATATATAATCATTTACATATGTACCTTTTAGATGATCAGTAATATATTCATATATTTCATCAGCTGGTTTCTTTTTGATTTTTTGAATGTTTTCAACAATAACAAAAAAAATCACCGGAAATAAATCAGTACATAATCTTGGATGATCTTCATATATCCTTTTAAATGTTTTTTTAATTTCAGGGAAATAACCTATATACATTGAGTCCGCTTGCAATATAGGCCAATTTTCTGATAACAGATTATATGCTTCATCTATCTCTTTATCAAATTTATCGTCCCATATTCCTTTATCACCCTCATCACTAAGTTGTAGAAATTTATTACAACAAATAATATCATACAAATAATTCTCTGCAAACGACATCTTTGTCACATCACTTATTCTATATAAATCACTATTGCTATCAGCGGTGAAAAGAAGTGTGTATTTATCAACCTCCTTGCATAAATTTTTAATTATATCATTTTTTTTACAATTCGTCAATATATTTTCCCCCTCATTTTTTTGTTTTGTTATTAACGTGCTTTTTCTCCACAATTTTGTATACTGAATTACATAATACATCAAATTAGAACAAAATTCAATTTTGTATTTAAAAAATTTTAAATGAAAGGTGGATTCAAAATGAAAAAAAACATTTTATCGTTAATCACTGCAACCAATCAATTATGGAGCAAACAAACAAGAGAAAAAACTAATGCAAGCTACATTCTGATTGCAGAACTGCCTGAGCAGGCAAGTCCGTTTTACGCTAGTAACATCAGCTCAGGTTTAGAAAAACACTTTGGAGCCAATTCCCATCAAAAGCTTCAGGAAATTGCCATTAAAGGGAAGAAATCAAAAAGATCTCTTTGTTTAGAGCTCAAACTTGTAGATAGTGAAAGTATCATGTTGTATGAAGAAAATTTTACACTTTTAATCAGCTGCTCTGATTTTGATGAAACTAAAAAGGAGCATATGCATAATCTGTTTTATTTCCGTATGCCGAATCTAGTCAACTCACCGGGAATAAAACAATGTTACTTCCCTGACGATTTAAAAGAACAAGTAGCAACGTCGCTTTTCTTATTAGCAAGCGCATACATGAAGGGAGATAATTGACATGGCACGTATTCTAAACGAAGAAGACATTAGTAAACACTATAAAAATAAGTCGGCTTTTTCTTCAGAAGAAGTACTATCGAGGTTATCTCTTGACGAGCAATCTTTGCAAATTGCTAAAAAAGCACGATACTCCGATGTTCCTATAGGGGAAATTGAATTCCTAACAAAAAGCACTTCTTCTTCGGAGCGTTTTCTACAAGATCTACAATTGAAAGATACTTGTTTGAAAAAAGCCCATATGGGTAAGGAAATTTGCAAAACAACTTATATTGACCTTACCCCAAAAAACAAGTCACAAAAACAGTTGGCGCCAAAAACCCTAAATCTAAATAATTATTCCGAAAGCAGGGTGACGCCGCGAGTAATTAGTTCTATCGTTGATATGCTGTGTGAACAGTTTTCTTTCCTATACATAGAGGGCATGGCTCTCTATGTATATACAGAAGACTATTATCACCTATTTACATACACCTATGCCGGTCAGTTTCTCCAAAAGGTATTTCGAGAAAGCAAAATAGATTACGCTTTTCGGATCTGCGACTACAAAGAAATCGTAAACCAGCTAAAGGCACAGGAATGTATTACCAAATGCCCCGAAGATTGCAGTACCGCTACGGACATTGTTTTGTTCTCTGATGGCGCATTTAAAGTCCGGGTTGGAACTATGCAGTCGCCGTCGAAGAAGGATTTTCAATTTTCAAAAATTGATTTCCCCTTGCACTGGAGCACAAAGGCAAGGCCAACTCCGGACGCCGAGTGCTTTATCCAAAGATTCTGCTCGTATGATGACAAGAAAGAAGCTTATCTTTGGGAACTGATCGGCTATCTTTTAAGCGGCTATCAGAAAAAGATAATGGTGGTTTTTTATGGTCCCTCTAATTCCGGAAAATCCACGTTGGCAAATTTCATCCAACGTATCGTGGGAACAAAAAATTGTGTTTCTATGGGAATCCGGGATTTATCGGGAACTTTCAACCTTGCAGAACTGCAGGGCAAACGGTTATGTGTTGATTCCGAAATGGATGCAACCTCCCTTCGGGAGAAAGACATCAGCATTTTGAAAAAGGTGGTCGGAAATGACTATATTCAGGGAAACCGTAAACATGAACAGCAATTTTACTTTCAATGTCAGGCCAAACTTTTGATTTGTACGAACAATCGGATTGCTATTCGCAGTGACGGAGATTCAATTCCGCTTTTAAACCGAATTCGGGGGTTCCAGTTACAAGATTCCATTCCACCGCAGGATCAGTGCCATAATATGAACCAGATTCTTGATGAAAACAGAACCTATTTTTTGCAGCGAGCGATGGAGGGATTGCAGGACTTAGTTCATAACAACTTTGAATTCTGCTATACTGAGCCTGCAGAAAACTTCGTTAAAAACACCAGCCCCTTTGTCAATACTGCATCTGTACAGGAATTTGTCAGCACATGCTGCATAAGTGGAGATGGTTTATATGAACCCGTGGGAAAGCTCTATGAGGCGTATGTCGAATACGCTGTCACTAACTTATGGCAATACTTATCTAAAAATCATTTTTCTACAACTCTGTGTGAGAAATGCGGATTTACACGCCGCAAAGTACAAGGAACACGGTGTATTCTTAATTTACAGCTTAAAACAGAGTTTTGACACACTGGACGCAGGACACACGGTTTTATTTTTGATTCTCAATATATTTACCGTTTTTCTTTTAAACTGCATTAAAAACAAACTGAAAAAGCTGTGTCCTGTGTCCCGTCCGTCATTATGATGTGCAAACAACTATATTATTCTTATAGTCAAAAACAAAAGGAGGATTACAATGAATGTTGAAAAAGCTACTTTAACCGTCCGTGAATTATCGGAAATGTTGGGTATTGGACTTACAACAGCCTATGGTCTGATAAAGCAAAAACAATTCCATACAATAAAAGTCGGCCGGAAGATCCTGATCCCAAAGGCAACCGTACAAAAATGGCTGGAAGGAGATGGTGAATAATGGCAAGCATACAGAAAAAGGGAGATTCATTTTATGTCGTGTACCGTCACAAGCGAGAAAATGGCACCTATAAACAAACGTGGGAAAAGGCAAAAAATTACACAGACGCCAAACGCAGGAAAGCAGAAATAGAAAACTCCATAAATACGGGAAGCTACATACCGCCATCCTCACAGACAGTCAATGAGTTTCTTCAAGATTTTGTAAACATATATGGCGAACAAAAATGGGCGTTATCTACCTATAAAAGTAATACCGCCCTCATCCATAACTACATCGCCCCGATTCTTGGAGAAATGAAAGTACAGGACATTACCAAGCGTGTGATAGATAAATTTTATAAACAGCTATCTCAGACACGCCCTGTTGAATCGCACGGAAGAGCTCCCCGCACCAGATACCTGACACCTGCCATGATTGAAAAGATTGCCCATTTAATGGCAAGTGCCATGAAACAGGCAGTTCGGTGGGATATTTTACCGAGCAACCCCACGGAGGGTGCCCTGCTTCCAAAGGTAGAATATAAAAAGCGGGACATCTGGACTGCCGACATTATCCGAGACGCTCTTGATAAATGCGAGGATCACAGGCTCTACCTTGCGATGAATCTGAGCTTTGCCTGTAGTCTCCGCATTGGAGAGGCGCTTGGATTGACTTGGGATAATGTTCATATATCCGAAAAGGATATTCTCAATGATGAAGCATGGATATATGTAGATAAAGAGCTGACCCGCGTCAGCGTAATTGCAATGGACGCTCTGGCAAATAAAGATATCCTGACTGTATTCCCTACAAGTAAGAAAAACGCTACAACCCGGCTTGTCCTAAAGGAACCAAAAACGACAAGCAGCAAACGGAAAATCTGGCTTCCGAAAACACTGGCTCACATCCTGCTCCGATGGAAACAGGAGCAGAATAAGCTAAAAGAATTATTACAAGATGATTTTGCAGATTATGGCTTAGTCATAACCCATAACGACGGAAGACCATGCGAAAACCGTAATATCGAGACGGCATTCAATAAATTGAAAAAAGAGCATAACCTTCCTAATGTCGTTTTTCACAGTTTGAGGCATTCGAGTACAACTTACAAACTGGCGCTTTCCAATGGGAATATCAAGGATGTTCAGGGTGACACAGGACATGCGACCGCGCAGTTAGTAACTGATGTATATTCACATATGCTGGATGAAAGCAGAAAAAATAACGCGATAAAGTTCAATGCGGAATTCTATAGTAAACCGGATCTTCACGTGGAAGTTCCAAGTGAGAAACCGGAGATCTCTGCAACAGACCTGCTAACGTTACTGGAAACTTCACCGGAATTGAAAGAGAAGATTAAGGATTTGCTACAATAAACCGGCTAGAGGTCGCTGTATTCAAGCAGCGACCTCTAGTCTTCTTGCTCACTTTTCTCCCCGAATCCTAATAAATATTCCGGAGTCGTATCCAATAGTTCCGCAAATATGGAAACCTCGTAATCTGGTATGAATCGTATTCCAAGTTCCGCCTTTGAAATGCCATTTGGTGTTATAAATTCATATCCTGCCAACTGTGCCATGACAGATAGCTTTTGTATTGTTAATTCCTTTTTTTGACGAAGTTCACGTATTCGTAATCCACAAACGTTCTTGCGCTCATCATTGTACCAAAATGCTTTCAAGGTAAGCACCCCCTCCATTTAACTATTTAGTATTAACATTCTTAACAAGAATTCTTCTTGATTTTAACATTGTTTTATGATATACTTGGTTTTATTAGGAATTCTTATTAAGAACTTCTAACAGGAATAATTTAAAGAAGTTTATACAAAATTATGTGATGAAAGGAGGCGAAAACATATGGCAAGCTATAACTACATTGAATATATGTGTCGAGTTTGCGGCACAAAAAAAACTATGACTGCAACTGGTGGACGTCCATTGCCAGGTAAATGTCCAAAAAAATCTAATGGTGGACCCCATTCATGGATGGTAAATCGAAAAAAGTAAGGCAAAAAAGACAATATGAGTGTAAAAGCCTATCTTTTGCACTCATATCTGTTTGTTAAATACAAAAATGAAATGACATAATTTAAAGACGTTAATAATGACGTTAGCATTATTAAGGAGGATACAACTAATAATGAGTTCCAAAATGCTTTGTAATATTAAAATGACTAAAAAATGTGCATTTTGCAAACATTGGTATGACCCAGCAAACCATGCGATTGAACCAGTAAAACCTACTCAGGGATTGTGGAAGTTTGCCCACCAAACAAAAAATATCTGTACTCTTAATAATATTAACAAACCTGGATTTGCGAGCTGCAACAAATTCGAGTGTAAATTGTAAGAAGGGAAAATTTTTATGGAGATACTTATTATTGTCATAATCGCAATTTTCAGTCTCTTTTCGTCACTTAAAAGAGGCGTAATTTCAAAAATTATTCTTTGTCTTATCGCTATTGCAATCGGATGCCTTTTGATTAATTTAATTGTTGCCCAACCACTATTGATAATCCTTGCCAAAATATGTGCCATTTTCTGTATCATTTTAGTTATTGCTAATATAATAAAATCACTCTTTATCGATTAAATAAATACATCGACTGC
The DNA here is from genome assembly GCA_910584065.1 of uncultured Eubacterium sp. Classification (GTDB taxonomy): domain Bacteria; phylum Bacillota; class Clostridia; order Lachnospirales; family Lachnospiraceae; genus Eubacterium_F. The sequence goes on from CAJTZN010000018.1 coordinate 34,901, forward strand.
AAGTGGGTTGATGATATCAGGGGGACCTTAAATGACTGATGATATAAACCAATTACATATAAATGCTATTGGGAATCCTAAATTGCGAGGAGAACTAGCAAATATAATGTATAATAAGTGTTATGGGGAATCTATTTATGAGTTCTTAATTGCAGAGCGGCTGGGAGATTCCGTTTCTCATGAATGGATAAATAAGAACTCTAAAATTGCAAATCAATATATCATAAACTATCCTCTTGTATCTGTAGACGAATATGTTAAAAAACATACAAATTATGATGATTATATCTCCCTTCGATGTGATTGTGATAATATGAACGCAGATGCTATAACATTAGCTGGTGATTTCTGGTTTGCCGGATATAGCGTCATTAAACAAAACCGTGAACTTGCTTTTCTTTACTATAAAAAAGCAGCGGAATTAAATGATTCAGGTGCAGAGTATAAATTGGGATTATGTTATCTCTTTGGATTGGGTACTCAAAGAAATATTCCTCTCGGAGTCTCTTATATAAAAAAAGCTATTGATAATGGTATGAATCAATACAGGTTTGACTTATTAAAATACTGTATTGATTTGAATACTTACGAAGATATTAATACACTATGGGAAATATACAGAATTTACAACTACGCAAATTGGGAGAATTACATTGTGTCAAATGAAATATTAGCAAAATACTATTATGAACTTGCCACCTTATGTAAGAAGGGTAGAATGAATGGAAACGAAGAATTCGATTTTTCACTAACCCGTTTAGAAATATGGACATTATGGGACTATCACAATTGTGGGAAAACAAATCAAGATAGCTATCTTTCCGATCTTATTTGCGAATGTGTCAAACTATATTATGGCACAATGGATGATGAATATGATAGCATATTGTATACTATGTTAAAATTTTCTTCAAAACTTGGAAATGAGGATGCAAAAAAACTATTAAGAAAAGTAAGGCTTAAAAAAATGGGAAAAGGCATGCAAAAAGGTGCCAAAATTCTTTTTGATTATCTCGAAAAAGAACTTGAAAAACAAAATAAAAGACAGTGAGAAAGGACACTATCTGTCTACCCAACCTACTATACTTAATTAAAAATACAAGTAAATTCGCTGTTTTCAGCAATATATTGTTTTTATGAAATGTTTGCAATTTTCACAAAAAGAGCAGGAGGTCCAATTATGTACGAATACATCGCATCAAAAGCAGTTAAAAAGTATCTGGAATATAAACATCGGCAATTAATAACGCCAAAGAAGAACTGGAATTCCGCCATGCACATTTCGTACAGTAAGAGTATGATGAAATACTGTATAAGCATTTCGCAACTTTAGGAAATAAGTAAACTTATGTTTTGAGAAGGAGAATCAATTTCTATGAAAGAACAGAAAAGAAGTAAAAAACCTATCATTATTTTAATTGTGCTAATCATAATTGCGTTAGCTGGTACAGGCGCATTTTATGGAATAAGACAGCGTCAGAAAGCAAACATGTATTCACAGGCGGAACAATTCTTTCAGCAAAAAGACTATTCCGCCGCTAAAGAACTCTTTAACCAGTTAGGCTCATATAAAGATTCCGCTGAATGGATAAAAAAATGTGATAGCCAGCCTGAACTGGATTCCGCTGCGAGCTTGATGGAACAAGGCGAATATGAAAAAGCAAGAGAAATTTACCAGAAATATGAGATGGTGGATGATATCAATGAGTGTACTTATCAGTTGGGACTTAGTTATATAGCACAGAATAACTACACAAATGCAATTCAGGAGTTTGAAAAAATTCCATCCTATAAGGATGTCACTTCTCAAATACAAGATACAACATACAATTATGCCCTCGTCCTGTATAACCAAAAAGACTATACAAATGCGCAGGAATATTTTCAAAAAGTCGAAAATTATAAAGAATCAAAAACTTATATTAAAAAATGTAAGATTAATTTTAAATATGCAAAATTCAATTATAAAAATTATCAATTATGGGAACCTGTTACTATTCACCAAGATCGGCTCGCAAACTCAAACAAAAAAATTACGAATACAATGATTCGAGATCAGGAAGTTGAACCAGAGATTGCTTCAACATTTTATAAAACATGGTATGATGAAAAGGGAAATAAGCTGGAGATCAAAAAGTATACTATCAACAAAATGAAGTACCAAGTAAATTTTGCAAACTTTAACGACGGAATATCTTTTCAATTTAACTACCCTGAAGATCCGGTTAACCATGTAATATTTTTTGAAGGCCGCTATTCTGGTTCGGAAAATGCTGATGATTGTATGTTGGTAATTTCTTTGGATGAGGAATTATATTACGAGTTTAACGGTGATAAACAAAAAAAGTATATTCAAAAAGAAGAAGAAAGGCAGCAGAAAATAATAGAACAAAATCAATTAGCAATGCAAAATCAATATAATAGCAACTATACCACTGATAATAGTTCTAATAACAGCAACACACAAGAAAATTTGATTACGCATTCTGTAATAGAACAATGCAGATTAGACGCTACAAATCTATTTAAGAAATGGTATAAAAGCACTTTTAATAACGGTTTTGGCGGACACATATCAACATCTGTATCAACATCCAATTCAACGGTCAACATTGTCGTAACCGGCAAAGCCGCTTCCTTCAGAGATAATAGGAAATATACTGCTGAAGCAATTTTTTCAGTAAGCGATGAAACGATTAATTGTATATCATTTAATTGCGGTTGAATAATGTTCAAAATCAGGAGAGACAATATACTCTTTGTCTCTCCTGATTTTTTGTTGTCCTAATACATACCGGTAACATATGTAACCAAATCTTTTTTCAACACTCTCCACATCTTCTTCCCTATGCGGAAAGCAGGAATCGTACCGTCCTGCATGGACTGGTATAAAAGATTTCTTCCAATCCCCAAAATCTCCATTACTTCCGGCGGAGTCAGTATATCCGGGTAATCTTTCAGCATATGGGCACCTCCCTTCTTATCCCGTTGTTGACCATTTGCCACATAAGTCGTTTATTTCATCCTTTCATAAATATATTATTCTTATGGATATATGGATAATTTGCTTTATTCTCACGGTTTGACGCTAAAACAAAACCATATATTTCTTTACAAGAAAAATAGAAACAAAGAAAAGGAGGCGAAATACTATGATCCAAAAAATACTCAGAAAAATCCGTAAATTTCTGCAAACCATTCTTTCACTTGCCAATTCCCTTTATGCTTAGGAGAAAGGAAGATAATCCAATGAGCTATGAAAACCCCAAGGCACCAAATAACCCAAAAAAATCTCAGGTAACCAAACAACTGGCTTTCGCAATCATTACCCTGATAAAAAGTCTGATCAACGTCATTGATCATTTAACAAATGACAAATGAGAAACCTAATCACTACAAAACCAAAAAGCATCTGTTAATTCTGCATAACAAGTTCACATCTAAAGGAGGAAACCAATATGAACACAAACTTTGACACAAGAAAGCCCACATGGAGCGGCCTCGGCACAGACATCCGGCAGGCACAGACCACATATGAGGCACTCGCCCTCTCCGGGCTTGACTGGAACGTCTACCAGCAGACCATGACAACTGAAGAAGGCATCCCGGTCACAGGCTATCTCACCAACATCCGGGACACCGATGACAAAGTACTCGGCGTCGTCACGGACAAGTATCAGGTCGTACAGAACCACGAGGCATTCGCCTTTACCGAAGAACTGCTGGGACACGGCGTCCGCTACGAAACCGCCGGAATGCTGCAGGACGGTAGAAAAACATGGATACTCGCCAAAATGCCGCAGCGTTACCAGATGTCCGGCGACTGGATCGAGCCTTACCTCGTATTCTACAACACACACGACGGTTCCGGCTCCCTCAAGGCAGCGCTCACGCCCATCCGCGTCACCTGCCAGAACACCCTCAACCTCGCGCTGCGCCGGGCAAAAAGAAGCTGGTCCACCAAACACACCGGAGACATCCAGCTCAAGCTGGAAGACGCAAGGGAAACCCTCTTGCGCGCCGAACAATACATGGACGAGCTAGGCAATGAGATGAACTACCTCGCCAACATCCGCATCAGCGACCATGAGGCAGACGCCTTCATCCGGGAACTCATCACCCTGCCCCAAAATGCAACAAAAACACAGCAAAGAAACACCGAAAAACTAAGGGATGAATTAAAGGCACGCTATCATCAAGCCCCTGACCTGACAGCACTTCCCGGCACCGGCTACCGCCTCATCAACGCCGTCAGCGACTTCGCCACCCACACAACGCCATTAAGGCAGACACCGAACCATCAGGAAAACCTCTTCGCCCGCACCATCGACGGACACCCGCTCATCGACCGGGCGCACCGGATGATCCTGCAAATGGGAGCCGCCTGAGAAGGCGTGGCTGAAAACAAAAACACTACAAAAAGCAAAGAAAGGAACAGAAAAAATGAACATAATCGAATATTATCAGACCATAAAAAAGCACATTGAAACCAAACATCCGGACATCCGCATACAGCTGGAGCAGACGCCGCCCAACGAAAACCGTCCCGGCATACGTATCAGCCAGAAAGGGGAAAAAGCATCCCCCCTCCTCTGGTTGGACATCTACCACAGCAGTTACGAAAACGGAAAACCGCTCGGGGAAACCATACAGGACATCCTGCGCGACCGGGAGGAGGCTCTCTCCCAGATTCCGGACATCTCCGAAACAGACATCAACGACTGGGAAAAAGCAAAGAGCCGGATCTACCTTGCGCTGGTGTCGCAGACACTCCCCCTGTCCGGGGACATACTCAGCCGCGACTACCTTGACATGAAGCTGATCATCCGCTACCGGCTTGCCCAAACAGAACAGGCGATCCAGAGTTTTCCTGTCCCCCGCGCGCTCGCCCGGCAGCACTGGCACATTCCGGAAAAAGAACTCTTCCTCACAGCAGGGCAGAACACGGAAACACTTTTTCCGCCCGCCTTATTTGACATAGGGGAATTTCTGAGCCGCTACAGTCCTGACACACACACAGGACAAAAGGCAGAAGCAGAAAACATAATCCATGGAACCAGACCACTGCCGCCGGCCCTCTACATCCTCACAAACCACATAGGGATAAACGGAGCGGCCGCCATCTGCTACAAAGGACTTCTCACCGGTCTATACCGCCGGCTTGGGAAGCTTTTTTACGTTATCCCCTCCAGTGTCCATGAAATGCTCCTCTATCCGGAGCCGGAAGACGAAGAAGAAAAAGAAATCTTTGCGCCTGAAAAAATAGAAAACCTCATATACGCCGTCAACAACAACTATGTACTTCCCAAAGAACGCCTGTCTGACTCCCTCTACTACTACAACGGAACCGAACTTGCACGATGGGAAACCGGAGGTGGCGGCAATGAATAAGCATACGGAACGGATCCCGACCACCGGCATGTCCCGCGAAGAATGGCTCACCGAGAGGAAAAACGGAATCGGCGGTTCCGACGCCGGCGCCGTCTGCGGACTGAACCCCTACCGTTCCCCCCTCGCCGTCTATCAGGACAAAACGGGCACGGAAACCGATGACACCGACAGCGAATCCATGCGTCAGGGGCGCGACTTGGAGGACTACGTGGCAAGGCGTTTCATGGAACAGACCGGAAAAAAAGCAAGACGTGCAAATGTCATTTACAAAAGCAGGGAACACCCTTTCATGTACGCTAATGTAGACCGCCTCATCATCGGGGAAAATGCTGGTCTGGAGTGCAAGACCGCTTCCGCCTGCTCCGCCGACAAATGGAAAGACGGACATATTCCCGAAAGCTATCAGATCCAGTGCCACCACTACATGGCAGTCACAGGAGCAGACGCATGGTACATTGCGGTCGTCATCCTCGGGAAAGACTTCCTCTGGCACCGGATCGGGAGGGACGAAAGCCTCATCCGGAACCTCATTTCCATCGAAAGCGACTTTTGGAACAGCCATGTCGTTCCAAAAATCATGCCGGAACCGGACGGTTCGGAATCATCAGAACGTCTCATAAGACAGCTGGCAGGAAAAGCAATATCCGAAAAAGAAATCCCGCTGTCCGGCTTTGAGGAGCAGTTAAAACGCCGGATGGAGATCGTGGAACTGATTGAGCGGCTTGACACGGAAAAGAAAACCATCGAGCAGAAGTTAAAGCTGTACATGGGAGACGCCGAGATCGCAGAAAACGACCGCTACCGCATCACATGGAAAAACAGCCGAACAGAGCGGCTGGATACGAAGGCTCTGAAACAAGAACAGCCAGAGATTTACAGAAAGTATGCAAAGACCACGGAAAGCCGCCGGTTTCTGGTGAAGCCGGTGGCGTGACAGGATTTGTGGTATTTTCTGTTTCAATGTATGTGGTTTTATTACTGTTCATAAAAGGATTGCAAGCGGGGAAGAATTCTAGTATAATCACTAGTAAGAAAGGCGGTGGACGTATGAGCACAGCAAAAAAACTGATTATTGATAATCTTTCCAACATACCGGATGATATTCAGGATGAGTTTGAAGTCATGGAAAACCTGTATAAACTGCTCCGCTTTCGGAAAAGCCAGCGGTCCGTTGCTGAAAACGGAGGATACACAACCGACGAAGTACGCAAAATGTTTCCGGAGAAACATGAAGAAAGGACGATTCTTGCATGAATATAATCTGGTCTGCCCTGGCAATTGAAGACTTGAATGACATCGAAGAATTTATTGCAAGAGACAATCCGGCCCGTGCCATATCCTTCATTAATGAACTAATTGACTTGGGAGATTCTTTAAGTATGGAAGGAGAAGCATGGAAAGGAACTCCGGCAAAATGGATTCGTGACAACAATGTACGTGAATTGTACTATAAGAACTATACGATTGTGTACCAGATTCGTGGCACTGATGTTATTATACACGAAGTACATAATTCGGCGAAATTATCCCGACAACTACGAGGAACGAATACGTAAAATAATTTAACACAATAAACAAGAATGGGACGCTGGTTCATACCAGCGTCCTATTTTTGTGCAAATGAAAGGAGAAAAAGAAATGAACGTAAAAACAGAACTGGCGAAAAAAGCCGGAAACACAGGACAGGTAAAACTAAACAAAAACATGGCGATTGCCGACATGATCAAGGCTCTGGAACCGGAGATTGCCAGAGCCCTGCCAAGTGTCATCACCCCGGAGCGTTTCACAAGAATGGCTCTGAACGCACTGAACAACACACCCAAACTGGCAGAATGCACGCAGATGTCCTTTCTGGGGGCACTGATGAGTGCCGCCCAACTTGGACTGGAACCAAACACACCACTCGGACAGGCATACCTCATTCCTTATAAGAACAAAGGCGTTCTGGAATGCCAGTTCCAAATTGGTTACAAAGGACTTTTAGACCTCGTATACCGCAATGACATGGTGCAGACCGTACAGGCACAAACAGTTTATGAGCACGATGAATTCCGCTACTCTCTTGGTCTGAACAGTGAACTGGTACATGTGCCGGCATTGTCCGACCGTGGGGAGGCGGTTGCTTTTTATGCCCTGTTCAAGCTGGAGAACGGCGGTTACGGATTCGAGGTAATGAGCAGACCGGATATGGATGCCTTTGCAAAGAAGTACAGTAAGGGAATTTCGTCGGCGTATTCTCCGTGGAATACAAACTATGAAGACATGGCAAAGAAGACTGTGATTAAGCGGGTGCTGAAGTTTGCCCCGCTGAAATCGGATTTCCAGCGTGCTTTGAGTAATGACGGAACGATTAAGACGGACTTTGCGGTGGATATGTCTGAGGTTGTACCGGAGGACATCATTGATGTAGAGGAGGGAGAAGTCGTTGAAACATCCGATGAATAACCAGAATATTGTTAAAAGCAGAATCCGTCAGGAATGGGAGAACTTTACAAACCGTACTTTGCTTTATGATAAAGAAACCATACGAAATATGTGTGATAAAATACACTTCTATGACTGCGTCATGATTTTCTTTTCTGAAAATGACCGGATACCTGAAAAAGTCTTTCGTTTTCTTTGGCATAGAGAAGAAATTATCCTCAATATGTGGCTGCTCTATCTTGAGCAGGAACATCTGAGATTTCTGACTTGGGCGGAGATAGAAAAACTGCTGGAGTTTTGGATGGAACTGTAATACATATATCTGAGCTGATACGACACAGTGGACACAGGACACACGTTTTCTATTTTCGTTTTTAACTGTATTTAAGGCATTTTCCAGCAGAAAGCAGTAAAAAACGAACTTTAAAAATTGCGTCCTGCGTCCCAAACAAGAAAGTTTTATGGACTTTTCCCCTCTTTCGGGGTATAATATACATAAAAATGATGTAATCCCAAGCGAGGTGATTTGCAATGACACAAGCTCAAATGGAAGACCGTGAAACAAACCGCAGAGTTTCAAAAGCAATTCAATTAGATCTGGAAAAACGGAAGATCATGAATAAACCAATTGCGGTATATGACAAAGATACCGGCGAAGTGTATGCTGTTCATAATGATGGAAAAAGGGAGGTAATGGGAAAAGTTGAACGAAAAAGATATAGTGAACGCAAAAAAACCTGAGCTAATCATATTCGCTGGTCCAAATGGCTCTGGAAAAAGCACGATTACTGACGTGTTGCGTCCATCCTATGCAACATATATCAATCAAGATGAAATTAAAAAGTTCTTGCATTGTTCGGATATGGAAGCTTTGGAAATTTCACTAAAGCAAAAAAATGAGCAGTTAGAAAAAGGGAATGATTTTTGTTTTGAAACTGTTTTATCCTCTCACTACAATGTAGACTTTATTCAGAAATGTAAAGAAGCGGAATATTTTGTTCGTTGTTACTACATCATTACCGTAGATCCTCTCATAAATGTCACAAGAGTAAAATTGCGTGTGGAAAGTGGCGGACACGATGTTCCTGTCAATAAGATAATAAGTCGATATGATAAATCTTTGGACAACATTCGCAAGGTTCTTCCTTTGTGTGATGTATGCCATATATATGATAACTCATATACTATAAAAGAAGGAAAGCCTCATCGAGTATTTAAAAAACGCAAGGAAAAATACTTCTACCACGAGAATAATGATTGGCACATAGAAGATATACAAGCTTTAACAGGGATCACGGATATCCAACAAAAAGATTTAAATATGTATTAGCCTCTTTTTGCTAACACTCTGCTAATAAGTTCAATATTAGTAGAAATAACAATTATAAGATCGAAAAACAGTAAGGAGATTGGTTATCATCACAAATATTATGGAGGAGGAAGTTATGAATATAAAACCTGATGATAAAACTATTAAACAGTTATTACTATCCGGAAGGCAATTCTACATTCCTAGGTTTCAAAGAGAATACTCTTGGGAAAAAAAGAATTATCAAGAGTTTATCGAAGATATGATTGAAAATTTATCTATTGACAAAGGTATGATATCATGGAATCAGTATTTTTTAGGAACGATGCTTTTTATCGGCAACATATCTGAAGGTACTGCTCAACAAATATCTGTTGTAGATGGTCAACAGAGACTAACTACAATAACTATACTATTTTCGGCACTTTCGGATAAATTTAGAACATTAGGCAAAACAGAACTAAGTTCTCAATTATTTAAGTATGTAATGACAAAAGACGATGACGGTAATGATGTACGTATATTAAAAAGCAAAACACATTATCCTTTTTTTGCTTATTACATTCAAGATTTAAACAAATCAAATCCGACTACACCTAATTCTGAAGAAGAAATATGCATAAAAGAAACCTATGATTACTTTTCGGACATTTTGACTGAAAAGAAGATTAAAGCACTTCTTCTAAGAAAAAATGGCAAAGACTTAGTTGACTCATTGTCATTTATAGATATTCTAAAAGCAATAAGAGATCAGGTTCTTAATTCTACAATAATAACAATTTCAACAACTGATAAAGAACAAGCTAACAAAATATTTGAGATACTCAATGCAAAAGGAAAACGTTTAGCACATATAGATTTGATAAAGAATAAGGTTTTTGAAGTACTTAATAAAATAGAACCGGCAGATTTTGCGGAAGAGCATTGGAAGGATATAAAAGATACTTTATATTCTGGAAAAGAATCTGTGGGATTTGCGACTTTTTATAGACATTATTGGATTTCCAAATATAAAAAATCATCATCAAAAAAATTATATGATGATTTTTTAAAGGACAATGTTTCCAAAAAGGTCGATAGCTGCAAGTTATTTCTTCAAGATATGCTTCGCAATGCTAAATACTATATGGAAATATTAAATCCCAATCTTAGTAATTATAATAATCGTAAGGAATACACATGGCTTGTTCAGAGTCTCAAATCGTTGACAAACGACTTTAATATAGTTCAGGTAAGGATTGCTTTATTATCGCTATTTGATGTTAAAGACAGAAATCTTATCAGCACGAAAAAATTTATGGATGCCATATTATATCTTGAGAATTTTCATTTTGTGTATAATGCATTATTGACTTTAAGAGCCAATAAACTTGAAAAGATATATTCTACCTTTGCTATTTCATTAAGAAACAGTACAAGTAAAGATGAGACTACTCGCATTATAAACGAAAAACTATTTGAACCATTAGACGCAATATATCCTTCTCTAGAGGATTTTTGCGCAAAATTCACTGAATTAACGTATTCCAAAAAAGATAACCCATTCAACGTTAAAACAAAATATGCATTAAACAGATTAAATTGTTATTATTCAAACAAAGAAATTTTTGAAGCAGATGGTAGCATTGAACATTTATGCCCTGAATCCCAGGGCGGCCTGGCACTAAACATAGGAAATTTAATTCTGCTGGAACAAAAAATAAACAATGCGGCAGGAGAAAAAGAGTACAAAGATAAATTAAGGGATTATAATAAATCTCAGTACAAGTGGATTCATAAATTTTGTACTGACAATCCTAATTGGAATGAGTCACAAATTGAAGATCGTGCTTCAATGATGGCAGAAACATTTTATACTAGAGTTCTTGGCAGAGAATAATATTTAAAACAATTGCATCATTTTAGACAATATCAAAAAACAAACTTAAAAAGTTGTGTTCTGTGTCCCAACTCAATTAATAAAGTTTTATAGACTTTTCTCTTCTTTCAGGGTATAATATGATTAAGATGAAATAGCATTATGGAGGTGACTTAGCATGAATATGGTAACGGTTCAATTAGAAATACCAGAAGATATGATACCATTCGTCAATAACAATAATAAGCTTCGTCAAAATGCAATTCTTTTATACCCTTATATTTTAGACAAAACGATTTCACACGGGCGTGCTGCCGAAATTCTCGGTATATCCAAACTTGACTTGATAGATTTGTATGCCGATTTGGGGTTTCCATATTTTGATTTAACTATGAATGAACTCGATAAAGACCTGGAAACTTTCCATTCATTAAAGGGAGCTGCGATATGATTGTTGTATCTGATACCACTCCTTTGATTACTCTCATGAAAATTGGTCATTTAGAGTTATTGGAAAAAGCCTTTGGGGAAATCCAGATACCAGAGGCAGTTTATACCGAGTTGACTTCCAATCCAAGATTTCAGACAGAGATTAGTCAAATACAAAATTGTCCATTTATTCATATCCAAAAAATTTCCGATGAGCGCTCGGTAAATCTTTTTCGCAGGGCAACCGGTCTAGACATCGGCGAAAGTGAGGCTATCATTTTGTCTGATGATATACATGCGGATTTATTGCTCATTGACGAAGTCAAAGGACGACAGGTAGCTGAACAGATGGGCATTAAAATCATAGGGACTATCGGATTTTTACTTGCTTCCTATGAAGAAAAAAATATTTCCGAGGCAGAAATAATTGAAATCGTTGAATACTTACGTAACTCCAGCAGACACATTAGCGAACGGTATCTTAACCTTTTGCTGGAAAGAATTTCCGAAAATCAATAATCTTTATGAGGAGACTAATGAAAGCGAGTGAGTTGTTTTGATTGATTTAAATGATTTAGTAGAATCCCTTGGAGTGACAGGTATGTTACGTTTCCTTGAACAGTTCGATCATGGGGGAAGTGGTGACTATACCGCTGAAAAATATGAAAATGAAGAAACCGAACCTTCGGATGAGGAAATTCGCAAAATGTTTGGTTTCTAACACTTTTCTAACAGTAACTAACAGAATGAGTTATTCCCACCCCTAAACACACACCCAACCCCAAAAGATAAATCGTCTCCTATCCCCGAAAACTCAGGCATTTGGCAACATTTCACACTATGCTGTGCCACCACAGAAAACCCCACCGCCTCCCTCCTAAGGGCTAGTTGCAAGTTCGATTCCTGCTGGGAGTACTCGCGAATAATAAAGCAATGCAAAAAATGGAACATGTGACTACTGGGAGCTTGCTCCCAAGTAGTCACATGTTCCATTTTTTATAGTGCGAAGCACGCGGGCCTGCGGATTCATTCATCTCCGTGCATTTGCGGAAAATCTCAAAATCCCATCAGTCCGTCTAAAAACTTCTGAAAGAGCGAGATCCTTTTCACTTTTTTCAGTTTGATCTTCGCTATTTTGCAAACATCTCTTAAATAATGCGCAACGATTTCATTGCATACCCGAATCTCCCTCGGGCGTCCGTGGTCAAAGATCTTCTCCAAAATACAATTGATCACAGCGTTTCCTTCCAGCTCATGGGGAGCGATCATGTCCGCTCCGAGCATAAGGCCGGAGTCGATATCTGCTGTCAGAAGAAGGCGGACAGATCCCGGTCGTTCATAGTTGTCGTTGCGAACAGGGGACGGAATGCACCCGACATCAAAGACGATGCCGTAATCGGCCTGGGGTATTTCTTGAAGGTGACGTGCAAAGCTTTTGTTATTTTCAAATTCCGGTTCCAGAAAAATATAGGATGTAAACGGCAGGGGTTCTTCTGCTCCATGCCATGTTCCGCTGTCCTTGTCGTGGGAATAGAGGAACATATTGCCAGATTCAAAATCGACCGAGAACTTGTTCTTTTTGTAGTATTCGAGCGCCTCATGCAGCAGCGTCAGATAAGTATTCATGCGCTGTACTTCTGCCTGATCCAAATTGTACGGAAAATAACCCGTTTTATTAGAGATAAAATACAGCCACTGATTTTTGCCCCGGAACTTATATCCCAGTGTCTTTACGATCTCGTACTGCTCTTTCGACAGCTCATTGCGATTTCCCCAGTAACAGGTCAGATTATTTTGGTTCATGGCGATATAGGTATCGGTTATGTTTAATGATTTCTGATGAAACAGCATCATGAGATCGTTCAGCCCTTCCAGATCTTCGTAGATGGAAATGCCATAGCATTCGCCCCCTTTTCCTAAAATAACGGCAAATGCGATGTGGTCTTCTTCCTGAAGTGCAAACAGATCCATATCCCAGAACTGCTCCCAGGGCTTTAATTCTTTTATTTTCTGGGCTGTTTCATACAGAAGTTTCCACTCATCCATAGATGCTTCCGTTCTCTCCGGGGGCTCATCTGCGCATGTGATCGTGTATAGGGGTTCTCCGTTGCAGAGACTTTCATAAATTTCATTCTGGGACATCGGTTCATGCTTTTTCTTGCTCAAAGAATACTGCGTTAGCTGTTTGTTTACCTGTTCCAGATCATATTCTTCATAGGGAAGTTCATCTACCCAGTCTTTCCAGTAGCTGTACTCCTTATTTTCCGGGTTTTCAAGTACTTCAAGTAAGTGATAATAATCATATATTCCACCACAGTCTTCGTAAGGAGTATTTCCTTTATATTTCAGGACAATGGGATAATCCATGTCGTAGTCGGTTATGATTTTTTCAATTTCTACCCGGTGCTCCCAGTAATCACCGAAGTCATATATGTAATTAAACCAGTTCTCGCTGTCCATGAACGGGTCGATCCGCGTTTCGGTGGCATCGAGGAGTTCCTTATCAAGCCAGTCCATGTCGTCGGGATCTTCTTCAATCACAACTCCCATGTGATAAAATTCAAACTGTGACAAATGACCGCCGTTCCAACCCATCACTTCGTTGAGAATAAAGCTTAATTGTGAAAAAGTTAGTCCGGCTGGAACGGTAAAGCGTCGCCATATCGGCGGGTGTGAGTGTTTGATCATTATTTTCATTTGGTATGCTTTCAAAATCTACCTCCCGTGTTTGGATATCCCTTTGTGTATTTGGTAAAGGTGTGTAATAGTTTCAACTATTTATATGGTACTTCCTAAACGGTATCTTGTCAAGGAGGTAGGGGGGTAGAAAAATATGGGTTTTCGTATTTTTTGTGAAAGGATTGTGATAAAGGCATCAGATTCTAATTGTATGCGGTCTGATGTCTGAAGAACACACCAGATGGATATGTTTTTTGCAGGGTTGGCTATTGAAATTATAACAGAAAAGTAATATCATAGAAATATGTTTGTGGATTGGACATTGGAGAACTTAATGCGAAAACATGCTTCCAGTCCCTACAATCCTAATATTGCCCATGTGTTTTACCTGGCCGGATTTATTGAAAGCTGGGGGCGCGGAGTAGAAAAAATCTGTTCCGCTTGTCTAAAAGACGGTGTTCACCAGCCCGTTTATACGATCAATCCTGGCGATATTATGATCAAGTTTACCGCGCCAGAGGACAGAATCATCCGATCCATTACAGATAGGGTGACAGAAAAGGTGACAGAAAAGGTGACAGATCACTTTGACAAAAAGTCGATTCGAATTTTGGAACTTATTTCTGAAGATCCGGCGTATACTTCTGTGACGATGGCGGAAAAATTGTCACTAAGCAGAAAAACCGTGTCGCAGCGATTGAAAAAACTGAAAGAAAACGGTGTGATCGAACGCATCGGCTCTGACAGAAAGGGTTATTGGAAGATAAACTTCTAAACGACGATATGATAGGAGGGCGCTAGCCAATGTTGAAACACGTAATACTAGATATGGGAAATGTGCTTCTCGACTACAACCCGAGAGCTGCCCTCGACCGTTTTTTCGAAAATGAAGAAGACAGATCCATCATCCAGCGTGAATTATTCGATGGCCCTGAATGGATCCAGGGTGATCTGGGGTATATTACAAACGAACAGCGGTATGACGGCGTGAGTAAACGTGTGCCAGCGCGCCTTCACGAGCGGCTGCGGGCGTGCGTGGACGGATGGGATTTCTGCATGGTTCCCATAGAAGGAGCCATTTCGTTCTGCCATTTTGTCAAAGAATGCGGATATGGCATCTATGTCCTCTCCAATGCCGGCCTCGAGTTCTATCAGTACTTTACAAAATATTATGACCCCGCTTTTTTCGATGGAATCGTTGTTTCTTCCGAAGTTCATATTGTCAAACCTGACGTGGGGATCTACCGGATCCTATTGGAAAAGTACGGATTGAAAGCAGAAGAATGTCTGTTTATCGACGACAGGCAGAACAATGTAGAGGGTGCTCTGGCATGCGGCATGCAGGCACACCGTTTTCAAAATGATTTTGAGATACTGAAAAAAATGTTAGGAGGGACGCAACAATGATATTTTTACAATATGCGAAGTGCAGTACGTGTAAGAAGGCAAAAAAATGGCTCGATGAGCACGGGATCGCCTACACCGACCGGCCGATCAAGGAAGAGCATCCATCGGCGGATGAATTAAAGGAATGGCACGCGAAAAGCGGACTGCCGCTCAAACGATTTTTCAATACGAGCGGCATGCTGTACCGGGAAATGAACCTGAAGGAGAAACTGCCGGCGATGAGCGAGGAAGAGCAGTATGAACTGCTGGCTTCGGACGGAATGCTGGTAAAACGTCCGCTCGTGATCACAGACGATGCGGTGCTTGTCGGTTTCCGCGAAAGCGAATGGGAGCGGACGCTTTTATCCTGATCAGGAAAATGCTTTTACAAATGTAACATTTTCCAAAAGGATGATTGATTTCCACCAGTTGGCGGCTAGATCAAATTCTTTGTAATCGTTGTACCACTGCCAGGTGACGCTGAAAGCGCCGTCGTCCTGCTGGGCGTTCGCGAGATAGGCGCATTCCGCCTCCACGAGTTTTTCGTTTCCGGGATAGAACATGCTGTCCCGGCTGCGGATAAAACGGGAGGGAAGGGCCAGATATTCTTTGCCCCACCGTTCGATTTCCTGGCAGATGTGCTGCGGGACGAGCTCGATGAGACGTTTTTTCAGATCATCCAGATCGATGACATCCGCGATCCCGCCCTCGTTCAAATAGTCGTAAAGCTGGATATAACAGCCGAGCTGATGATCCTCATGAATGGGGTAATTTTTTACAAGCCACTCATACGCGTTGACGGCTGCCTCTTTTCCTTTTTCCCAGAGGGCGCTTTCTTTCGGCGCGTGGTACAAGATGAAACCGGCCAGTGCCGCCGTGGGGTTGGGCGTGTATTCTTTTGGCTCTTCGTAACTCCACCAGCAGGCGTGAGGATAGTTGTCATTTGTCGGGACTGTGGCGTTCCACTGTTTCAGGACGTCGTTGTAGTCGTTCCCGCTGTCCAGATAGCGCAGGACGCCCTGGATGATCGGATGAGAACAATCCCGCCAGCCGATGTCCCATAACGTCTTGATCGCGGTGCAGGTTTGAAGCGGTGCGGAGAACGGATTGAACGAATCCGGTTCAATGGCGTGGCCGAAGCCGCCATCTTCATTTTGATGAAAGGAAAGGCATGTCAGGACCTCTTCCCTACTGCCTTGTTCCATATAAAAACGCCACAGGGCAAACTCCACCGGTCTTGCGTTGCGGTAAATAAATTCTTTCGCTTTTTTAAAATCCATATTGATCCTCCATTTCTGTAAAAGAGATATAATCCATAGATAGTATACCACGATCCGCGTATCAGATATTGTAAAAATGCGACATGTCTTGCGCCTGTTTTACCGCATCCCGCAGGGTGACAGAGTGGAATTTTTTAAATTCCTTCAAAAGATGCGCCTGATCGGTATAGCCAAAGCGGGCGACGGCATCCTGCACGCAGAAATTTTTGTTGTAAAGGGCATCCTTCCATACGTTCTGATAGCGGACGAGAGAGGATAATGTTTTGGGGGTGACGCCGATATTTTCCTGAAAGACCCGCTCGATCTGGCGGAGGCTGACGTGGACTTCCCTGGACAGACGGTCTACAGGCAGGCGGCCCTCGTGCCGCAGCATCTCCGCCAGACAGTCGGTGACGATCCGGTTCTGCCGTTCGGGATGGAGATGTCGGAGAAGAATGCGCTCCACGATGGGAATGCGCTCTTCCATCCGGGTGATGTCAAACAAAAATGGCGTATTCCCGGTGTGTGTCATCCCAGGACAGAGGAGACGAGGTCAGCGGCTGGTAGACCTGGTAAAATTCCATGAGGTTTCCTTTCTGATGTGCACTATAATTCCTTATTCTGCATAATGTGGCGGCTGATCGAACACGAGATGAAGACGGCTGCAGCGGCAACCGCGAACACGAGCAGATCAATGAGGGCAAGGCGCATGGCGGGCAGCGTATCTAGTATATACTCAATATCAATTCCCACTGCCTTCAACCCTTTGAAACACAGGATCGCGGCGATGAATGCGACGGCAAATGCCAAAAACATAGCGGTCTTCCCCTTTTCGTTGCCGAATTTGAACTGGAAGGGAAGTATGAGAGATAAAAATACGGCAAAAACCGGGATTAGGATGATCACTTCGACTGAAAAATCGAAAAGCGAGATCGTTCCTTTTCTTAGGAATGTATAAAGCAGCGAGATGATAACCCCTGTCGCCCATGCGCAGCTCCCGAGCAAGAGGCCGAATACATATTTTTCAGTGGCAAAAGTTTTCTTGCTGACTGGCAGCGTCATAAGGAACAGATAGCCATTTTCGTACTCATCGTAGGTTATCGTACTCAGTACAAAAGACGAGCAGAGAAAGGTTAAATACGCGACGACAAATGTCCCGCCGTCGGAATTAAAATTAAGTGCGATGGCGATGAAGAAAAGGATGAGAAAAAATCTTTTTTGCTGCAGCATCAGCCGCAGGTCTTTTATAAGCAGTCCTTTCATAATGCGGTCCCTCCTATCATTAAGACGATCAGGTCGTCGATATTTCCGTTTTCGATCACGGTATTTCGGTAATTTTCCATGTAAAAGCGCTTCTGATCCGTGAGGCAGCGGAAGCCGTACGGTTCTTTTTTGTAGCGCAGGATATATTGTTTATCGATCAATCCAAACTGTTCAGGGGTCAATTTGAGGAGCGCGTAGCTTCCGAGCAGGACGTCGATTTCTTCGTGCAGCACGATCTTTCCCTCGTGGATCATGTAAAAATCATCGCACAGTCCTTCCAGATCCGAAGCAATATGGGAACTGATCAGGATGGAACGGTTCTCGGCTTCTTCCATGTAAATCCGCAAAAGATCGAGAATCTCGTCCCGCGCCATCACATCGAGTCCGACGGTTGGCTCATCGAGGATGAGAAATTCGGCCTGGTGGCTCAGGGCCACCAGTATTTTCAGTTTCGCCTTCATTCCGGTGGAGAAATCCATGATTCTTTTATCGGGGGGAAGTTCAAATTTCCGGCACTGGGAAAGGAATTTCCCCTTGTCGTATTTCGGATACATGGCGCGTAAAATGTGGGTAATGTCAGAAATGGTCAGCGTTCCGCTGAAACCGGAATTCGACAGCGCCACCCCGAGCCGCTGCTTATCTGCGGCGGTGAGCGCGGAAGCATTTTTGCCAAACAGCGTGATCTCGCCGCCGTCCAAATGGATCAAATTCAGTATCGCTTTAAAGGTTGTGCTTTTTCCCGCTCCGTTCTGCCCGATCAGGCCGGTGATACAGCCCGGCTGCACGTTTAGGGAGCAGTCCAGCGAAAAATCATCATAATGTTTTGTTATATGTTTTACTGTCAGCATATGATCTCTCTCCTTTTTTCTACTCGCCCAACAGGATGTCAAATATGCCGCGGATTTCCACATCCGACAGGCCGCTTCTTCTGGCTTTGGCGATTGTCCGTTCCAGATCCTGTTCGACTTCTTTCTGCCGCTCTTCTTTGATACGGTCCTGATTGGCGGCGGCGACAAAAGTACCTTTTCCGTGGACAGTTACGGTAAAACCTTCCTGCTCCAGATTGTCATACGCTTTCTTCACCGTGAGGGCGCTGATCTTTAATTCTTTCGATAAGCCTCTGACGGACGGGAGCATGGTATCTTCTGTCAGTTCGCCATTGATAATGGCGGTTTTGACCTGTTCCATGATCTGTTCGTAAATGGGGATCATGGATGTATTGTTTACGATAATATGCATATCATTCGAAACCTCAATTCCTAGTATTCCCGCGGTTATCAGCCGGCCGGCATTGTTCTGCGCGGGGAGGGTGCGCACCCCCTCTGTGATAAACAGTATATAACAGTCAATAACAGTTGTCAAGTCTTTTAAGAAAAAAGTTTGTTGCAGCCAGTTTATTCTTTTAGTATACTTTTAGTATCATCATTGTGACAGGATCGTTGCAAATCGGGAGGAAAAGATGAAGATATTGTTAGTTGAGGATGAATCGAGGATGGCGCAGGCGCTTATCGAACTTCTGCGCCAGGAACATTATGAAGTGGATCACTGCGCGGATGGAAATTCGGGAATGGACGCGATTGAGACAAATGTGTATGACGTCATCGTTCTGGACGTCATGCTGCCAGGGAAAAATGGGTTTGAGGTGGCGGGGGAGGCGCGCCGTTGGGGAATCCGCACACCGATTCTCATGCTTACGGCGAAAGGCGGCGTGGAGGACAAAGTAGAGGGGCTTGACAGCGGCGCGGACGATTATCTTACGAAGCCGTTTATGACGGAAGAACTGCTGGCCCGCCTGCGCGCGCTTGTCAGACGGAATATCCAGTCGGCAGACGGGACGCTTTCGTTTGGCGATATCATGCTGGATGTCAATACGTTCATGCTGCACAGCACAGAGACAGGGCAGAGCGTGCGGCTTAGCGAGAAGGAGTACAAGATCCTCGAGTACCTCATTGCCAATCAGGGGCAGATCCTCACGCGCGAGCAGCTGGCGGTGAAGATCTGGGGATTTGAGAATGAGGCGGAATATAATAAAGTTGAAGTTTATATGTCATTTACCCGGAAAAAACTTGCCTTTGTACAGGCGAAGACCGTTATCAAGGCGGTGCGGGGCGTCGGATATGAATTGAGGTGCGGTGATGTTTAAGAAATCGAGGAGAAAAATTGTCGCGTCCATCATGGCGGTCCTCGTACTGCTTTGGATCGGAACATTATGCGTTATTTACGCCTGCAGCTACTACGAAGTGCTGAACCGCAGCCGCGATATGCTCGAACGGCATATCAAACAGTACCGGCTGTCGTGGGAGCGGCCCATGCCGGGAGGACGCGGGGAACCGCCCTCACCGGGACAGGGGGAGCCGCCGTTCGAGAATCCGCCGGCCTACCGCCTTTCTACTTTTTATTCGGTCGCCCTTTCCACCGACGGCACCGATGTTCTCGAGGTAAGTAACAGTCAGACGGAAATGTATGCCGATGACGAATTGGCAGAGATCGCGCGGGAGATCGCAAACAGCGGCAGCCGCGACGGGATGAAACGCAATCTGATCTACCAGATGGCGGACAAGGGCGGCTATCTGCTGGTCGCCTTTATGGACAATACGGTCATGCAGGAAAGTATGACGACATTATTCCGGTACACGCTTATGTTCGGGGGAGTGGTCATCCTTGCCCTGTTTTTTCTCGCCGTTTATCTCGCAAGACGTATCGTGCGGCCGCTGGAGGAGAGCTACGAGAAACAGAAGCAGTTTATCTCCGATGCCGGCCACGAACTGAAAACGCCGGTATCGGTCGTTAATGCGAACGCGGAGCTCCTTTCGCGGGAAATCGGCGATAACCAGTGGCTTGACAATATCCGCTATGAAAATGACCGCATGGGGCTTTTGGTCGGCCAGCTGTTAGAACTGGCCCGCACCGAACAGGTCGCTCCGCGGAAAGAACATCTGGATTTCAGCCGTCTTGTCGGGGGCGAGGCGCTGCCGTTTGAGAGCGTGGCCTATGAAAAAGGGATGCCGCTCCGGTGTGAGATCAAGGAGGGGCTGTATGTAAGCGGAAATGACGCGCAGTTAAAGCAGCTCGTGGCCATTTTGCTTGATAACGCCCTGCGGCACGGGGAAAAGGGGAAAGAAATCGCACTGATACTGCGGGCAGAACGGGGCAGCGCCGTTTTGTCGGTGGTCAATGCGGGAGACGAGATCCCGCCAGAGCAGAGAAAACAACTTTTTGAGCGGTTCTACCGTATGGACGCCGCGAGAAACGGGGACGGGCAGCACTACGGGCTCGGTCTTTCGATCGCGAAGGCGATCGCGGAGGGGCACGGAGGCAGGATCCGCGTGCAGTGCAGCGATGGTAAAATCGAGTTTGCAGTCCGCATTCCACTCGATTAACAAGATTTTTAGCACAATTCAATAAAAGTTCAAGCTTCCTTCTGTACAATGAGTCTATCAATGTGCAGGAGGATTTTTTTGCTATTTCTGCGCAGAAAGGAGGACCAGATGGATTATCGACACGAATGGAAATACGTACTGGATCTTGGCGGCCTGCTGGCAATCCGGCAGCGGCTGTCCGCGGTGGCGAAACGGGATCCCCACGCGACCGGGGGAACTTACCGCATCCGCAGCCTGTATTTTGACAATGCCCATGACAAGGTACTGCGGGAAAAAATAGACGGCGTGAACCAGCGGGAAAAATTCCGCATCCGCTATTATAATGAGGATCCGTCGTTTATCCGGCTGGAAAAGAAGAGCAAGGTCAATGGACTGTGCCGCAAGGAAAGTGCTGTTTTGCAGCGGGAACAGGTGCAGGCGCTGCTGGACGGCGACGACAGCTGGATGCTTGCTGGCGGGGATGAATTGGTAAAGGAACTTTATGTAAAGATGAGAAAACAGATGCTTCGCCCAAAGGTGATCGTAGATTACGAGAGGGAGCCGTTTGTCTATGCGCCGGGTCATGTGCGCGTAACACTTGATACGAAGATACGTACCGGAATGCGCAGCGGGGAATTTTTGAACCCGTCTGCGGTTACGCTTCCGGCCGGAGAAGCGCCGGCTGTCCTTGAAATAAAATGGGATGAATTTCTGCCTGATGTGATCCGGGATGCGGTACGGACCGCCGGCTGTCCGGCGGGGGCATTTTCCAAATACGCGGCCTGCCGGATCTATGGGTAGTATGAAAGTAAGTCGGTTGTGGGGTGAAAGTAAGAAGTTAAAAAAGTGAAGAGAAATCAGTAGTGAAGGGAAATTAGAATGGAGGATTTGTATGACATTTCAGGATATTTTTAAATCAAGTTTTATGGAGCGCGTCGCGAGCATCAGTATATTGGATATGGTGCTGGCGCTCGTATTGGCATTTGGCATCGGCATGTTTATTTTCTTTGTTTACAAAAAGACATATCAGGGAGTGATGTATTCTTCCAGTTTTGGCACGACGCTGGTCGCGCTGACAATGATCACGACCGTTGTAATATTAGCAGTAACTTCCAATGTAGTGCTCTCACTCGGTATGGTCGGCGCGCTCTCGATCGTCCGCTTCCGCACGGCGATCAAAGAGCCGCTCGACATCGCGTTCCTGTTCTGGTCGATCGCCGCCGGCATCGTACTGGCAGCCGGAATGCTGCCGCTTGCCGTATTTGGCAGCGCGCTCGTCGGCATTGTCCTTC
Source organism: uncultured Eubacterium sp. (assembly GCA_910584065.1). Taxonomy (GTDB): domain Bacteria; phylum Bacillota; class Clostridia; order Lachnospirales; family Lachnospiraceae; genus Eubacterium_F. The sequence goes on from CAJTZN010000018.1 coordinate 57,550, forward strand.
TCATATTTGTAAACAGAAAAGCGCACTTCAATCCGTATATCGTCGTGCTTTCCTGTGAGGACAGCAAAAGCGAGAAGAGGGCGAGAGAGTTTCTTGGTTCGCAGGTACAAAAGTGCGTGGTCAAAAGTAAAACGGCGCAAAAAGGGGCGGTAGAATTAAATCTTGAAATCCGCATGAAAGAAGATAATACGGATTTTGTCAATGAGCTGTCGGAAATGGACGGCGTCAACAGCGCCGTTCTCGTCAGCTATAACGGAGAGTATATGGGATAGGGAGGGATGGTCAATGTCTACTCATAAGCATTTGGACCGGATCTGCTGCGCGTCCCTGATCGTGGCGCTCATTCTCACGGTTCTTTTTATGAACGGCGGGTATTTCGGCATACAAAAGGCGTCCGCGGTCACTGGTTACGAGAAGCGCCTGTTTGCGACCTCTTCCGTGCATACGCTCGACATTGTGATGGAGGACTGGGAGGGTTTTCTCAGTACGTGCACAAACGAGGAATATACGGTTTGTACGGTCGTGATCGACGGCGAGCCATTCCGGAACGTGGCGATCCGCGCAAAGGGAAATACATCGCTGACGCAGGTAAAGGCGTATGGCAATAACCGTTATAGCTTTAAGATCGAGTTTGATCATTATGATGGCAGTAACAATTACTACGGACTGGATAAGCTTTGCCTGAACAATATCATTCAGGATAATACGTATATGAAAGATTATCTTTGTTACCGGATGATGGCGGAATGCCAAATGGGGCTGGTTCCGGCGCTGATAGTAACAGTATGGGCGGTAAAATGCCGGAGGGAGAAACACCATCTATCGAGATACCAGGATTCCCAGGGCGTGGCGGCAAGCCGGGCGGGATGGGCAAGGGAAGCGATGATGTCCTGTTGAAGTATATTGATGATAATATTGACAGTTATAAAAATATATTTGATCATGCTGTCGTCGATGTGACAGATCAGGATAAAAAGCGTCTGATCGAGTCGCTGAAGGGACTGAATAGTGGTGAAAACCCCGAGCAGGCAGTTGATGTGGAGGGAGTGATCCGTTATTTTGTCGTACACAATTTCGTGCTGAATTTTGACAGTTATACGGGATCCATGATCCATAATTACTATTTGTATGAGAAAGATGGGAAGATGGGGATGATACCATGGGATTACAATCTGGCATTTGGAGCATTTGAACATACGAGTAATGCGATAGAGCTGGTAAACGATCCGATTGATTCTCCTGTGTCCGGAGGGAATACCGAGGACAGGCCGATGCTTGCATGGATCTTTAGCGAGGATGCGTATACAGAAATTTATCATCAGTATTTTTCGCAGTTTATATCGGAATATTTTGGCAGCGGGAAGTTTGTCGAGGTGATCGATTCCGTAAAAACGATGATCGCGCCCTACGTGCAGGATGATCCTACGAAATTCTGTACGTATGAGGAATTTGAAACGGGGATTGATACGTTAAAGGAATTTTGCCTGCTGCGTGCAGAAAGTGTAAAGGGGCAGATTTCCGGTGCGATTGGTTCTACGGAGGAAACGCAGAGCGAAGAGGGTTTGATTGATGCGGGGGAGATGGATATTTCGAGCATGGGGTCGATGGGAGGCCGGATGGGAAAATAGGGTTCTTAATGGACTGTGCACTATGATGGGGATATAGTGCGCAGTTTTTTTAATTGGGGAAATACACAGATTCCGTGTATGATCACACGAATTCTGTGTATTTCCCGTCACGCTTTTTACTCGTTATTCCACAAAAGCGACAGGATTACGGGGCGACAGGAGAAGCTGCCGCATTCCATACGCTTTTTTCCATGCAGAACCCGGATGGCGGATTTGGACTGGATGAAAATTACGCGAGCGAGGCGTATGACAGCTATCTGGTAGCCATGAACTGTGCCAGTGTGGACACGGAGCCCGTTGACACGAAGTCCGTGGAAATAAAGCAATTAAAAAAGTATTTTGCGGAAACGTTAGATTTGTCAGAGGAAGAAATGGTAAAAGGGCAGAAGATTGATATTCTGCGCTTCATGCTGCACTGCGCCGGGAAGGGAGCAGAAAAGAAAAGACTGCTGGAAAAGTATGGAACATTATATCAGGAAGCCGTCGATCTTAGTGGAGAAAAATTGAATTCTTCCCATTTTGAATACGTATTAAAGAGTTGGATGCTTTTGGCACAAAACAATAAACTGGCTCATATGGAAGATAAAATAGAGCTGCTGGAAAAGAGACAGAGGGAAGACGGGAGTTTCGACGGAAGTGTGGAACATACGTGCCTCGCATTGGAATGCCTGAAAACGGTAAAGGAGGCAGTCAAAAGAAAGTTAGGAATTGATGAGTGCCAGCTCATACCCGGAACAGAAGTGCTGTATGCCGGGAATGATGGAAAAGTTGACGTACGTCTTTGTCTCGGCTACTCGGCCATAATGGATACGGACATCACCATCCGGACTGAAATCACATGCGATGGTACGAAAGTAGATGAAAAGGAAAATACATATACGCTCTCAGGCAATCAAACAGAGGACGAGACAAGACTGTTTATATATGATTTTGACACTTCCCAGACCTGCATCTACCATATTGATTCCGTCATTTATGATGAAGAAGGCAGAAAGCTGGGGTCTGGTTCGCAGAAGTTACGGGTAATCCCGAAAGGGGAGGGAATTGATATCTGCCTGATCGAAACAGTTCTTCCGTGGAATTGTTCGTCTAACACCAGACTGTTGAACCAGTTGGAACTGCCATTCGATAAAGTGACTGTGTCCAAAGCAGGGGAGATGGATCTCAGCAATTATCAGTTGATCATCATTGCCAATGATCAGGATAGCGGATCCTATAACCAGCTTGCTAAAATGGATGCGAAGCTTACGGAATATGTCCGTCAGGGAGGCGTTCTTCTCTATGGAAACTGTTCTGAAGGGCACGTGAACGGAAAAAGTTACGTAAAACTCCCAGGCGGGGTAGAGATGAGGCATCAAAACGTAACGCAGAACGAGGTGGTTGATAAAGAGCATCCGGTCGTGTGCGGCGGTTTCAGCGACGGCATCAAACTCCAGCCGTCCGATCTGCGCGGCAATTATGCGAGCCATAATTATTTCGTGCCAAACACGCTGCCAGACGGGGCAAATGTCATCATTGCCGATGCGAACCATCATCCTACGCTGGCGGAATACCCGTTGGGAGACGGACTGGTGATCGGAAGCGGCATGACATGGGAGTACTATTTTCAGATGAACGGGGCTTTATATTCAAAAAAAGCAATGGACGATCTGTTCCTCTATGCGTACCGTCAGGCGGAGGAAAGGCAGAAAGAATGTATCCAGACAGAACTTACACTGGACGGGGAAGAGTATGAAGCGGAGCAGGATGTAACCATACATGTACAGGCAGAAGTTTTAAATCAGGCAGGAGAAATCACGGGAACAGTCAGTATCTGTGATGAGCAGGGCGTGATGGTTGAAACCCTGGATGATGCCGTGAAGCTGGAACAGTCATGGGACCAATCGTACGTGTGGAACACCGGGGAGCGGATGTCAGGTACATATAAGGCCTGTGTGGTGTGGGAAAACAGAAACGGGGAAACATGCCGGACAGAACGTGCCTTTCGCATCAGGCCCGACGGAGATCTGAAAAATGAATTATCGGTAACGCCGTCTTCGCCAAAGCGCGGCGAGGAGATCTTCATCCGGGACATCATCCGTAATACAAGTACGAATTCAGTAAAGAACGGACTTGTGGAGCGGATACGGATCGAAAACGCAGACGGAAAAACGGTAGCACAATTTTCGACAGAACTTGATCAGTTCCGTGCGAAGGGAAAACAGATTCAGGAGAGGAGTCTGGAGACGGACGAGTTTCCGGCGGGCACCTACACAGTGACAGCAGAAATATGGGAAAAAGGAGAACTCCTGTCGAGTCACGCGGCTGAGTTTCTCGTGACAGAGGAGGTCAAGCCAAAAGATATTGACTTTTCCCTGTATTCCACCGATGGCGACATCCAGATCGGATGCTGTCAGGCGACGGTGCAGAAATCCATTTACGCAAGGCAGAATCTGATGTTTAACGGTTCCATACTAAACGCCGCTTCCTGTGTGATGGCGGGTGGTAATGTGCAGGCTTACGGTTGGATCATTGATATGAAAGAAAAACTGGAAAATACGGAAGCGCCGCTCATCCCGGATGTGGAACAGTTCTTTGTGGAACCTGTGAAAAACTACGCGAAAGAGAAAGAGTTATTCCTGTTTTCAGAATGTGTAAAATATAAGGACGATGTTTACTGCCAGAACACTTCCTCGATGTATACCAATCTGGTAGAGATGGACGGGTCACTCGTTTCCGAACACGATATCAGCATCAACGCGGGGCAGGTCCGCATAGGAGAAGATTCTGAAAAACAAAGGATCCTATGTTCCCGCAAGGGAAATATCACGATCAACACGACAGATTTAAGTGTGAACGGGATTATTTACGCGCCGGAAGGAACGGTGACGATACAGACCTGTAATACAAAGATAAAAGGAACGATCATAGCCAAGAGGATACAACTGCAGGGCAGTTATTTCACGTTTGAATAAGGAGAGGGAATATGAAGAGTAATTTTTTTAATAAAACCAAGCTGTCATGTAAGACGATTGCAATGATACTTGTAGTGGCCATTGTAATCGTGAGTGTGGATGGCTGTGGGAAAAGTGAAACAGGCGTCAACAGCGAAACGGGCGCCAGTGTGAAAACGATCCAGGTGGATACGGCAATGGACAGGATCCCGGCAGAACCGATCGAGGAAGCTGCCTTGGCCTTGCAGACTGCCTATGAAAAGCTGGAGGCTTCAACCGGGGATGATGCTGCCTTTGCGGACGCCCTGCAGGGTTTCCGCGAAACCCTTGTGAAATACCAGTCTGTTTATAACGGGACAGAAGGTGAAAAGGATAAGGATTACCAGGGCAGGATCGAAACGGTGCTTCATCAGGCTAAAGAACTGGAGAATGTAAATCTCAACGACAGGGAACAAAAGATGGATCTTCTCCGCCAGTATATGGAAGAACCGGACTCCGTGCATACGTATGGCGATCAGCTGATCGAAGGTGATGAGCCAGACGTGGAAACCAGGAAAGTGGAGTCTTTCGAGGCTGCCAGGGAGAAAATGGAAAATGCTGCGGAGGAGGAAGTGGACGGTACGCCCAAGGGGAAGCAGAAAACCGCCGGCGGAAAAAACCTTTTAACAGAAGGGCCGACAGCCCTTTCCGATGTTATGAAAGCAAAGGCGGATGAGTTAAAGACACCCCTGGCCATTTACAATGAGTTGAAAAATACGCTTCAGTATGAAAACTACTTTGGCAGCCGGAAGGGTGCGATTGCAGCATATGATGCCCTTTCAGGAAATGACGTGGACCAGGCAAGCGTACTGA
>CAJTZN010000019.1 GCA_910584065.1 uncultured Eubacterium sp.
ATGATGAGAGGAGTATTGATTGAAACGAGTGCAAGAACTATTTTAAAGCAGGGAATTAAACAGGGAATCAAGCAAGGAATCAATCAGGGAATCAAGCAAGGAATCAATCAGGGAATTAATCAGGGAATATATCAGGGTATCAGCCAAAACCAAAGAGAGACGGCGCTTCGAATGCTGAAAAGAGGAAAAATGACGATTGAGGAAATTGCAGAAGATACGGGACTTAGCGTGACGGAAGTAGAGCGGCTCGACGAACTCCAGACAGTGTAGAACAGCAAAAGGATATTGTTATTTTGACTCAAGTTGATGATAAAGATTTTATACGGCACAAAGATATGATAGCGTATTTTAATAAAATGTATGCAGCAACGGAAAGGTTTGGTGTTAAATGAGTTTTAGAATAGATACAAGAAAGGGGCATTCCCTAAATGGAAGATACGTCTGAACGCGGAAAAGTCAAGAACAATCAAAAACATATAAACATCGGGCTCCTGGCCCACGTAGACGCCGGAAAAACGACGCTTTCCGAGGCGTTATTATTCAAGTGCGGCGCCATCTCCGAGCCGGGGCGCGTCGATCACCGGAACGCCTTTCTCGACACTTCCCCGTTCGAGAGGGAGCGCGGCATTACGATTTTTTCCAAACAGGCTGAACTTCGATGGAACAAGCTATCCATTACCCTGTTAGATACGCCGGGGCACGTCGATTTTTCCGCGGAGATGGAGCGGACACTTCAGGTGCTGGACTACGCCGTCCTCGTCATAAGCGGGACTGACGGGGTACAGGGACATACGGAAACACTTTGGAAATTGCTGGAACGATACGAGATTCCGGTTTTTATTTTTGTAAATAAAATGGATCTGCCGGGAACGGATGCCGAACGTCTGATGGATGACATAAAAAGCCGCTTGTCGGATCTTTGTCTTGATTTCTCTGATACCCGGTCGGAGGCCTTTTTGGAAGAGGCGGCGGTATGTGAAGAAACGCTCCTGGAAAAATATTTAGAGTCCGGAACGCTCGAAATGCCGGACGATCTTATCGCGCCGGTGGCGGCACGCCACATGTATCCATGTTTCTTCGGCTCAGCGCTGCGGGTGGACGGCGTAGAGGCGCTGCTCGATGGACTGGAAAAGTTTACGTCAGCTGTAGAAAGCGGAAGCGAGTTCGGAGCCAAAGTGTTCAAGATTACACGGGATGCTCAGGGAACGAGATTGACTCATATGAAAATCATTGGGGGGGAGCTGCGTGTCAGGAGCATAGTGCAAAAAAGCGCAGTGAAAAAAGAGGGCGCGTCCGCGGGGGCGTCCACAGAGGTGCCTGCGGAGGAAAAAGTAAATCAGATCCGTATCTATTCGGGCGAAAAATACGAGACGCCCGATGTCGTGCGCGCTGGGCAGATCTGTGCGGTGACGGGGTTGAAGCATACGTATCCCGGCGAGGGGCTCGGTACCTGCCGGGACTTTTCGGGCGAACAGCTCGAACCGGTGCTGCATTATGCGGTTTTATTTCCTGACGGCAGCGATCCGGTCACCGCGTTGAAACAGTTTCGGGAGTTAGAAGAGGAAGATCCGAAACTGCACGTCGTGTGGGATGAAAAGGCGCATGGCATCTTTATCCAGCCGATGGGAGAGGTGCAGCTGGATGTGCTGAAGGATGTCGTGAAGGAGCGTTTCGGTATGGAGATCGCGTTTGGGGAAGGGCGTATCCGGTATAAAGAGACGATCCGTGACAGCGTGGAAGGCGTCGGGCATTTTGAACCGCTGCGACACTATGCGGAGGTGCATTTGTGGATGGAACCCCTGCCGCCGGGGAGCGGGCTTGTTTTTGACGCGGTGTGCAGTGAGGACAAGCTGGATCTGAACTGGCAGCGCCTCGTTCTCACGCATTTGGCGGAAAAGGAGTATGTCGGCGTGCTGACCGGCTCTCCGATTACGGATATGAAAATCACGCTGGCAGCGGGCCGGGCACATCTCAAGCACACCGAGGGCGGGGATTTCCGTCAGGCGACGTACCGCGCGGTGCGCCACGGTCTGATGCAGGCAGAAAGCGTGCTGCTGGAACCATTCTACAATTTTAGAATAGAAGTGCCGCCCGAGATGATCGGGCGGGCGATGGCCGATGTCAAGCGGATGTACGGGGATTTTGAGAGCCAGCCGGAACAGGATGGTTCCGCGGTTCTGACCGGACGGTGTCCGGTGGCAGAAATGAAGGAATACCCGGTCGAAGTAGCGTCTTACACGAAAGGAAGGGGGCGCATTTTCTGCACTCCGGGCGGATACGCGCCCTGCCACAACGCGGAAGAAGTCATCGCCGGCATCGGGTATGACTGTGAGGGAGATGTGGAAAATACCGCGGATTCGGTATTTTGCTCCCACGGATCCGGCGTTGTCGTGAAGTGGAATGAGGTCATGGATCATATGCACGTTGAAAGCATCCGGAAGCAGGGGGTGTTTTCACGGCAGGAAGACACGGCGGAGCGGGAAGATGCCAGTGGACAACATGCCGCTATGGATGCGGGCGGCGGCAGTACGGCAGAGGCCGGGAAAGAAAACGGGAATGGCGGGAGAGGGCTGCGTTCGAAAGATTTTTTCGCTGAGGATAAAGAACTGCAGGCAATCTTTGAGCGGACATTCGGCCCGGTCAGGCAGCGGTCCGAACAGCCGGAGAAACGGACGATCCGCGCAACGGAGGAACAATATGCCGGTAAGAAGGCAAGCGGGCCGGTAGAGGAATATGTTCTCGTGGACGGCTACAATATTATTTTTGCGTGGGAGGATCTGAATGAACTCTCCAAACAGGTGGGCTTGGATGCGGCCCGCATGCGCCTGATGGACATGATGTGCAATTTCCAGGGTTTTACGGGATGCCGCCTCATATTGGTATTTGACGCGTATAAAGTAAAAGGAAATCCCGGAAGCGTGGAAACATACCGCAATATCAACGTTGTCTATACGAAGGAAGCGGAAACGGCGGACATGTACATCGAGAAAACAACGAAAAAAATAGCCAAACAGCACCGTGTCAGAGTCGCTACGTCCGACGCGTTAGAGCAGATGATCATATTGGGGCACGGCGCGACCAGATTGTCAGCGGATGCGTTTCGAAAAGAAGTTGAGCGGATCAATGAGCGGATTCGGGAAGAGATGGAGAAATGGAAGGCGGAGGAGAGCAGGTAGAGCAGATAGAGGAGAGGAGCATTCTGATCGGAGGAGGAGAAATGATCGAGAGCAGGTCGAATACACAGATCAAGAAAATACAGAAATTAAAGAAACAGGCGAAATTCCGCCGTCAGGAGCAGGTATTCCTCGTGGAAGGATTTAAAATGACGGAAGAAGCGTTGCGGAACGGCCGGGTTCGGACGATATATGTTGCGGAAGACGCGAGAACGGAAATGGAGGAAAAGCTGCCTCGCGTTCCGGGTGAAATTCCGGTGCTGCCGGTCGCACCGTCCATTTTCCGCGAATTAGCGGACACCACGACGCCGCAGGGGGTCATGGCAATTGTAGAAATGCCTTCCTACGACAGGACGACACTCGTAGAACAAAAAGAGGCGGCGTTGATCTGTCTCGAGGACATACGGGATCCGGGAAATCTGGGAACGATCTTCCGGACGGCGGAGGGTGCGGGTATGACGGCCGTTGTCCTTTCCGGCGGCTGTGTTGATCTATTCAATCCGAAAGTCGTGCGCGCGACGATGGGCGCGCTGTTCCGCCAGCCCTTTTATCAGGTGGAAGATATGGCGGAAGAAGTACGCCGGCTGCGTGACAGCGGTTTTTCCATTTATGCCGCGGCGCCCGGGGCCGGGCAGGATTATACGGCATGTTGTTATGAGGGGAGGACGGGGATCCTGATCGGAAATGAGGCAAATGGCCTCTGTCAGGAAACGCTGGCACTGGCAAACGAGAGGATCCGCATTCCGATGGAGGGAGAACTGGAGTCTTTAAATGCGGCAGTTTCTGCCGCGCTTTTGATGTATGAAGTTCATAGGAAGCAATAGAAATGAGGAGAATTTATGGAAGGTGAAGATTATAACAAGGCATTTAGATTAGGAAAACGGGATTATCAGGCACGGATGCACCGGGGCGTCAAACCGACGCTTCTCGTGCTGGACGATATTATTCCGAAAAAAGGAGCGTATTCGGAGGAGTCGCTCGGCCTGGTGCAGATTCCGATTGAGCAGATCGTAGGAACAAAAAGTGTTGGCAGGAGCAATTCGTTTGCCGGGAATTTTATGCCCATCCTGCCGGAGAGCTCGGAGTTTGCCTACAAATGGATGAGTTTGAGCAAAAGCCATGTCAAGGAGGGCATCCACGATCCGATCAAGGCGTACGAGTACATGAACCGGTTTTATGTGGCGGAGGGAAATAAGCGGGTCAGCGTGATGAAATATTTTGGCGCGGTTTCGATCCCCGGCGAGGTGATCCGCATTGTGCCCAAACAGACGGAGGAAAAAGAAAACAAGATCTATTATGAATTTTTGGAGTTTTATAAGGCTGCGCCGATCAATTACATCTGGTTTTCCCAGACCGGCAGTTTCGCGAAATTACAGGAAGCGGTAGGGAAAGAGCCGGGCGAGGAATGGTCCGAGGAAGATCTGTTGAAATTCAGTTCGATCTATACGCGCTTTAAGTCTGAGTACCAGGCGCAGGGCGGCGGAAAGCTGAACATTACGCCGGGCGACGCCTTTTTGGCTTTTATCACGCTGTATGGGTACGACGACATTGACGAGAAGACTTCCAATGAGCGGAAAGAACTGATCACCAATTGCTGGGAGGAATTTGAACTGCTGCAGGAGGAACAGGACATCAGTCTGAAAATGCAGCCGAACCAGGAGAAGCGCCCGCTGCTGAATTTCCTGTTTTCGTCCGGTACGTCAAAACTAAAGATCGCATTTCTCTATGAAAAGACGCCGGGGACGTCCGCTTGGACCTATGCCCATGAACTGGGGCGGTTCCATTTGGAAGAGACATTTCCCGACGAGGTAAATACGGTCTGCTATGAAAACACGACGGCGGAAAATGTGGACACTTTTCTGGAGGATGCTGTGGCGAACGGATGCAATCTCATCTTTACGACGACGCCGTCTATGGCGCAGGCTAGCGTGAAAGCGGCGGTCGCGAACCCGGATGTGCGCATTCTGAACTGCTCGCTCAACACGTCGCACCGCTACATCCGCACGTACTATTCGAGGATGCACGAGGCCAAATTCCTGATGGGGGCGATTGCCGGCGCGATGGCGGAAAATAACCGCCTCACGTATATTGCGGACTATCCGATCTACGGTTCGATCGCCAACATAAACGCGTTCGCACTGGGGGCACAGATGGTGAACCCGCGGGCAGAAGTATATCTGGAATGGTCCACGATGAAAGAAGTTGATATTGAGGAAAAAATAAGGGAGACAAATTCGTCCTGTGTATCGGGCAGGGATATGATGATCCCGGAAGAGGCCTCCCGGTTTTTCGGGATCTACCGCATGGAGGACGGCCACCTGCGGAATCTCGCGATGCCGCTCTGGCACTGGGGAAAATTTTACGAGCAGTTGATCCGCACGATCATGAACGGAACGTGGAAATACGATGACGATTCGTCGGATATGAAAGCAATCAACTACTGGTGGGGCATGTCGGCGGGCGTGATCGACGTTGTTTGTTCCCAGTATCTTCCGACGGGGACGAAGCGTCTGGTCGAACTGCTGCGCTCGACGATCATGTCGGAGGAATTTAATCCATTTTCCGGTATCTTACTTTCCCAGACCGGCATCGTTCAGGATGATCCGGACCGGAGCCTTCTGCCGGAGGAAATTATGACGATGGACTGGCTGTCCGAAAACGTGATCGGTTCCATTCCAGAAAAAGAAGAATTGAAGGAACAGGCGGAGCCGGTCATCCAGCAGCAGGGCATAAAGAAAAAGGAAGGTTGATACGGCACATGAAGATATTGGCGATTGCGGATAAGGAGTCCGAATACCTGTGGGACTATTTCGAAAAAAGTAAACTGGAAGGGATCGATCTCATCATTTCCTGCGGTGACTTAGATCCGCGCTACCTTTCGTTTCTGGCTACGTTTACGGCGGCGCCCGTGCTGTACGTGCACGGCAACCACGATGAGAAATACGAACAGATCCCGCCGGATGGCTGCGTCTGTATCGAGGACCGGATCTATGTGCATAACGGCGTGCGCATTTTGGGGCTGGGTGGATCAATGCGCTATAAGCCGGGAACACATCAGTACACGGAACGGCAGATGCGGCGGCGGTTTTCCCGCCTGCGGTTCCAGCTGTTCCGGAGAAGGGGCATCGATATCCTCGTGACGCACGCGCCCGCGTTTGAACTGAACGACGGGCGGGATCTGCCGCATCAGGGATTCCGGGTGTTCCGGACACTGATGGAGAAATACCGCCCGAAATTTTTCCTGCACGGGCATGTACATATGTCATATGGAAGAAATCATAAACGGTATGACAAATATGAGGAGACAAACGTGATCAATGCGTATGAGCGATGCGTGTTCGAATTTGAGGACGACAATCCGCAGGAGCATTTATCGTGAAAATGACGGTTGTTTTGGCGTGAGAAATAGTTGTTGACTATTGTTTTGTACTGAATTATAATTTAGTAAATCGTGTTTGAGTAAAACAGAACCGCTTAATTTTTATTTGGGAGGTACGCCAATGTTCATAGGGAGAGAAAGGGAACTGGACACATTAAACAGGCTCTATCATTCGGACAAGTTTGAATTTGCCGTTATTTACGGGCGGCGCCGTGTCGGTAAAACGGCCCTGATCAGTGAGTTTACGAAGGATAAAGATACTATTTTCTTTACTGGCGTGGAAACAAACGCAAAACAAAATCTGGATAACTTTTCGAGAAGCATCATGGAGAGACATACGGAGATTGCGCTCAATACTTTTTTTGCGGATTTTCAGGCTGCGCTTCAGCATGTGTTTGAACTGGCGAAAAATAAAAGGATCGTGCTTGTCATGGATGAATACCCCTATGTCGCCCGTGCGTCAAAAAGTCTCGCTTCTACGCTTCAGCTTCTGATCGATAAGAATAAGGATCACTCAAAGCTGTTTTTGATTTTATGCGGTTCTTCTATGTCATATATGGAGGATCAGGTATTGGCATATAAAGCGCCGCTGTACATATCAAAAACACTCATCTCAATCCGTCCTCGTCGATTTTTGAGGAGCCTGTCAACTTATTGAAACAGGAAGTGCGGGAGCCGATGATCTACAATGCGGTCATTACCGCGATCGCCACTGGTGCTTCGAGGCTGCATGAAATCTCCAATAAGATCGATGAGGACACGAGTGTTTGTGCAACTTATATAAAAAATCTAATGGCGCTCGGTATCATAAAAAAAGAGCTGCCCTACGGGGAAAAATCAAGCCGCAAGACGATATATTCCATCGAAGATAATATGTTTCGCTTTTGGTACCGCTTTGTGCCGGAGAATACTTCCATTATTTCCCGTGGCGCGGCAGAACTCGCGTACAGGCGTATTGCTCCGGAACTTTCGTCCTATATGGGCGGTGTGTTTGAGGAGATCTGCAGGCAATATTTGTGGAAACTGCTCCTTGAGGGCGTATGCGCTGTAAATTTCAGTGACATTGGCCGCTGGTGGGGGACGAATCCCAGGACAAAGTCTCAGGAAGAGATCGATATTATGGGAACGGATCATAAGGACGCCGCTTTGTTCGGGGAGTGTAAGTGGACAAATGAGAAGGTAGACCTTGGCGTGCTTGAAAAACTGGTGGGGCGCAGCACTCTGTTTCACTATCAGAAAACACATTTTTATCTTTTCGCGAAAACGGGTTTTACCGAAGGGTGCATGGATAGAGCGGCAGAGATGGGGAATGTGACGCTTGTAGCGTATGAGGAAATGCTGGAACGGTGAATGAAAATTTATGAATAGTCATGGCAAAAGAATAATGGTAAAAGAGCATAGAGGTGAGGGAATATGGACAATAGTATGGTTCTTGATAAAATGGAAAACATTTTCATAGATGTTGGATTTATTCCGGTGATGCTCAATGGTGTTAAGTTTTTTAAATTTGAAGAGTGTTATTGTAAAATAACTTTTATAAGCGATTGGTCAGCATTTGTAATAGAAAGCGCTGATAACATCCGCGACGCGGAGAAGGGGGTTCTGGAGGATGGAGATTTGTATTACACGGATGTTTCTGAAAAAGAATTATTAGTTCAGTTCAGATCGGATTTAATCCAATATTATATGAGTTGACACGATGAAAAATGTAAGTGTTTATTAGTGGTATATATAGGAGATTTTTTGTGTGTTTATGCTAGAACCTGATGGTTTTTTATTTTAATAGATATAGTTGTTCGCTTGATTATATCTATATTAGTTCAGGAAGAGAACCTGGTTGCAAGCTTTATATCGGGAAGTGTCCTGTGCAGTGCAGCAGTAAACAAAATCCATTTCTTAAAAGATATCAGCCGAAATTTCCGTCTGATTTTCCAATAGCAGCGAGTAAGGAGTTGGAAGGGGTGCATAGCGATGGAAAACGATTGGTCGCTTGTGTAAGCAGGGCTGATGCTAAATATGTATATATTAAGGTGCGGAATAAGAAGAATAAAAAGATTGAAAAGAAAAAGGTTTTAGCTAAGAAAAAAGTGATATGCAGTGTGAAGAAGTAAAGGAGGCGGTCATGAAAAAACATATTATCGTCGTTCTTATATTTTGTTTCCTATGTTTTGGAGGGACTGTTCGGGAGGTGTCCGCTGCCAACAGCGGCACCTGCGGTCCTTCCGCGACATGGGAACTGGACGGTGGAGTTCTGACGATCTCCGGAAGTGGGGCGGTGACGGAGCGTCCCTGGCAATACAAATATACGCAGATCTGGGAAGTTGAGATCGGTGATGAAATTACAGAAATCCCAGATTCTGCCTTTGATGGGGCGTTGATGAGACGGATTTCAATCGGAAGCAAACTGGAAAAGATAGGAAGTCAGGCTTTTGAGGCAACCTATCTGACGGAGATTACAATTCCGGAATCGGTAAAAGAAATCGGGGAAGAGGCATTTGAAAATTGTTATTTGTTACAAAAAGTCACTCTGCCAAAAGAAGTAAAACGGATTTGTGAGGGTACATTTAGTTCCTGCACAAAATTGACAGATATCAATCTGGAACATATTTGCCAAATAGATAAAAACGCGTTCTACGACTGTGATCGTATGGAGAGAGTCTCTTTTGGATCCAATCTGGAACGTATTTCACCGAAGGCATTTGATGAATGCGATCGTTTGAGGGAAGTAACGTTTATGGGCGGAAAACCGAACGTTCCTGAAAAGGCATTCGCGTGGGCGTTGGCGCTCAGAAAGATTGTAAATCATTCGGAGTCGGAAATTCCTGTGCCGCCATGTGATGAGATCATATGGAAGCAGGATAAGAAGAAGGTGAAAAAAGTATCACCCGGAAAAACGGCGAAAGGAATTGGGAAAAAATATAAGTTATCGTATATTGGCGTAGATAAAAAGCTTTTTGGAACGCTGCCAAAAAGTTACCGATTCTATGAAAAGACCAGTCTGCCTGTCAGTGTAAAAACAAAGGGCAGGATCCAATATTATTGGTTATATGATAAATGGAGATGGACGGACGGACTTAAGGGGTTGTGCGGCGATTTAAAGCTGACCCCCTGCTGGATGAAGTACCAGTTTATAAAGAAATCCGATACAAAAACGGTGTTGCGGATGAATCTTGGCGCACAGTCGCTGACAAGCATGCACCTAGATCTCCGGTATTCGGAACATAAGGATATGAAAAAGTCGAAGAGGGGGTACTGCAGGGAACTGGATGGGGATATCGTGTTGAAAAAATTGAAGAAGGGAAAAACATATTATATCCAGTTTCGGGCGGAGGATTTTGATATTGATATTCACACGAAATGGAGTGGGAAGATCGTGTATAAGAACAAGTGACGGGAAAGGCTGCGCATTATGATGAAAAATAGTGTGCGGTCTTTTTTAGTAACCTGAAGAAGAATACCGGTAAATGTTGTTGGATTTTTTAATTCTCCATCGGTTGCAAATCACGCGAAAATGTGTTAAAGTATAACTCGTTTATAACAGGAAAGGATTATACGGACATGGAAAGTCAGATTCTGTTTTTTGACATTGATGGTACGCTGATCGATGAGGAAAAGGATATCGTTCCGGATAGCGCGAAACGGGCGCTCGCACAGGCAAAAGAGAATGGACATATCCTATTTATCTGCTCGGGCAGGTGCCGGGCAATCATACCGGAAGAGGTGTTGGCGCTCGGTTTTGACGGCATGGTCGGCGGCTGTGGGACATATATCGAATACAGGGGACGCGAACTATTCCACCACCAGTTGGCGCCGGAATTACAAAAAGAGATGATCGAGGACCTTCTGGCGTGTCATATTGATGGCGTACTTGAGGGGAAAGATTGTTCGGCGTTCCGAAGGGATTACTGGATGCCAGTGGTGAAAAGTATATTTACCGAAAACGGAAGTTTTTCGGCGAAGACCCAGTGCTTTTGGGATGAGGATTTTTCGTTTGATAAAATGGCCCTGTGGTTTGATGAGAGTTCCGATATGGCAGCATTTCAGGAAAAATATGCCGGGCAGTTCGAATTTATCGAACGGGATCCTACCTTTTATGAGGTGATTCCCAAAGGGATATCGAAGGCAAGCGGGATGCGTTTTGTATGTGAACATCTGGGCATTGACCAAACGCATACGGTGGCATTTGGAGACAGCGCAAATGATATATCCATGCTGCGCTGTGCACATACGTCGGTGGCAATGGGCGGCGGGAATCCGCTATTGTTTGATCTGGTTGACCATGTGACAAGCCCGGTCATGGAGGATGGGATTGCGAAAGCAATGAGATACTTGAGACTGATATAAAGGATGGTATGTATGATTAATTTACAGAAGAAGCTATTTGGCGCCGTGCTGGCTGCGTTGTTTTTATGCGAGGTTTCCTTTTTTGTGATTTCCGCGGAAAAGACGCTAAAGGCTGAGACCGCAGATGTCGGTATGCCAGCCGGGGTCGCCATTTCTGGTTCCACAGCCAGCGGTCAGCCGACAGAGGGCGCGGTGAGCAGCGGAGCCATATCTGATGGAACGGTGTCCGGTCAGCCGGTATCCGTCCCGGGAGTTATTTCCCAGCCTGTACCGGAAACCCCGGCGGTGGAAACGGCACAGGTAGAAACAAAAAATACCGGAAACCCGCGCTTCATCACGACAAAGTACGGGAAGATCGAGGGAAAAAAGACAAAAAATTCATATGTATGGCTCGGTGTACCGTACGGGCAGACTGAGCGGTGGCGCGCGCCTAATGAGCCGAAGGCCTGGACAAAGACGAAGTCATGTAAGAAAAAGAAGAAGGCAAAAGGAGATGACTGCCTGTTTGTCAATGTCTATAAACCGCTGCAGGGAACGGGGGAGGCGAAACCGCTCCCTGTCATCGTGTTCTTGCACGGCGGGGGTAATGTCGGCGGCACCGCAAACCGGAACTTTGGGGAATTCGTAAAGGAAACGGGGGCGATCGCCGTGTCGGTGGAATTCCGGCAGGGGGCGTTCGGCTGGTTCTGTTCCCGCGGCCTGTCGTCGGGTGATTCGCTCGGGAAGGGCGGGAATTTTGCGATGCTCGACATCCGGCTAGCGCTGAAATGGGTGCGGAAAAATATAACAGCGTTCGGCGGTGACGCGGGTAATGTCACGCTTTCCGGATTTTCAGCGGGAGCGAGGGATGTACTTAACTGTACGATTTCCCCGGTGATGAAGGGGCTGTTTGATAAGGTGATCAGTTTCAGCGGCGGTATGACGACCTGTTCCATCAAGGAGGGAAGGCGCTGGTCAAATGAGAGGCTCGCCCAGATCCTCGTGCGCCGGGGGCGGTTTTCAAAGAAGAAAAGAGCATTGAAATATGTGAAGCGCATGAGCAAAAAGAAGATGAAAAAGCTGCTAAACAGCCTGACGGATTCCGAGATCCGGAGGATGGTAAAAAATACGGGACTGCGCCTGACAAACTTTCCCCAATGCTTCCGTGACGGCAGGGTGATACCGAAATCCGGTTTTGATTGTGTGGAATGGGGCGGGTATAACCGTGTGCCGATGATCATCGGTTCCAATAATTCCGAATTTTCGAATGTGTCCTATCAGGCGATGCACCGGATGGTCACGAAAAGACCGAAGATGTTTAAAAACCGGAAACAGTTTTACAATCTGCTGAAGAAGGCGAAAATGTACGGCTGCCAGCTGCAGAGTTCGTTTTATCTGGAAAAGGTGGCCTCGAGATACAGCGCCGACCCGTATCACCAGCCCGTCTACGCGTACCGCTTCTGCTGGGGAGAGGACCGGAAGGTAGTTGGAGCTGATTATGCCAGATATATCGGCGCCATCCACGGGATGGACGTTGACTTTCTGCTGGGAAGGTTTGTCAAAGGAAAGGCCGTCACCTCGTCCCATATTTATAATAAGTCCAACGCCAAAGGACGGAAAGCGCTGGCGAGCAGGATGCGCCAGTATATAAAGAATTTCCTCTATACCGGAAATCCGAATGGAACCGACGATTCAGGCAGGACTCTCAACCGATGGAATCGATGGGGGAAGGCTGGCTCCAAGCGGATCATGACATTTTCCGCCACAAAAAAGAAGGCGAAGAGCAGTATGACATCGCGCTATATCGACCGGGTAAAATGCAAGCGGAGGATGCGCAGGAGATTGTCGAAGCGGACATACAAATTTCTAAAACAGCGTATATTAAATGACAGGTTTTTTGTATAAAAGGAGGTTTTTATGCAGTTAAAAAAGTTACTTACAGGTGTAGAATACAAAGCGCTCCAGGGGTCATTGGAACGGGATGTGGCGGATCTGGCCTATGATTCAAGAAAAGTGGTGCCAGACGGCATGTTCGTGGCCATTGAGGGAACGGTGCAGGACGGGCACACCTATATCGACAGCGCGGTGAAAGCGGGGGCCGGGGTGATCGTGGTGGAAAAAGAGTGGGTGGTAGAGGACAAAGAGGTGACCGTGATCCTTGTCAAAAATGGCAGGGAGGCGCTGAGTCTCATGTCGGCAGAATATTTTGATCATCCGGCAGAAAAAATGATCACGGTGGGGATCACCGGGACGAAGGGCAAGTCCACGGTGGAACATATGGTGCGTGACATCATCGAGAAATCCGGTAAGACGTGCGGCATCATCGGCACGGTGGGGGCGTTTATGAACGGAAAGTCGATCGCGACCGAACACACGACGCCGGAATCCTATGAATTGCAGAAAATACTGGCGATGATGGTGGAAGAGGGCTGCGAATATATGGTGATGGAAGTGTCCTCGCAGGGGATCAAGATGGACCGCGTCGCCGGCATCACATTTGACTACGGCGTGTTTACGAATATTTATCCCGATCACATCGGCCCCGGGGAGCACGAAGATTTCGCGGAATATCTTTCCTGCAAAGCGGAACTGTTCCGCCGGTGCAAGACGGGGATCGTCAACCGCGATGATGAGCATTATGGCGACATTGTGAAAAATGCCTCATGCCGCATTATAACGTTCGGATGCTCGCCGGAGGCGGACCTCAGGGCGGAAGACATACGCCATGTGGTGGATGGCGGGGATCTGTCGATGGAATTTCGCGCGAGAGGGCTAGTGGACGGGGAGATCGTCGTGGGACTTCCCGGCCGGTTTAACATTTTCAATGCGATGTGTGCGGCGTGTGTCGGCGTGGCGCTCGGCATGCCGGACGAGGTGATCTGTCATGCGCTCGAGCATGTAAAGATCCGCGGGCGTGTGGAACTGATGCCGGTGTCGGATGAATTTTCCGTTCTCATTGATTTTGCCCACAACGGCGTGAGCTCGGAAAATGTGCTCTCGACGCTGCGGGAATACAATCCTCACAGGATCATTAGTATTTTCGGGTGCGGCGGCAATCGCAGCAAGGTGAGGCGCTACGAGATGGGGGAGGTCATCGGGCGGATGTCAGAACTCGCCGTGATCACGAGCGACAATCCGCGCCGTGAGGAATTCCGGGATATCGCGGAGGATATTAAGACTGGCATGGCGAAAAGCCAGGGGAACTATGTGGTGATCGAGGATCGGGAGGAAGCGGTGGCATATGCGCTCGAGCACGCGGAAAAGGGGGATATGATCATCCTTCTCGGAAAGGGGCACGAGGAGTACCAGGAGATCCAGGGCGTAAAACACCATTACAGCGAACGGGAAGCAGTTGTAAAAGGAATGAAAAAAGTTTACGGAAAGGACTTTAGTTTTCTGCTCGATCAGCCGATAAGATAAATAAGGGAAAAACTGGTGGGACTGTAAAATTCATGGATGAAATGTTTTATCGTGAAAGGAGTCGAGAATTATGACAATGTTTAATACTTCATTAGCAGATAGTTTATTTGGAGGCTCGAAGTCAGTTGGGTCAGGAAGCTTCTTTTCCGCTTCTAATTTTGGGGATTTGGCGTTGATCAAGAGCGGCGTCTATACGAAAATGATGAGATCCTACGTATCCAAGATGACGGAAACGGAAGATTCAGATAAGAGTTCGAGTTCCGATACGGGGTACAAATTCAAAAATTCAGTAAGTGAGAAGCTGGAGAGTCTGAGGAGCCCGAAGGATACAACGGCGGCCGATAAGGCCAATAAAGCGCTATCCACGATCAAGAGCGCGGCTGGCAAGCTGGAAACTTCAGCAAACGCCCTCTCGGAAATGGATTTTGACGCGAGCACGAAGGAAGATATGTTGAAGGCGGCAAAGACGTTCGTAGCGGATTATAATTCCGTACTGACAAGTACGAAAAATACCGATAATGAAAGCCTGTCCCGCAGCGTCAAATGGATGAAGGACGATATCAAGGCGCGCGATAAGATGTTCGCGAAGATTGGTGTTTCGATCGGTTCGGACGGAGCACTTTCGATTGATGAAAAGAAGTTTAACGAGGCAAACCTGAGCGATATCAGGACGATGTTCAGCGGCAGCGGCAGCATCGTCGGCAAGACGGCACAGAGAGCGACCGGACTGTACAATCTGGCAGCCAATCAGATTTCCTTTAATGGCGGAAGTACGTTATACTCCAGTAAAGGTGTTTTGAAATAGGACTGCGAACGCGGAGGATAGGGCGGTTTTTCAGCTATTATGATTTGAAAACTAAGCACAGGCATTATCGTGGTGTAATGCTTGTGCTTATTCCATGTAACGGCGGAATGCGATGGAATCATGGTGCGGCATAGATGGAACCGTGGTACGTCGTACTGTGTTCCGTGGCTTTGAAAAGGAGGTTCCTATGTACCGTTTTTTTGTGCCTGACGGGCAGATCCATCAGGGATGTGCGGAGATAGCCGGGGATGATGTCAATCATATCAAAAATGTACTGCGGATGGAGCAGGGGGATCCACTTGTGATTTCCTGTGGACAGGGGACGGATTATTATTGTATAATAAAAGATATTCGGTCTGAGTGTATCGAGCTGGAGGTCGAAAGGGAAGTACCGGTAAGGACGGAGCTTCCGCTGCCAATCACGCTGTTTCAGGCATTGCCGAAGGGCGATAAGATGGAATGGATCATCCAGAAGGCGGTTGAACTCGGCGCGGTCGAGATCGTGCCGGTCAGAACGAGGCGCTGTGTCGTGCGTCTGGATGAAAACAAAGCGACGAAAAAACGGCAGCGGTGGCAGGCGATCGCTGAGGCGGCAGCAAAACAGAGCGGACGCGGGATCGTTCCCAAAGTGCACGAAGTTGTGTCGTTTGCAGATGGGCTTCATTATGCCGAACAGCTTGACAATTGTATCATTCCGTATGAACTGTTTGATGATATGGCGGAGACGCAGAAGACGATCGGGAACATCTGTGCCGGAACGTCGATCGGTATTTTTATCGGGCCGGAAGGCGGTTTTGAGCGAGGGGAGATCGAGCAGGCGATGCGGGAAGGAGTGACGCCGATCTCGCTCGGCAGAAGGATTTTGCGCACGGAAACGGCGGGACTGGCGATCCTTTCGGTTCTGATGTTCCGCATCGAGGAGGAAAATGATGGAAGCTTATTTGGATAACGCGGCGACCACAAGGGCGTTTGATGAGGTTGGAGCACTGGTTGCGCGCGTTATGTGCGAGGATTACGGAAATCCGTCTTCGCTTCACGCGAAAGGCGTGGAGGCGGAGCGGTATGTACGGGAAGCGGCGGACATTATCGCGGGGACGCTGAAAACCGCGCGGAAAAACATTATTTTTACGTCCGGCGGGACAGAGAGCAATAATATGGCGATCATCGGCGGGTGCCTGGCGAACCGAAGGCGCGGGCGCCATATGATCACGACGTGTTTTGAGCACGCGTCGGTGCAGCAGCCATGTCTCTATTTAGAGCAGAATTTTGGCTATGAGATCACGTTTCTGCCCGTCGATCCGATGGGGCATGTGGATGTGGACGAGCTGCGCGGGGCACTGCGGGAGGACACCGTGCTCGTTTCGGTCATGATGGTGAACAATGAGGTGGGAGCCGTTTTGGACGTAGAAGAGATCGGAAAGACGGTAAAACAGTTTAACAAAGACATTTTATTTCATGTGGACGCCATTCAGGCGTACGGGAAGATGAAGATCAATCCGAGGCGGGCGAAGATCGACCTTCTTTCCGTCAGCGGCCATAAGCTCCACGGCCCGAAAGGGGTCGGTTTTCTGTACGCGGCGGACGGCGTCAGGATGCATCCGTACATTCACGGCGGCGGCCAGCAGCAGGGGCGGCGCTCCGGAACCGATAACGTGCCGGGGATTGCGGGACTGGGACTGGCGGTTAAGCGGATGTACGACGATCATGAGAAAACGGTGGAACGGTTGTATTCCCTGAAAGAATATGCGTGGCAGCTATTCCACACGCTGGATGACGACGGGGGCGTGCACATACACGCGTGTGATCCGGAGCGCATCCGGGAAACGGCGCCCCATATTTTGAGCGTCGGGATTGAGGGAGTGCGGAGTGAAGTCCTTTTACACGCACTGGAAGAGCGGGGTGTGTTCGTATCGTCCGGTTCGGCGTGTTCGTCAAACCATCCGGGCATCAGTTCGACATTGAAGGCAATCGGAGTGAATGAAAAGCTGCTCGATTCGACGATCCGTATAAGCTGGTCGGTGCTGACAGAACAGGCGGAACTGGATTACGCGGCGGCGCAGATCCGGGAGCTGCTGCCCGTGTTGCGGAAGTACCGGAGAAAATAAGGAGGAAGAAAATGGTTCAGGCATTTTTGATAAAATACTCGGAGATTGGGATCAAGGGAAAAAACCGCTATATGTTTGAGGACGCCCTGCGCGACAGGGTGGCGGAAAAACTGAAAAAGTGCGAGGGGACCTTTGCCGTGCAGCGGGAGAACGGGCGGATCTATGTGGAGGCAAAAAGTGAGTATGATTACGAGGAAGTGATGGAACAACTCACGAAATGTTTTGGCATCGCCCATATCTGCCCTGTCGTATTGATCGAGGATAAATCGTTTGCCCACATTTGCCGGGAACTTGTGGCGCACATGGAGGAGGAGATCGGCAGCCGGCCGTTTACGTTTAAGGTGTTCGCGAAGCGCAGCGATAAGCAGTATGAGCGGACAAGTCCGGAAATCTGTCAGGATGCGGGAGCGTACATTTTGGAGCATATGCCAAACGCCAAAGTCGATGTGCACCATCCCGAAGTTTCGGTCAACATCGAGATCCGCCACCGCGCTTATGTGTATGTGACGAGCATTAAAGGGCCGGGCGGTATGCCGGTCGGAACGAGCGGACGATCGATGCTGCTTCTGTCCGGCGGGATCGACAGCCCGGTGGCGGGGTATATGATGGCGAAGCGCGGCGTGCGGATCGAGGCGGTTTATTTTCACGCGCCGCCGTATACGAGTGAGCGGGCGAAGCAGAAGGTGATCGATCTGGCGGAGATCGTGAGCGATTATGCGGGGGAGATCCGCCTGCATATCGTGAATTTTACCGACATTCAGATGTATATTTACGAAAATTGCCCGCACGATGAACTGACGATCATCATGCGCCGCTATATGATGAAGATCGCGGAGCGGATCGCCGGGGAGACGGAATGTATGTCGCTGGTGACAGGGGAGAGCGTCGGACAGGTGGCAAGCCAGACGATGCAGAGCCTGGTGGCGACGAACGCGGTCTGCACGATGCCGGTGTTCCGTCCGGTCATCGCGTTTGACAAACAGGATATTATCGATATCGCCGAGAAGATCGGGACGTTTGAAACGTCGATCCAGCCCTACGAGGACTGTTGTACTATTTTTGTGGCAAAGCATCCGGTGACAAGGCCTGATTGTGCGGCGATAGAAAAATCGGAACAGAGGTTAGCGGAAAAGATTGATGAAATGCTTGAATGCGCGATTTCGGATAGGGAGATCGTTACAGTGCGGAAATAACAGGCACAAGCGCGGGATCATGCCGGGCAGCAGAGGCTGCTATGGGTGGAGGCTGTTGGCAGAAACTGCTGGCAGAGGCTGCTTCGGCAGCAAAAAAGGACTGCTTCTTGTACTCAAGACATACAGTCCCCACATTTTACTTTTTGTACCCCATGTTCTTCCTTCTGGTCTGTGCCGGCTGGCTTCCGGAAGGAAACGCCGCCGGTGGATGTAGCCGTCCGGTTACTCGACGATAAAATCTTTGAGTTTGGTAAGGATCTCATCTACGTTATTTTCATTGTGGATGTTCAGATCAATCGGTTTTGACAGGTCAAGACTGAAAATGCCCATGATGGATTTTGCGTCGATCACGTATCTACCGGAAACAAGATCAAATTCGGCATCGAATTTTGTCACTTCATTGACAAAAGCTTTTACTTTGTCGATCGAATTCAGGGAAATCCGTACTGTTTTCATAGTTCACCTCATTTCTGCAAGGTGTTTCATTCACCTAATGCTTTTTATTGATACATATGATATGCTTGTGGCACGCACAATCCTATCATATTCATTTATTATACTATTATGTTATCGATTTTATGTCAATGGAAAATTTAAACCAGTTGTTAGAAAAAACAACAATATTTTTGTGCAATTTGTAGAAAGGAACGGGGCCGGGAAATGGAAGACCGTATGAAAGCAGCTTTTTTGACGCTCGGTTGTAAGGTAAATTACTATGAGACGGAACAGATGATGAAAGATTTTGAGCAGCACGGGTTTGAGGTCGTGGATTTTCATGACCGCGCGGATGTCTATGTGATCAATACGTGTACGGTGACGAATATCGCTGACCGCAAATCGCGGAAGATGATTCACCGGGCAAAGAAAAGAAATCCGGATAGTATCGTGGCCGCTGTGGGATGCTATGTGGAGAGCGCCGGGAGGAAATCGGGGATAGACGGCGCGCTGCCGGATAACGCCCTCTCCGAGACCGCTCTTTCCGATCTCGTCTTTTTAAATTCGCAGAAAAAGGACGTCGCGCGGGAAGTTGCGGCTTACCTGCAGCAGCAT
Source organism: uncultured Eubacterium sp. (assembly GCA_910584065.1). Taxonomy (GTDB): domain Bacteria; phylum Bacillota; class Clostridia; order Lachnospirales; family Lachnospiraceae; genus Eubacterium_F. Next base: position 19,449 of record CAJTZN010000019.1, read on the forward strand.
GGCAGGATGACTGGGGCGGGGGCGCACTGCCTGGAAGCGGGTGGTATGCGGGAAAATAAGATGTCTGGACGAACGTCTGGACGCACGAGAAAATATATTAAGATCCAGGACGGCTGTAACCAGTTCTGCAGTTATTGTACGATTCCTTACGTGCGTGGAGGCGGGGTGTTGTCCAGCCGGCCGGCGGAGGATGTGCTGGAAGAGATCCGCCAGGCGGCGGAGCGTGGGGTTCGGGAAGTTGTCATTACCGGCATCCATCTTTCTTCGTACGGAGCCGATGGTTCCGAGATCGGGCTCCAAAGCGCGTCTCCTCAAAGTGCTTCCCGCTTTGTCCGCCTAAAAGGCGAGCCGCTGGTTGAACTGCTCGAGCGGGTGAACGAAGTGGACGGTATCGAGCGGATCCGGCTGGGGTCGCTGGAGCCGCGTATCATCTGTGAGGAATTTATGCAGGGACTTTCGCGGGTGGACAAACTGTGCCCGCATTTCCATCTGTCGCTCCAGAGCGGATGCGATGCCACGCTGCGCCGCATGAACCGCCATTATACGGCCGCGCAGTACAGGGAAGGGTGTGAGCGCATCCGGCGCTATTATGAGCATCCGGCGATCACGACCGATGTCATCGTGGGGTTTCCGGGGGAAACCGAGGAAGAATTTGAAGAGACCAGGCGTTTTGTCAAAGAGGTCGGACTTGCTGATATCCATGTCTTTCCCTACAGCGTGCGGACGGGAACGAAGGCGGCCGGGATGGACGGTCAGGTATCACCTGATGAGAAGCACCGACGCAGCGAAATACTGATCGCGGACGCGGAAGAGTTAAAAGCCCTGTATGCACAATGGTTTGTGGGGAAAATAGAAAAGGTGCTGTTTGAAGAAGTGAGGGAGGCTGGCGGCGGCCGCTATCTGGTGGGGCACAATGAGCGCTACATGTTGTTTGGCGTGCCGGTGCAGGAGGCGCGGGAAAAAGGGTACTCGGAGAACCAGATCGCTCAGTTGGAGATCAGGCAGGAACATTGTTTCATCTAAAATGGCCTTGAAATATCGGCTGTTTCAGGGTATACTGAAAAAGAAAAGTGATGGAAGAATAAAAAAAGAGTTGCGATTTTTTGCCATTTATATTAAAATAAAAGATAATTGTTTGATGAGATTGGGAAATAAGCTGTTGGAGTTTGAAAGGAGTATGGCAATCATATGCAGGAAATGAGCAATACACAGCTTTTTAAGGTGGATGTAGAAAAAGATTTTGATGTGAGGGATGTCATTGCTTCTGTCTATGCGGCACTGACTGAGAAAGGATATAACCCGGTCAACCAGATCGTAGGGTATCTGATGTCTGGCGACCCGACGTATATCACGAGCCATAAAGGGGCGCGGAGCCTGATCATGCGGGTGGAACGGGATGAAGTGATCGAACTGTTTTTAGAGGATTATATAAAGAATAATTTAAAATGAAGAGAATATTAGGACTTGACTACGGCTCTGTGACGGTAGGGGTGGCGGTTAGCGACGCGCTTCTCATTACGGCACAGCCGGTTGAAGTAATAAAAAGGAAACAGGAAACAAAACTGCGTCAGACTTTGGCCAGGATTGATCAATTGATCGCCGAGTATGATGTAGAAACGATTTGTTTGGGGTATCCTAAGAATATGAACAATACTCTTGGGGAACGAGTACAGCGAACGGAAGAATTTAGAGATAAGCTTGTGAAACGAACGGGTTTGGAAGTAGTACTGTGGGATGAAAGACTGACTACCGTATCTGCTATGGAGGTTCTGAAAGAAGGAAATGTGCGTCGTGAGAACCGGAAGAAATATGTGGATAAGATAGCGGCAGCATTTATTTTGCAGGGCTACTTGGATTCATTGCGTGTCGAAAAGTGAAAAGGAGAGAAGCCGTGGAAAAAAATGGTGAAATTGTGCTTACTGCTGAGGATGGCAGCGAGGAGGCTTTTTTTGTTGTGGAAAAAGCGGAGATTGCGGGAAGGGTGTACCTTCTCGTGAGTGATCAGGAATGGAACGATGAGGACGATACAACTGTAGAAAATCAGCGGCAGGATGAGGGAACAGCGCTGATCTTACGGGTAAAAGAAGAAGGGGACGGGAGTGATATGATGGTCTGTGATGTCGTCGAGGACGAAAAGGAATTGACGATCGTATCGAAGTATTTTGAAGAGTTGATGGAGGGAATCGATATTTCCATGTAGGGAAAATCAAATAAAGAAAAGAGAGGTGCAACAATATTTTGAGTAAAAAAACGAAAACAGGGAATGAAAAGGTGCGTATCATCCCGCTGGGTGGATTGGAACAGATCGGAATGAACATTACGGCGTTTGAGACGGAAAACAGCATTATCGTGGTGGATTGCGGACTGGCGTTCCCGGAGGACGACATGCTGGGGGTGGATCTGGTCATACCGGATGTGACGTATCTGAAAGACCACAGGGAAAAAGTGAAAGGGTTTGTCATTACCCACGGACATGAGGACCATATCGGAGCTTTGCCGTATATTCTGAAAGAGCTGAATGTGCCGGTGTATGCGACGAAACTTACGATGGCGATCATTGAGAATAAGTTAAAAGAGCATAACCTGTTAGGGGTGGTGAGACGAAAAGTCGTTTCGTACGGGCAGTATATCAATCTCGGGGATTTCCGTATTGAGTTCATCCGCACGAACCACAGTATTGCGGATTCGGCGGCGCTGGCGATCTATACGCCGGCCGGCGTGATCGTGCACACCGGCGATTTCAAGGTGGATTATACGCCGGTTTATGGTGACAGCATTGATCTGGCCCGTTTCGGGGAACTCGGGAGGAAGGGCGTGCTTGCGCTGATGGCGGACAGTACAAATGTACTGAAACCCGGATTTACGATGTCGGAAAAGACGGTCGGGGAGACCTTTGACACGATCTTTGCGGAAAATGAGAAGAGCCGGATCATCGTGGCCACGTTTGCTTCGAACGTAGACCGCGTGCAGCAGATCATCAATTCGGCGCATAAATATAAGAGAAAAGTGATCGTAGAAGGGCGCAGCATGGTAAATATACTGGAGATTGCCGTAGATCTCGGTTATATTCAGGCGCCCGATAATATCATTATCAGTCTCGATGAGATGAAAAATTATACCGACGACCAGATCGTGCTGATCACGACCGGGAGCCAGGGCGAGGCGATGGCCGCGCTCTCACGTATCGCGGCGTCCATTCACCGCAGCGTGACGATCAAGCCGGGCGATACGGTGATCTTTAGTTCCAATCCGATCCCGGGTAATGAGAAGAGTGTGTCCAAAGTGATCAACGAGCTGTCGATGAAAGGTGCGAAAGTTATTTTCCAGGATGCCCATGTGTCGGGACATGCCTGCCAGGAGGAACTGAAACTCATTTATTCGCTCGTGAGACCGAAATACGCGATCCCGGTACACGGCGAATACCGCCATCTTCTCCGCCACAGCGAACTGGCGCAGGAGATGGGGATACCGAAGGAAAATGTGATGATCATGAGTTCCGGAAACATCGTGGAATTGAAAGAAGACAGTATAAAAGTCGTGGGAGAGGCGCAGGCGCAGGGCATTATGGTAGACGGGCTCGGCGTCGGCGACGTCGGGAACATCGTGCTACGTGACAGACAACATCTCTCGGAAAATGGCCTGATGGTCGTCGTTCTCACACTGGAGCGCGGATCGAACCAGATCCTTTCGGGACCGGATATTGTCTCGCGCGGATTTGTGTACGTGAGAGAGGCGGAAAACCTGATGGATGAGTGTCTGGAGATCGTCAATATCGCGCTTGACCGGCTGAGTGACAGGGGGATTTCTGACTGGGGAAGGATCAAGTCGGAGATCAAGGATTCCCTCAACGATTTTCTGTGGAAAAAGACAAAGAGGAATCCGATGATCCTGCCGATCATCATGGAAGTATAAAGAACAAGGAAACAGTGTAAAAATATGTACCGAGAGGAGGGCGTTTATGGCGGGTAAGACGGAAAAGGGAAATGCAACAGCGCTGCTTTTTCTGCGGGGATTTCTGATCCTTTTGCTCAATGCCATTTTCTATGTCGTGATCGTCCTCGGAACGGTAGAAGTGTGTCAGATTTCGTATTCGTTTGCCAACGAGGTTTTTGGCGACGTGGTGGCGCAGCCGCCGCCGGGCGTGAACCGGACGTTTGTCATCGCGGAGGCAGACGATTCGATGACGATCGCGAAAAATCTGGAAAAAGAAGGCATTGTTCCGAATGCGTATTCATTCTACATCCGTCTCCGTCTGTCGCAGAGCAAGAAGAGCATTATCGTGGCGGGGAGCTATGAGCTGAATACGAGTATGACATATAAGGAAATATTGGAGAAAATCGTAAAGGGAGTCAGCGGATGAACCGAAATGAGGAGAGGGCAGAGGTGTTTTTTGACACGATGCGCATGGAGTTACCGGCGTATATCACAGAGCTGGAACGCGAGGCGCTCCGCGATGAGGTGCCTGTGATCCGCAGGGCTGTAAGGGACCTTCTCCGCTATCTGTTGCGGGTGCGCCGTCCCGAACGAGTGCTGGAGGTCGGAACGGCGGTCGGGTATTCCGCCCTGTTCATGAAAGAATGCCTGCCGCCCGCATCAACGATTACGACGATTGAAAAGGTGGAAATGCGGCTTGTAAAGGCGCGGGAAAACTTTGCTATGTATGACAAAGAGAAGCGGATCCGCCTGGTGGAGGGAGACGCGTGCGAGAAACTGGAAGAGATGGCAGACAGGAAGGAATCATTTGATTTTATTTTTATGGATGCCGCGAAGGGGCAGTATTTGCATTTTCTGCCGTCGATTCTGGCAATCCTCCGCCCGGGGGGTATTCTTGTATCGGATAATATCCTTCATGACTGTGACGTTTTGGAATCCCGGTATGCGGTGAAAAGACGCGACCGCACGATCCATGCCAGGATGAGGGAATATTTGTATACGATCACCCATATGGATGAACTGGAAACGATCTGTCTGTCACTGGGAGACGGCGTAACGGTCAGCACGAAGATGAGCGATACAATACATTAGTTTGGAACAGCCAAAGGCAGCGGAGGCAAAAAAGCCAGCCTGTTTCAGGCAAGGAAAGCGGGAGACGAAGATGAAGAGAAAAAGACCGGAAATACTGGCGCCGGCAAGTTGTCTCGATGTTCTGAAGACAGCTGTAGAATATGGCGCGGATGCGGTTTATATCGGTGGGGAAATGTATGGACTGCGGGCAAAGGCAAAGAATTTCTCTTTTGACGATATGGGGATAGGAGTCGCCTATGCCCATGAAAGGGGAAAAAAGGTATATGTGACAGCAAACATTACCGCCCACAACCGGGATCTGGATGGCGTGAGACAGTATTTTGAGCAATTGAAGCAGATTCAGCCGGACGCCCTGATCATTTCGGATCCAGGCGTGTTTTCCATCGCGAGGGAAGTATGTCCGGAAATTGACGTCCATATCAGTACACAGAGTAACAATGTAAATTATATGACGTTCCGTTTCTGGAGCGAGCAGGGAGCATCCCGTGTCGTGACGGCGAGAGAACTTTCGCTGGAGGAGATCCGCGATATCCGGGCAAACATTCCGGATGAGCTGGAGATTGAAACATTCGTGCACGGGGCGATGTGTATTTCGTACTCGGGCCGCTGCCTTTTGAGCAACTATTTTACCGGGCGCGACGCGAACCTCGGCGCCTGTACGCATCCGTGCCGGTGGAAGTACTATATTATGGAGGAGAATCGCCCGGGGGAATACCTTCCGATCGAGGAAAATGAGAGAGGAACTTATATTTTCAACTCGAAAGATCTGTGCATGATCGAGCATATTCCCGAGCTGGTTGAGGCGGGCATTGATAGTTTTAAAATCGAGGGACGTATGAAAACGGCGCTGTATGTGGCAGTCGTTTCGAGAACATACCGCATGGCGGTCGATGACTATCTAAAAGATCCGGCACTGTACCACAGCAGGATCCCATATTATCAGGAAGAGATCGCGAAGTGTACGTATCGTCAGTTTACGACGGGATTTTTCTTCGGGCCGGTCACGCACGAGGGGCAGATTTATGACAATAGCACGTATGTGAAAGGTTTTGTTTATCTCGGGATGATCGAGCAGGTGGAGAGCGATGGGACGGGATGGTTTGAGCAGAAAAATAAATTCTCGGTAGGGGATGAGGTGGAGGTCATGAAACCGTCCGGCGAAAATGTGCAGACGAAGGTGGCTGCCATGTTTGACGAAGAGGGAACGGCGGTTGACAGCTGCCCGCATCCCGGCCAGCGGATACGGGTCGATCTGGCGTGTGAACTGGCCCCGTTTGATATCATACGGAGAATGGGGGATGGATCGGTATGAGCGTAAAGACCGAGCTCCTGTCTATTTTGGAGGCAAACAGGGAGAAGGATCTGTCCGGTGAGGAAATCGCAAACCGGCTCGGCGTGTCGCGCACGTCAGTGTGGAAGGCGGTAAGAGCGCTGAAAGAGGAAGGATACCAGATCCGTGCCGTAAATAACCGCGGCTACCGGCTGGAGGGTTCCAATGATGTGATCAGTGCTGAAGGCATCCGGCTCGGACTGGAAGAGAAATACCGGGACCTGCCGATCGAAGTGTACAAGAAAGTTGACTCTACAAACGTAGAATTGAAGCGCCGGGCGCTGGACGGAGGGGTGCACGGCCTTACCCTTTTGGCGGAAGAGCAGACAGGCGGAAAGGGACGCATGGGAAGGAGTTTCTATTCCCCGCCGGGCACAGGCATCTACATGAGCATTTTGCTGAAGCCTGAAATGGGTGGTTCGGATGCGGTTCTGATCACGACGGCGGCATCGGTAGCTGTCTGCCGCGGCATACGGAATGTTCTAGATATTGAACCCCAGATCAAATGGGTGAATGATATTTATTTTGAGGACAAAAAGGTATGCGGCATTTTGACGGAGGCGATTTCGGATTTTGAAATGGGCAGGATTGATTCCGCCATTCTGGGGATCGGCATCAATTACCGGACAGAGGATTTTCCGCAGGAATTGGGAGAGCGCGCAGGGTGTATCGGACAGGGAGCCCTTCCTCCCCGCAATGAATTAGTGGCCTCTGTGCTCAACGAGTTTTGGAATATTTACGAACATCTGACAGAACGTGAATTTATGAAGGAATACCGGATGCGTTCCAATGTGATCGGAAAAGAGGTACGTTTTCTGGAGCGCGACGAGTGGAAGGAAGCGACAGCGCTCGACATTGATGACGACGGGGGACTCGTTGTAGAGTGGGAAGAGGCCGGCGGGAAACGGGTGAGACGAACTCTTCATACCGGAGAGATTACGCTGCGCATAAAAAATGGTCTGCCATCGTGAGTGTGAAAAAGGCACGATGGCAGACCATTTATTTACTGATGCCTGGCGGCATATGTTTTTAGATCGATTTCGCCTCGCTTCGCTTTTCCCATAAACTTGAACAGCATGTAGATCTGTACAAACCAGATGAGAGAGGAAACGATGCCCATCCCTAAATTTTTACCGGGCTCGCTGTCTTCACATACATCGTACATCTCACCGAGTATACAACCGTTGATGAGAAGTGCAAGAATAGGGAAAACCTTGCCGATAAAGGGAATGAACTTTGCGAGAATGGAAGCGATCAGGCTGGCAAAACCAGCTGCCGGTCGCGGCATTGGTATTCCGAATGCCTGTATGTTTGGTTCATTTTTGTAGTTAAACGCCATCGCGATGGCAAAATACTGGCAGAAGGGAATCCACGCAAGCCATGCGAGATCATAGTCTACTGCTTTCAGTATTTGAAACAGCGGATATGCCGTCAGCACATAGAGGGCAAGTAAGATAACACCAATAATGATGAAAAAAATGATCATGCCTATAATGCTGAGTCCGGCAATCGTGTAAAATGCTTCGTCTGACATAAGAAACCTCCTTCTTTCTTTTTTGAATTTATATTACATATGTCTATTTTTATTATACACTATAACCTTCCGGATTTCACTAAAAATTTGCGATCCATCCCGTTTTTTTGATTTTTTTAACACGTTGTGTTCGTAACGTTTGGAGCCTTTTTGCATATACTGGATACTGAGGATTGTGCATAGGAGACAGTGATGCGGAGAGGATTCTATTTTCTGTGCGTGTGTGCACTCAGCATGTTGATTTTCAGTGAATATGAGAAAAATAATCTGCAGAATGGAAACGGGAAAAGTGTGGAAACGGCTGCTACTGGTTCCGCGGTGGAAACAGCGAAGCCGGCTGCCGGCAAGGTGGCGTATCTTTCGTTTGATGACGGCCCGAGCGAGATCACGCCGGTCATTCTTGACACACTGAAAAAGAAAAATGTTCCCGCCACCTTTTTTCTCGTGGGAAATGAGATAACCCCTGAGAGGGAAGCGATCGTAAAGCGGGAGGTCGAAGAGGGCCACCGCATCGGCGTACATACGTTTTCACATAAAAAGGATGAATTGTATTGTGACGAAGAACGGTTTTTTGAGGATTTTAACATGTGCCGCGACCGGATCCAGCAGGTGACGGGAACGGCCCCCACGCTGCACCGTTTTCCGTGGGGCAGCAGTAACAGCTATGTGTGCCCGATTGTGGACGATCTGATTCGGAAATTGAAGGAGCAGAATGTCATGAGCTTTGACTGGAACGTATCCGGTGAAGATTCCGTCGGAAGTCATGTGCCGGGTGCGGTCATTTACCGGAATGTGGCAAAAGATCTGGAAAAGCACGATCAACCCATTATTTTACTGCATGATTCGAATACGATGAAAAATACGGCGGCGGTTTTAGGGGAGATCATAGAGCTGATCAAGGAAAAGGGTTATTCTTTTGGGACGCTGGATGAGAGGGAGGAGTATACATTTCCGGCAAGCTGGCGCAGATAGCAGGGATGGAGGAAAAATGTACCGGATGTGTTTGTAATGCTTGCATTAAGCTCTCTTTTGCTGTAAAATAATTGAATAAGAAAATTGGTTTTCAGGGAATGTTTTGTGTTGCGGCATAAGCATTCCTTTTTCTAGCCGGTTGGTATGAAGAGGAGTGAACGATGCGGATGATACAGTGTATGGCAGATGCGGAAGGGTTGGTGCTGAGCAGCCAGAAAGAAGTTGTCCGGTTAGCTTTTGCTGAGATCGAATATGTGGAAGTGATCAACAAGACGGTGTTTTTTTATTTGGTAAACGGTGCAGTACGTGAGGTGGTTTCTGCTTTATCGGTCTTTGAGGATGAACTTTTATCCAGACCGGAATTTCTGAAAACACACCGCTCGTACCTTGTCAACTTGAAATATATTCAGGCGATGGATGCCGGTTTTGCCGTGACGAAAAGGGGAAATAATGTCCCCATATCCCGACAGCGACGTGCGATGGCACTTAATGCGTATACACAGTTTTGGCACCAGCCTGATCCGATAAGTTCTGTGTCTGCCGGAGTGCCGTCCGGACAGAACAAAAAACATAATGGTCCGTGGCGGATTCTGCTAGTGGATGATAATGCTGCGGATCTCGCGTTTTGGGCAGATATCCTGAGCCGGCACGGCTGCCATGTGCGTATGGCAGAGAGCGGTAAGGAAGCGCTTATGCTGGCGGTGGCCGAATCGTTCGACTGTGTGCTGCTGGATGTGATGATACCGGGTGAGGATGGTTTTTCCATTTGTGAAAAAATAAGGAAACATCAGAGTATCCCCGTTATTTTCCTGAGCTGCCATACGGAATCGGACAGGCAGGTGGAAGGATTTGCGGCAGGCGGTATTGATTATATCACCAAAGATACGCCGGAAAAACTTTTTTGGGCCAAAGTGGAAACCCGCATTAAGCTGGCTTCGTCCGAATGCACGCAGTTTCAGGACGGGCCCCTGCTTTTGGATCTGGTGGCGCGGAATGTGAGGATGGGGGAAAGGCGGCTATGTGTGACGCCAGCGGAATTTGATATTTTGTGGTGTCTCGCAGAGCATAGCGGGCGTGTTTTTACGGTGGAAGAAATATATGGTATTGTTTGGGGCGCTTGGTCAGGGGATGACCGTTTGGGGGATGACCATTCTTCGGCCTGCTGTCTGGAGGATGATGGAAAAATCGTACAATTGCAAATGTCCCGGCTGAGGAGGAAATTGGAAAAGGCGTGGGGAGGGCATTGTTATATCGAGTCGGTTTGGGGACAGGGGTATCGTTTTGTTCCGGTGGATCAGGCATCTTGTATGGAGGGGACGGAATGAAGTGGCAAAATGTCTGGTGGCAGCATTTGCTCGTCCTAAGTGTGATGACGGTTTTATTTGTCTTACTTTTTTATGTTGACAACAAATACCAGACGCCGCCTCCGTATGGAAATTCCGGCGTCATCGCTTTAAATGAGGGGGATCTGGAGCGGGAGGATCCCATCTTTTTGATTGACGGCTGGCTGCTTAGCGATGAATATGTGACAGAAAAACCAGTGTATATCGGCGAATTTTCTAATCTGCAGAGGGGGAATCTGTCGGTGTCCCCGCATGGACGGGCGCATTACCAGCTGACGCTCCGCTATGATGGTGCATCGAGGATCGTGTCTTTGGATTTTCCTCAGTTGTCCTGTGATTATACGATTTCAATGGACGGGAGGAAGCTTGCGGAGGGGACTGGCAATGGGCAGATCACATTTTTGCTCGCCCGGGGTGACCATGTTTTGCGCGTAGATACTAGATCAGGGATCGGGTATTATAGTGGAATGTATTTTCCGCCTGCTCTCGGTACCGGGCAGACACTTTCACAGGTGGACAGGACCCGGAGTTTTGTCTATGCGCTGGCGGTGTTTTTTCCTCTTGTACTTGCGGTATTTACGTTCTTTCTGTGGCAGACGGGCGGGGAGATCAGTCGTTTGTTCGGGTTGCTTTGCTGCTGTTTTTCTATTTATATGTCGCGGTATTTTGTATTTCAGTTTTCAATGCCTTTGGGACGGTATTGGTTCTTGATTCAGAGTCTGGCGCTATATGGTGTCTGTTTTTGCGTGATCCGGCTGGCTGTGCAGGCTTCGGGTGTCGGCGGAAGGACTGCAAGGTGGTGGCAGGGCGCGGTTTTACTTTGGCTGCCGATCGTACTGTTCATACTGAGCCTGCTGATTCCGCTGCTGCCCTGGGCAGTTTTCGTTCATGGCAGGCTGACCGATCTTTATTATACCCTTACTTTTTGTACGACAGCATTTTTTGCTTTACATGGAGTAAAAGGAAGGGATCCGGAAAGTCGTTTTACGACGGCAGGATGTTTGGTGTTTGGAGTCGGATTGCTGGTCAATCTTTTTTTCTCCAATCTTTTTGAGCCGATTCGTTTTTTCTGGCAGTTTGAATGGTGTGGTCTCCTGTTGGTTTTTTTATTTGGGGCGATGATGGTGTCCCGCAACCGCCGTATCATCCGGGAAAACGATATGCTTACAAATCACTTGGAGGAGCAGGTGAAAAAGCGCACCGAAGAGGTCGTCTGGCTTTTGGATGAGCGGAAGGCGTTTTTTTCGGATATGGCACATGATCTAAAGGCGCCGGTGTTCGCCACGCAGTCCTATATCAGGGCTATCCGGGAGAGAGGCGTGGGGGTGGACGGAGAACTGCTGGGGTATTTGGAACAGGCGGAGGCCAGGCAGCGGGAACTGGCACGTCGTCTGCAGGGACTTTCCGCTATCAATGAACTGGATAAAGTAGAAGGAATGCGGGTCCGCATCCCGGTGAAGGAGCTGTTTTCGGAAATTTATGCGGCCCATCACGGGGAGGCAGAAGTTCAGTCCGTACACCTTTTTGTAACGCAGCCGGAGAGAGATATGTTTTTGCTGGCACAGCCGGAGAAACTGGACATTCTTTTTGAAAACCTTATTTATAATGCACTCCGGGCAACGCCGGAAAATGGAAGCATTCGGATTTCTGCCCAGTGCAGGGGGGAGAAGATCCACATTATCGTGGAGGATACGGGCTGCGGTATTCCGGAAGAGGAACTGCCATTTGTTTTCCAGCGGTTTTATGTGGGGAAAAGTAATAGGGATACTGGTACAGGACTTGGGTTATATATTGTACAAAGTATCGTGGAGGAGATCGGCGGTACGATACATGTGCAGTCGATGGTGGGGCAGGGTACCAAATTTGTGATGGAATTCCCGGTGTGACGTCAGATTGTGGTTGTTTTATTCTTTTTTGTGGCGGGCTGAACGTGATTTCCGGCAGACCAGGGCAAAGAGACAAATACCGATGAGGCACAGTCCGACGAACCAGACAACGGTGGATAGGCTGTCAACGGCTTGGCTGCCAGTGATGTCGCTGTCAGCGGTGTGGTTGCCAGCGGTGTGGCTGTCGGCGGCTTGGCTGTCCGTGGTGTCACTGCCAGTGGTAATGGTTGGCTTTGTATTGCTGGTGATGTGCTGTTTCTGTTCGGAACCTGCTGGGGAACCTGCCGGGGAATCAGAGGTGTTTCCCGTTCCGGTTTCTTTTCGTGTGACGGTTTGCAGGGCAGTATTTTCCGCATGAAGTGTCGGGAAAGATATTTTGGGGTGTTCATCGGTCGTGGAATGGCGTATTATTTTTATGAAAAAGGGGGGCGGTGTGACAAGATTGACGTTTCCGGGTTTGTCACCGCCCGTTTTTTGATCTGACTGATCTACATGTGCGTATTTCCAGTCAGATGGGGTCACAGTTGTATTGTCAGTTATTTTCTTCGTGTTTTCTGTTGGCTCTTTCGTGTTTTCAGCTGGCTTTTTTGTGTTTACAGCTGGTTTTTCCGTGCTTTCAGCTGGCTTTTTCGTGCTTTCAGCCGGTTTTTTTGTGCTTTGGGGCAGGGTCGGTCGCTGCCCTTCCGGCGTGCCGTCTTCTTTATTTTCAGCGCCGGCATTGTTTTCATTTCCTCCAGAGCCTTCCAATTTCGGTAGTTGGAGAGGCAGATCGTAGTTAGCCGGCCAGGATAGGATGAGCTGTCGGCCATCGTAGACGCCGCCTTCTATTTTCAGGCCGATAAAAAATGGGACAGGAGTATCTTCGGCAGCGGCTGCGGCTAGATAGGAGCGGAGTGGTTCTTCATCGATTTTTAACACCAACGTATAGCCGCTGTTCGGGGTGGAAGGCTGTACATTTATTGCTTTTAGCAGCGGAACATTCTTTCGCTCGCTCCATTTGGTTTCGTTTTCTGTAAGCGTATATACCCGGATATCAGTGGCGCCTGTAGGTTTTTTGTCAAAAGACAGCTCTAATCCGGCGTTTTCCATCGTCAACGCTCCGGTGGGATTACCTTCTTCCGAAGCAACGTTCAGGACCAGTTCGATTTCGTCTGAAAGGCCTTGTTCATGGATGCCTAATGTATCTTCCAGCTGGAAGATTCCCATTGGTGTTTTCAGCAGTGTGCCGGCGGGAACCAGGATCTCTTCTGCGGCGTCGGAAATGGTTATACTTTCACCGGCGGTAAGTTTTGGCAGAGATAATTGTTTCCATGTGACCGGGCACTCTACGATGGCTTCTGCGAAGTGATCGATCCCCTTTTGAAGCTGGACTTCGATAGGAAGTTTGTCCGGTAAAAATGCCAGGATTTCCTGTGGCGTCATATCCGCGCTGACAGTGATCTGGTATTTTCCATAACGGAGGAACGGCCGTGTTTTGCGGGCAGACATGCAGGAGGCGAACGTGGCGATCAGGTGTACATTTTCCGGAAGTGGCTGCAGGGTACCGCGGTCAATGACGGACGTTTTAGTTTCCAATGTTGTTCCGTCTTTGTATGTAAGGCGGAGTTTCAGGTAAAAGCGGTCGATTTCCCCGTCGAGGTAGTTTTTCAGCGGTTCCTGGCTATGGTAAAGACAGAGCTGATCCCGCAGGTTTGCTGGTTTGTCGGGATCTTCGCTGTTAGATGAGCCTAAATCCCATTCTACGCCGCATATATGGTAGTTTTTCCCATCCAGCGAAAATAGTGGTTGGATCTGGCTGATATCCGCAGTAAACTGCGTCAAGGTACCTTTTACGATATAACCCTGTGGAGAATATGCTATGTAAGCGTCGAATGATGGTATGTCCGGCTCTTCGGCATGGATTTCAGGTGTGGGGTGAAAAATGGCGGCAAGAATAAGAAGAGCAAGTATGATCAAAAGTTTTTGTTGTGTTTTCACAGACAGTCCTCCATTTTTTGGACTATGGCATGTCCCTGTTTTTCCATAATTTTGATAAGTGCCAATATGTCAGAAAAAAAGAAAGGTTAAGGATCGATCCATATTGGCACTTATGATCAGACGATGTTAATAGGGAGAAAAGGTCAGCGCTGTACCCGTCCGGATGCGTCCCCGCCGGCGAGTTTTTTCACTTCGTCTACGGAAACCTGGTTAAAGTCGCCTTCGATGCTGTGCTTGAGACAGCTGGCAGCAACGGCAAATTCGATAATTTCCTGCGGTTCCATATTTTGCAGACAGGCGTAGATCAGTCCGCCGCCAAAGGAGTCGCCGCCGCCGACACGGTCAACAATGTGCATCGTGTACTGTTTGGAAAAATAGCATTCATTTCCGTCATAAAGCATCGCTGCCCACTTGTTATCATTGGCGGAAATAGATGTGCGGAGGGTGATGGCTACCTTGCTGAAGCCGAAACGGTCAGCCAGTTGTTTCGCAACATCCCGGTAGCCCTCGTGATTGACTTGTCCGGCCGTTACATCCGTACCGGCAGCCTTGATGCCGAATACGTCGCTGGCATCCTCTTCGTTGGAAATACATACATCTACATATTGACAAAGTTCACCCATGACTTGTCCGGCTTTTTCCTTGCTCCACAATTTGTTGCGGTAATTCAGGTCACAGCTGATCGTTATCCCTTTTTCTTTTGCCGCCTTGCAGGCATCCAGACAGATGGCGGCCACATTGTCACCGAGTGCCGGGGTAATGCCTGTAAAATGGAACCACTCAACGCCTTCAAAGATGCTATTCCAGTCAAAGTCTTCTGGTTTGGCCGTTGCGATCGAGGAACCGGCGCGGTCATAGATGACTTTGGATGGGCGCTGGCTGGCTCCCTTTTCCAAAAAATAAATACCGACACGGTCACCGCCGCGCACAATGTTTGATGTGTCAACGCCGAACCGGCGGAGGGCATTGATCCCGGCCTGCCCGATCTCGTGGGCGGGCAGCTTTGTGACAAAGCCGGCGTCCAAACCATAATTTGCCAGGGAAACAGCTACATTTGCTTCACCGCCGCCGTAGGTAGCCCCGTACGATTCCGCCTGAACAAACCGGTAATATCCTTCCGGAGCGAGACGAAGCATGATTTCACCAAATGTAATTACTTTTTCAGACATTTTTTTCCTCATTTCTGCACCGCTTTTAAAAATAATAATGAAAATCTTTGCGGGTCTGGGACAGGCAGTGCGCAGACGCAGACCCGGAACTCTATGTTCTCATAACTGCTTTATCGTTCTTATTCGATTATAATTTGCATGCGTCCTTATGTCAAGTTTTTCATTTTTGCTTCTCCGCCGCGAAAATTCGAGAAAGGTCCCGATCACGAACGAAAAAACCTAAAATTGATCGTTTACAAGAGGAAAAATCCGTGATAAGGTAAATACACCTCGAGGAAAACAATGTAAACCAATCAGCTTATAGGTTAGGAGTGATCAAAATGAAAAAAATTTTTTCTGTGATACTTGTTCTGGCTCTGCTTGTTACAAGTGTTTCTACAACGAATGCAGCGATGGTGTCTGCGGCATCTGCATTGGATGCGGGTGAGGGTAGCGGCAGTACCATCGCGGCAGTCTCCCAGGTGGAGGGAATCCGCTTTGATATTGGGGATATACGTTACTCAGGTGATATTGGATCGATCAAGTGGGGCATTGATGGGTCGGGTGTGTTCGCTTTTTATCATTCGGACGCCACACCGGAAAAAAGGATTACAGCTGCTCCCGGTTTTCCGACATATTCCGATCCGGCCAAAGTTCCATGGAACCGATACCGCTCTGAGATCAGGTATATTACATTGGCAAATCTGGATAGCTATTTTACGATTCCCAATATGGATTATTTTTTCTATGAGTGCAAAAATCTGCTGGCAGTAGCGATGCTTCCGGCAGCGGCCACATCTATGAATTATACGTTTTATATGGATATCAATCTGCATTCCATTGGCTGTGTATTGCCTGATACGAAGAAAATGAATTATTGTTTTCAGGGATGTAGAGAGTTGGACGCAGTGGTGATGGCACACAATCCATCGGAATGTGCCTATGCGTTTAACCGTACTTCCTGTCAGGTGATCGTACTGCCTGCTATCTACGATGAAAAATCGAAATTGGCGATTGATTCTAAATGCGATGGATACTATAGGATGAACTCTTTTGAACCAACCCTCTATGGTATTTCCAAAGTAGATGGCAGTACGACGGATACATACCGCTCGGATTCCTGTGTTTCTCCAATCCGTTATGGGCAGTCGATCTCGGATGCGGAAGTTGGCAGTACAGGTGGTCTGCGGTTACTGTATACATATGGTTCCAGTAGTTTTTGCCGGAGCGTATACCTTCCGTACCAGATGACAAAATTGATAAAAAGCCCCCGGGACTGGCAGGAGGTACTGAGTGTCGGGACATACAGGAATGTACTGGATATAAGCATGCAGGCTAGTCCTTCCGGTGTGTTTGACGCGGTTATTCCATCTTCTTTTTACCGCACGACATATAAGAGTGTTGTTGTAGAAAAATGTCAATTGGAGCTGTGCGCGATCTCTTTGTCGGAAAACTCGTTTGTGTATGACGGTACGGCTAAGACGCCTGGCGTCAGCCTTACGAATCCTTACAACGCAGAGAAATTAGCGAAAGGAAAGGATTTCACCGTAACGTATGAGAATAACACAAATGCTGGAACAGCGCGGGTGGTCGTCACGGGGATCGGAAATTATACGGGTTCTGTGACAAGAGATTTTAAGATAAGAAATGCTGAATTGGCCGGCGGAGTCAACGCGTCAGGTTTTTCCGGAACATATGACGGGAACGCGCATGGCATCCAGGTTAGCGTGAGTAAGCCATCTCAGGGTGTTACGGTAAAATATGGCACGTCACCGGGAAACTGTAATCTTTCGAACAGTCCTGTATATGAAAATTCAGGGACTTACACGGTATACTATCAAGTGTCGGCAGCTAATCATAATACATTTACCGGCAGCGAGACTGTTCGTATTCTGGCAAAAAATACGGGGGAGTGTTCCATTGGCAATATTGCGGATGAAACATACGATGGAAAGGCACACACACCAGAACCTGTCGTGTCTGATGGAGTTAAAAGACTGGTAAAAGGCACGGATTATAGCGTGACTTACAGCAAAAATACCAATGCAGGAACCGCATCTGTTACAATTACGGGAAAAGGCAATTATACCGGGACAAGTACAAAGACATTTACGATCCGGCCGCTGACGCTGCGAAGCGGCAGCGGGAATGGCGCGGTACGAGCGGGCAGTGTAGTCTATACGGGTCGTGTCCAAAACCCGGAAATATCAATAGTACTTGGGAACGGATCCGTTTCGCTGCAAAAGGGGACAGATTATGAGATTGCGGGTAATACATCAGTTAATACAGGGTTCGGCACGCTCTCTGTTTCCGGAAAGGGAAATTATACTGGTACGGTGTCGGCAACGTATACGATATCGGCATTTCCGATGGAGGGTCTAGGAGAGAAGATGGTACTGGAACAGGAGGAACTGGCGTATACCGGGCAGGAGATCCGTCCCGGTGTGCAGATCAGGGATTCAAAGGGAAATGTACTGAAAGAAAACAGTGATTATACGCTTACATATAAGGATGCGGTTCGCGTTGGAACTGCAAAAGTTCAGGCGGTTTTTAAGGGGAATTATTCAGGCAGTTTAACGAAGTCATTTTATATCAAGCCGGCTTCTGTTAAAGATGTGGAATTGAGTGAAGACGAGTTTGTATATAATGGGAAGGAACACAGGCCGGTGCCGGAGAGGTACCAGGAGGGTACAGATTATTCGGTGACATATAGGGATAATACGGAGGCCGGAACAGGGTTAGCTATTTTCTCTTTTTGTGGAAATTACACAGGTACGGTGACAAAGGAATTTGTCATCGGCCCCCGAAGGATGGAGGAAGAAATAGACTTTCCGGATGCCGGACAGCTTGTGTACCGGGAAGGGCTGTCCGTATCGGATTCCGCTTTGTCTGTAACGGATAATCAATATGGACACTTTGAATGGAATGATCCTGAGGAAAAGATCATTGTAAAAAATGAGGGATATGAGGTTCGGTTTACACCGGATGATCTGAAAAATTATGACTGGAGCAGTGTGCCAGGGTGGAGTTCCAGAGAGAAAGCTGTGATTCGCCGGATTCCTGTTGCAGTAGAAAAGGCGCAGGGAATCCTGCCGGAATTTTCGGTTACTTGTCTGGCAGAGGGAGATCTGTTAAGACGGTCAGAGATTTCATGGAACCATGAAGATGGAGAGTTTTTCTGGCCGGAGGAACCGATCGTAGTATCGCCGGATATTTCGGATTACACCTTGAACTTTGTACCGCCGGATAGTGAAAATTACGATTGGACACAGATTGGACAATGGGATGAAGAAAATCATCTCTGCCGCTTTGCATGCAAGGTAGTAGTTATCTCAAACCCGGAAGCGTCCTGTATAAAAGACGGGGAGAAACTGGCTTTATCTGTGCTGACTTCACAGCAGGAAGGGGCGGTTTATGAGTGGAAAGATCCCGATATCGTAGTGATAAAATCAGAGGATGAAACAAATCAATATGAGGCTGTTTACCATTATGCGGGGCAGACGATAGTCCGCATGGTGACAGTTCCGGTTTGGAAAGAACCTGAGATCGTATGGACTCCAGAGCCTACGCCATCCTGTGTGCCAACGGTGGAGCCTACACCGGCTGGTACGGTAGAAGAAACGGTTAAGCCGACGCCAGTAGGAACAGAAGGAGGGGCGGTAGAAGAGACGGTCAAGCCGACGCCGGTAGGAACAGAAGGAGGGGCGGCAGAAGAGACGGTCAAGCCGACACCGGTAGGAACAGAAGGAGGGGCGGCAGAAGAAACGGTTAAGCCGACACCGGTAGGAACAGAAGGAGGGGCGGCGGAAGAGACGGTTAAGCCGACGCCAGTAGGTGTGGCAAAAGAAACGATCAAGCCGACACCAGCGATCATAGCAGTACAAACGAATGAACCATTGCCGGGGGGCGCATCAGTAAAGCCAACGGAAACACCGTTGCCCGATCAGACCAACATGCCGGAACTACCGTCCCAAACAGTGGTGCCATCTGAGATACCGGGCAGTATCCCCTCGGAGACGTTACGGCCGGAAGGAACCGAGCCGCCGGAGGGAGATTCGTCTGAAACGGACTGGCCGAAAGAATCAAATCGGCCATCTGACACAGCAGTGCCGTCTGCGACTCCGGTTAATACTCCGCAGGAAGTTTTTTGGCCGCAGGGGATTGAAAAGCCGGTGACGGATATGGCTGCTCAGGTATCAGGAGATGAAGTCTATTTGGAACAAGGGAGTCAGGCGCCGGGCGCATATGCTATGATCAATGATTTAATCAATGCAAATCTACTTAACCGCCGGGGGGTATTAAAAACAAATCTTCAGAAAAATGTCCAGAGCCGTTCTAAAATCAAGGTGAAGTGGATCCGTAAAGCAAAAACGCATATTCGTCTGAAAAAGGGTACCAAAATGTATCTTAAAGTGAAAGGACTTTCAAAAAAAGACAAACCGGTTTGGAGGACGAAAAGTAAGAAGATCGTTTCTGTGAGTAAGAAAGGGAGGATCAAGGCTAAAAAGAAGGGAAGTACGAATATTATCATTAAGGTTCGAAAAAAGCGGTATGTCTGCAGAGTGAAGGTGAAGTAATAAGTTTGTCAATTTGATATTATTACCGATTTGTGGTATGCTATCGTAATAACAAATAGAGCAGCAGTGTTGTGTACACGCCTGAGCCTGCATAGAAGGCGGAAGGCGTGTGCGCATGAAGATTCGAATAAAAAAGTGAGGAAGATGATGGAACGATTTTTTCAGAATGGAACCGGGAAAGAAAGGGTAATCCTTGTGGCAGTAGATCTTGGGGATGGGACTAATGTACAGGTGTCACTGGATGAACTGGAAGAACTGTCGCAGACAGCGGGAGCGGAAACGGTGGGGCGTATGGTGCAAAATCGCGAGGGAGTGCACCCAGGAACGTATATTGGCAAAGGAAAAATAGAAGAATTACGGGATTTGATATGGGAAACAGGAGCGGATACCGTTATTTGTGACGATGAACTTTCTCCTGCGCAGTTAGGAAATCTGCAGGAGGAACTGCAGTGCAAGGTCATTGACCGGACAGTTCTGATTTTGGATATTTTTGCGGCACACGCAAGTACGAGTGAGGGAAAACTCCAGGTGGAACTTGCTCAGCTCCGCTATCGCTCTTCGCGTCTGACCGGATTCGGCAAGTCCCTTTCCCGGATTGGAGGCGGGGCAGCGGGAAGCAGCGGAGGCATTGGAACAAAAGGGCCGGGAGAAAAGAAACTGGAGATGGACCGCCGTCTGATCCGGGAGCGGATCGCCGTGTTAAACCGTCAGTTAAAACGTATGGTAGTGACGAGGGATACGATGAGAAAACAGCGAATGAGACAAGAGATCAAAGTCGCTGCTATCATCGGGTATACCAATGCAGGGAAATCGACATTATTGAATACACTGACACAGGCTGATGTTCTGGAAGAGGATAAACTGTTTGCCACACTTGATCCTGCGACGAAAAGCTATGAGATGGAAAATGGGCAGCAGATTTTATTTACGGATACCGTAGGGTTTATCAACAAGCTTCCCCATCATTTGATCCAGGCATTCCGAAGTACATTGGAGGAAGCTAAATATGCGGATATGATTCTGCATGTCGTGGACTGTTCGGATGAAAACTATGATATCCATATGCGTGTTGTTTACGAAACGTTAAAGAGATTAGGTGTTCAGGATAAACCGGTCCTCACGGTATTTAATAAAATAGATAAATGGGAAAATGGTTTCTCGGGATGTATCTGCAAGGATGAAAATAGCGAGGATGTGGTAAAGATTTCTGCCAAACAGGGGATTGGGATAGAAGAACTTTTGGAAAAGGTGGAAAAGATTTTAAATGCCGGATTTGTTCAGATAGAAAAACTGTTTTCCTATGAGGAAGCCGGATTGATCCAGATGATCCGGAAGTATGGAAATCTGGAACATGAGGAGTATAAGGAAGATGGCATTTTTGTCAAGGCGGCAATTCCGGCGGAGTATGTAGGGCGTATTATGAAACGTGCAGGTGAATGATTTTTTTAAAGGGGAGGAAGCGATGAAAGAGATCATGCTTTTGGCAGCGGCCGATGCGAATTGGGGAATTGGCTATCAGAACCGGTTATTGTTCCATTTGAAAGAGGATATGAAGTATTTTCGTAAATTGACGTTGGGAAACATTGTCGTGATGGGAAGGAAGACATTCGAGAGTTTGCCGGAGGGAAGACCTTTACCGGGAAGAACGAATATTGTATTGACACGGCAGACTGGATGGGGAACAGTATTGGCAAAAGGGGAGGAGGAGTTTGTTGTCCTGCACTCTCCGGAGCAGGTATTATCCTATGTGGCTGAGCGGAAGGAGGATGTGTATGTCATAGGAGGCGGGGAGGTGTACAGGCAGTTTTTGAGATGTGCGTCAAAGGCTTATATTACGAAAGTCCAGGCAGAGAGACAGGCAGATACTTTTTTCCCTGATCTGGATCAAATGGCGGGATGGGGCAGGGTGTATGAAAGTGAAAGGATCCACGATGAAACCGGGGTGGAATATCAGTTTGTACAGTATAACCGTGCGAAGTGAGGGGTGACAATAGCCGTTATGGAATACTGTCTTTGAGACAAAGGACACCCCAGCCGATCTGGGGGCTGGGATAGTTTTGCACGGCAGGGAGATGTCTGGCACCTTTTTGTAAATATGCTTTTACCTTTTGTCCGTAAAGATACGGATCCCGTCCCTGAATGATGCCATATTCCATAAGAAGAGCTGCGCTTCCCGTTACAAATGGGGTAGCCATAGAGGTTCCGGTGTTCTGCGTATAGCCGCCGCCTGGCGCTGTGCTGGTAATATCTACACCCGGGGCGGCGATGTCTGGTTTGGGAAGCGAAAGACCGGTAAAGCCCTGCCCTGAAAAGGACGCAAAACTGTCTGTATTGCTGTTATAGGCGGCTACTGTGATGGGGTTAGACGCCGTCGAAGGAATTGTTAAAGTGACATCTGGTGAAGGAACGAGAAAGTTGGTGGACGGATTGATCGCGTTGCCGGATGGAAGCCACAGGTCAAATCTGCCGTCTACAATGTCGACGGGAGTGAATTCAAATTTCCAAATGCCGCTTTGTATATAAGTATTTCCGGGAAGAGGGATCATTTCCAGGTATATTTCCTGAGACACGCTATAGGGTGCAGGTTCTCCAAAGTACCATAACAGCTGCGTGCGGTCTAAAACATCACGGTATGCTCCGATGGATTGTTCTGTGAGAACGACGCTGGCGCCAGAAGGGGCGACTAATCGAAACTGAAAGGTGTCAACATAATTTTTCCACAACTGCACGTTTAAAGAGGTTTCATTGGGGGAGACTGCTAATTCGATCTGCATTGGAATCTGTTCCATGAGTTTTCCGGCGGCATGTCTTCCTTTATTTCCCTCATTTCCACTGCCGATAGCGATCGTGGTCCGTCCCAGGTTGGATAGGTTATCAATAAATGTTTCTAAAAGCGAGCTGCCATCGTGGCTGCCGTAACTGTTACCGAAACTGATGTTGAGAGCTAATGGCATATTTAAGTCAGCGGCTTTCCGAACGCAGTAATCCATTCCCAGCATAAGTTCGGTTGTTCTCGGAAACCCATCGGGAAATGTGTTTCCCAGTTTGACGATCAAAAGTTCGCTCTCTGGGGCGACGCCCTTTTGTTCTCCCTGGCTTGCGCGCCCATTTCCAGCGGCGATGCCAGCTACATGGGTTCCGTGGCCGGAAGGATCGCGGCTTGGAAACGATCGGTCGTTATTGATCAGGGCCTGATTGATTTCTTCCCGGTTGAATATTTTTCCCCTGTTATAGAAAAAATTGCTGTCTTCTTCATTTGGGATCGTTTGATCCCATGGGATCGTTTGATCCCATAGTTCCAGAATTCTTGTAGTTCCATCCTCATTCCGAAAATCCGGGTGGAAAATGTCAATTCCGCTATCGACGATGCCAACAATGATTCCTTTACCAGTAAGGGAAAGGGGGGGATTTTGGACAGGGGTTATACAGGAGGCAGCGCGTGCTTCGTAGAGCGAGAGTACGAGGTTTTTCGGCTTTTCAATATATTCAATCTGAGGGTTTTGGGAGAGGGACTCAATTTCTGTTTCCGGGATGGAGATGATAGCATATCCCCCATAAAGGGGGAGTACCGAAACAGATGGCGGCAGCTGTAGTTCGCCAGAGTATTTGATGATCAGCTCCCAGCGCTTGGTTTGAGAGTCATATCCCACATTTAAATTTTCGCTTTTTTCACGTTGGTTTTCATCAGCGGCTAACGAAAGTTCCAGCATGTTTTCTAACTTTTGATCAGCCATATCAACCTCCTGTTTGAACGACGGATATATTATGAATGGAATATTTCGCTTTCATATGCTTGACGAAGTTTCTCAAGAGCTTTTTTTTCAATCCGGCTTACATAGCTTCTGCTGATTCCATATTTTTGGGCTATTTCCCGCTGGGTAATTTCATTCTTTTCGTTTGCGTTTCGATTTTTTGGAAGTCCGTATCGCAGGCGAATGATTTCCTTTTCCCGGTCAGTAAGTGCGGTTTCCACATATTTGTACAGTTTTTTTACATTTTCCTCGATTTCCATCCGTTCTGCTACGTCTTCATCGGTCGTTTCAAGCAGATCAAGAAGACTGATACTGTTGCCTTCTCCGTCATCGCCGTTGATCGGCTCATAAAGGTATACTTCTTTTGCCTGTTTCTTTGCACTTCGAAAGGTCATGAGAAGTTCATTGTCGATACATCTAGACGCATATGTCGCAAGCCGGACGCCTTTTCCCTGCTTGTAACTGTCGATTGCCTTAATGAGTCCGATGGTACCAATAGAAATCAGGTCTTCCTGACTGTGTTCGCTGTTGCTATATTTTTTTACCAGGTAGGCAACCAGCCGCAGATTTCGTTCAATGAGAATCCGCCTGGCTTCCATGTCTCCATGTTCGAAACGGCGTATGTATTCCAACTCTTCTTTTGCAGAAAGGGGTTTGGGAAATGATTGCAAGGACCACACCTCAGAAACATACGTTAATCATAGTTTATGAGTGTTGGTGTCCAATAGTGCCTGGAAACGTTGGAAAAAATAAGTGGGAAAAGCAGAGGCTGATCCGGCGGCAAAAGCTGTGGCGATACGTTCTGTAATCGTGTTTCTCTCCAGTTCGGCGAAAGCGGAAGTAATGTTCATCATTGCGCGTCCCATCGGTTTCGTCGTGTCAAAGGATTCGGAGACAGAGATGAATTTCACAGCTGCCCGCTCCAGTTTTTTTATTTTTTTGCCCTCCCGTCGTCCGTAATTCTGTTTCATAGTACTGCTATAAAAAACGGAAAGCGATTCTCATATGTTGCCTGATATAATAATTTTGTTTGTCGGAGAAGATTTTGGCGGAGTCGGAGGAGGCACAGGAACGATGGAGAAAAAAGGAAACGGTAAATGGATCTGCTATGGCTGTATGAGTGAACTAGAGCAAGAAGGGGTATGTCCGGTATGTGGATTTGATATCGGCAGCTATGTACCGGAGACGCATTATCTGTCATTGGGGACTGTCCTGAATACGCGGTATGTAGTGGGCCGTGTACTGGGCGAAGGCGGATTTGGTATCACTTATATGGGATGGGACAATTCTTTGGAAATCCGGGTGGCGATCAAAGAATATTATCCGTCAGGCCTGGTGACAAGGGAGTTAAATGAAGAAAACCGGGGGACAGTATCGGTTTATATGGGAAATAAACAAAAAGATTATGAAACGGGGCTGAGCAAATTTCTGGATGAGACGAGGAGACTGGCAAAGTTCAGAAATAATCCGGGCATCGTAGGCGTTTCTGACTTTTTTGAGGAAAATAAAACCGCGTATATGGTCATGGATTATGTGGACGGCATCACCCTCAGTGCCTATATGAAAGAAAAAGGAGGCAGGATACCGGCAGCGCAGGCCGTGGAGATGCTTTCTCCTGTTATCCGGTCATTAGAAGAAATTCATAAAGAAAATATTATCCACAGGGATATTAGTCCGGATAATGTCATGGTTCAGAAAAATGGTACAGTCCGCCTGATTGATTTTGGTGCGGCAAGAGATTTTAGCGAAAAAAATAAAAGTTTGTCTGTTGTTCTGAAACCAGGATATGCACCGGAAGAACAGTACCGGACAAAGGGAGTTCAGGGACCGTGGACCGATGTCTATGCTTTGTGTGCTACTCTGTACAAAATGATTACGGGTATCACACCGGAAGAAAGCATGGAACGTATTGTAGGAGCCGGATTGAAGAAACCATCCGAGCTGGGGATAGAGATACCGCAGAATGTGGAGAAGACGATCCTGCGTGGGATGGAGGTAAAGGCAGAAAAGAGGATTCGGAGTATGGCAGATCTGCTTCGGTCTTTAAGTGGAGAAGAACTGAAAGAGGAACTGCATTTCGAGTCGGGAAATAAGGCAGAGGTCGGTCAGAAGACAGAATACATAGAGAATAATGTAGATTTTGAACAAATACAGAAAAACAGAGTTCAGTCGTATTCTTTGGGGAAAAAGCGGATGAAAAAAGCTGGTGTTTTTGCAATGGCAGTTTTTGCTGTAGCAATCATTGCCATTGTCTTCCGGATCGGGAGTGATCAATCCGGAGGGGCAGGTGATGAAACAACAGAGGCACAGGAAACGCCGGTTCCAACCCTGTCGCCGGAAGAAGAGAATTATATAAAGGCGGATCAGTACAGCAAACAGGGAGAGTTCGACAAGGCAGCAGGGATTTATGAAACGATTGCGTACTATAAGGATGCAGGAGAAAAACGGAGAGAATGTATTTATCAGATGGCACTGCAGTCCTATCAGGGGGAGAAATATGAGGAGGCAATGGGGATGCTGAATGAGGTGGAACGGCAGCAACAGGAAGAAGAACTGTACCAGAAATGCAGCATGGAATTGAAGAAACAGAAGGATTATCAGGAGGCAGAAAAGTTATATAAAGAAGGACAATATCAGGAATCAAAGAAGATATTAAAGAATTTGCCGGATTATAATCCTGCAATAAAACTGTTAAAGAAGGTAAATGTCAAAATAAAAAATATGCCGCCGGATGCACCGGATGTGGGGGAATTCTATGATTCTACCAATTATTCTGCCGGAGGAGACGGAACGATGTGGACGGTGGAATGGAAACCGGTGAAAGGGGCGGATGGATACCAGTATAGTGTGATTGAGGATGATAACCCTCCAATAGGAAATGTGCCATATTATGCGGAACAGGATACGACAGAATGTTTTTATGAAACAGGTGCGTCGAATTCGATAAAAGTTGAATTTAAGGTACGGGCATATAAGTACATCAACGGAACGAAGAAATATGGTGAATGGAGCCGTACCGTATATTGTTATATGAACTGATAAAAGCATGATAGACTGAGGTGAACCAGTGAAAACGATTTTAACCGTCTTTGAAGAAAATTTTGCTGTAAGGCAGATAAATCTGTGGGAATTCCGGAGTAAGAAAATTACATTTGGCAGGTCAGAAGAGAATGATATTGTGATCTCTTCCTCTATCGTGTCCGGTAAACATGGTTTTTTTTGGATAAATCATGGGGAAGTGATCGTAGTGGATGATGGCAGCACGAATGGAACATTTGTCAACGGAGAACGTATCACGAAATACGAATTGCGCCCAGGTGATGTGATCAAAATTGATGATATGCGGAATCCGTTGAATCAGGGTGTTTCTATTGTATTTGATGTGGCAGCAGAAGGAAGAGATTGGACACATTTTCCTTTGAGGGATCAGGATTATAAAATAGCGGTCGGCCGGGATGAAAAATGCGACATATGTATCCGTCATATATCGGTATCCAAAATTCATGCTTATATCCAGAGAAAAGATGGAGATGTATTTCTTATTGACAATCACAGCTGTGGAGGTGTGTCGGTCAATGGAAAGATGGTGAAAAGAAAGACCAGACTATCCGAGAAAGATATGATACTCATTGCCAATACAAAGATAATTTATACATCCGGTAAACTGTCTTACTACACGGCTGGCTATGGGATGGAGATTCAGACGGAAGATCTGGTCAGAACGGTAAAAGGGAAAAATGGGGAATTCAATATCTCCGACCATATCACTACGACGATCCATGCAGGAGAATTTGTGGCCATTATCGGTGGTTCGGGAGCGGGCAAGACTACATTTATGAATTGTATCAGTGGATATGACCATATTAGTAGCGGAAGTGTTCTGGTTAATGGTGTTGATTTAGAGCAGAGTTATGATATTATAAAGAAAATTATCGGATATGTGCCACAACAGGATATTGTTTATGATAACCTCACGCTCTTTTCCATGTTGGAATATGCATCAAAACTGAGGATGCCGGATGATGTTGATGCCCATGAAAGAGAAGAGAATATCAAAAAAGTGATTTCTATGGTAGAACTGGAGGGAAAAGAAGATACGTTTATTTATTCTCTCAGCGGTGGACAGAAAAAACGTGCCAGTATCGCAGTGGAACTGTTGTCAGACCCGAATCTGTTTTTTCTGGATGAACCGACATCCGGATTGGATCCAGGCACGGAGACGCATATTATGAACACGCTAAGGAAGCTGGCAGATAAGGGAAAAACAGTGATATTAGTTACTCATAATATTGCTAACCTGGAACTATGTGACAGGCTGGTGATCCTGGGAAAAGGTGGAAGATTGTGTTTTTCCGGCGCACCAGATCAGGTAAATAAATTTTTTGGGATCCACAGGCTATCCGAGGTATATGATGAGATTACAGATCATTCTGAGAAATGGCAGAAACAGTTTGCGGAACATACCAATAAACATACTTCGGCAAATCAGGCAGGCATAGTAGCCGGAAATGAAAAGAGTCATCGTTCCATCGCGAAACAGTGTCTTGTGCTATCTTCCCGTTACATAAAACTTGTGAGGAATGACATACAAAGAGTACTGCTTCTTCTTTTGCAGGCACCGTTTTTGGCAGTTCTGATATATTTTGTAACATCGGGAAAGCAGTATGAGGAGTATGAGGTTACGAAATCGATTTTGTTTGCTCTGTCATGCTGCGGATTTTGGATCGGGATATTGAATGCGATTCAGGAAATATGTAAAGAACGTAATGTTTTCAGGCGCGAATATAAAACTGGTCTGCATATCCGGGCATACCTTGGTTCCAAATACATTGTGCTCGGAATCCTGTGTCTGATTCAGTCAGTTCTTCTGATCGCAACATACGCACTGTTAGTAGGACTTCCGGAAACAGGAGTTATGATAAATCCTTTTCTGGAGCTCTCTGTGACGACATTTCTGACATCGATGTCAGCATCTTCGATGGGACTTTTTGTATCATCTCTGTTTATGAATGCTGACCGTGCCATGACTGTGGCGCCAATCTTGCTTATGCCGCAGATTCTTTTTTCCGGTCTGGTATTTGAACTGAGTGGGATAAAAGAAAAAATATCAATTTTCGTAAGCTGTCGGTGGACGATGGAAGGATATGGTTCTACAGTTGACCTGAATGCCCTTGACCTGAAATTACAGAGTCAGTTTCCACAGCTGATGCATGAGGCGGAGGATATGTTTCTGGCATCAGCCAGACATCTGGGTACTTCCTGGCTGATGCAGGTTTTATTTATTTTATTTTTTGCTGTTTTATGCTGTATAGCATTATTCAGGCAAAATGTCAGGAGGTGATTCTTTGGAAGTAATGGGAATGAGCTTTCCGGGCAACCGTTCCATGAATGAGGATTGTATTTTTTACAGGACAGAAGGTGATAAAACGGTTGCTGTTGTGGCAGATGGGTTGGGAGGATGTGAGGATGGAGATACAGCTTCCCGAAAGGTGATTGACATTTTTCGAATCCAAATGCCGGTAGAAAGGGATGAGATACTTAAAAGTATCCGGCTGGCAAATGAGGAATTGTATCATGAGAAAAATCATGCCAGAGGAATGAAAAGCACTGTAGTTGCTTTGGGAATCCAGGCGGACCAGGTTTGTTATGGTCATGTGGGAGACTCCAGATTATATTATTTCCTTGACAACCAACTCATATTTCGTTCCATGGATCACAGTGTTACTCAGCTGGCTGTTCTCTCAGGTGAGATCAAAGAAGATGAGATGCGCTTTCATGAGGACCGGAATAAGCTGTTGCGTGCCATAGGTGCAGACGAAAAGGTAAAGCCTGTCACTATGGAGTTTGACAATTTGAAAAAAGGAAGGCATATTTTTCTTTTATGTACGGATGGTTTTTGGGAATATGTTACGGAAAAAGAAATGCTTTATTGTGTAAAAAGAGGGACAGCAGAAAAAGTATGTGAAAAACTGAGCAAGCGGTGGAAAAAGAATACACATAAGAAGGATAATGTGGATAACAGCAGTTTTATTGTTGTACTAGTTTGATATAGTGCTAACGGTCTTCTCTCGAAATGCAGTTAAGGGGTTTTTGCGCCCTGAAATACAGACAGAAAAAGAAAAATAAGAATCTCTCACAGAATATCAGGTATTCAAAACACTGATTTCTATGGGAGATTCTTATTTTAAGATTTAGAGCGTTACCGATAAGCATACTCTAATTTTGAATATCCTTTAGAACCATAACGTATCACACCCGAGGCCTCATTACACTCAAAAAATACTCCGTCCATAGGTGATGCCTTAAATGTATTGATTCTAGAAGGGTTATGAAGCCACCCAGCTCCTGTATTATATTCTATCTTATATAATGCACCTTTACTACCGCCTGCCGCTACAATATAAATTGTTTGATCTACATTTGCAACAATGGCATCGATACTTGTAAATACGGGAGAATCAAATTTCCAAGTTTCTATTATTTCGAGAGATCCATCCCAATCCGGATCGTGGAAATCATCAAAAGAGATATAGAAAATGGAAAGATACTCAGTTATTCCCTTAACGAAATAGTAACCTCCATGCCCCAAATATGCAGATAATATATTCATGTCTTTTAATTCTTCATGTTCTGTTAGCTGTTCCTTTAGATAATCATCCACATAACTGAGATAATGGGCATCTGCCGCACCTTTAGACATATAGTCAAATCCGGTTCTCCAGTTCTTCTCCACCCCTTTTCCTTCATATATACAATGTCCTAACATAAATGTTGAGGCACCATTTCCCCATTCACTTCCCAATTTAAAATAGGAGTAAGCTTTTTTATAATCTCGTTCGATTTTGTTTCCTGAAAAATACATAGCGCCTAGTTCGTGTGCGGCACTGCTATGTTTATATCGGTTAGTAGCTGCCTTTTCGAGAAAGGATATTTTTGTTTGTACATTGTCTTTACAGTTCAGTGCGTAATTATAATAAGCACTGCCTTCATCCGGTTCACCATTTTCTTCAAAGTCGATCGACATCAGGAAATATTCATTTGCTTTATTTTTATCTACGGGAAGTCCCCACCAACCTTCTTCATATCCTCGTCCAATTAAATTTGCGCAAAAAGCAGATTGATATTTAATACCCTCTTGTAGCCATCGGAACTCTTCTTCTGCATCAGATGCTATATTATACAAATCCTCAAACGCATGTGCACATCCTCTCTCTGCTGCTTTTAGGATTAACTCTATTCCCAAGGTTCTGTTAAGTTCAAAACAGTATCCCATATCACGCATAACACCTTCGAGTCTCAATGCAAAAAGTCCACCATTTTGTGTAAGCTCTTCAACTTTAGATGCTATACTTTGCTCAGTTTCTCCATGTTTTTCTATTTTAGAGCTGTCATCAGCAATTTCATTAAAAAATCTTGCACCTGCTTCTAAATGTCCTATATCCATTGCTTTTTTTAAGTACTCAAGAGCCTTTTCCTCGTCATACTCTTTTCCATTTCTTCCCCATAGATAATCCAACCCTTTTTGGTATAATTGTTCCGAGTCTTCAATATTCGAATTTAATAACTGAATATCTTTAAACTTGATTTTTTGTTTTTCCAAATCAATCTGACCACTTGAGTTAATAAATACAGATACCTCTCCGATGCCTCGATAGGTCACATTCCCTACAGCATATGGTATCTGAAACTCATTTGCGCATAGAAAAATTTCTTCCAGATTTTCATCTAATAAATCAGCCAAATCCTCTTGGTCAAATGCTACCTGGTCCACTTTAGCCCAAAGTTTTTCATCATCTGTATACTGCTTCAGTTTTGTCAGGCGTATTTTACGCTGCTCGATTTTTTCTACATTGATCTCTGTGTCAACTAACAGTTCTATGCCGAGAGCAGCACAAAGTTTGTTTTTGACATCTGGAGCGAATGCATCCATTTCTTTAATGATTTCAGCTTCTGCTAGGTAATATCGATCTTCTAACCATGTGATAAGTTTACCGTCCACAAGATATCCGACTGTCTTTTCAATATCAAAATTTTCTCGCAATTCTTCTAATGTCCTTACTTGTATTCCATCTCGCATTTCCAGTGGGAACTTGATTTTTTTTGCCATAGCTATCTATCCTCCGTATTTTTTACAATATGTTCTTTATTATATTTTTTGTCCCAGGAAAAAGTTTTTGATCCCGTGCGCCACATTCCGTACCATCGGAATTGCTGCTTTTATAAATCCCTGTGCAAAGTTCTTTGTTACTGAAATTACTTGATTTTTGACCAATGCTAAATTTTCCTGAAATACTTCATCACCAATTAGATTTGTAATTCCTGAGGAAATCTTATTGATTATAGGCATTGAGTTTTTTAGAATCGGTACTGATTCCATAATGCCTTCAGAAGTCAGTTTTTTATGTTTGCCTTGTAAGATTCCGCATATGGCTGAAAACGAATTTCTGGCAATTTGACTCAGTCCTTTTGTCAAGGAAATCTCTTTGCGTGCGATCTGTGCTATAGTCTTAGCATGGTCTACCGCAATACATGCGATATTTGTTATGACTTGTGTTGGTACAGTCTGTGGTATCATAGGTAATTTTCCTATATGCTGCAGAACTACCATTGCGCCGGAAGCCAAAGTTTTTAATTCTATGTCAGAATTGCTTTTTAATGCATTCTCCACGAATTCCGAATTTCCGGTGTAGTCATTTTCTTCATCCGATTCGGTATCTTCTCCCAATACCTGCATAACCCTTCCGGTTGTCAAATCACTTATTGATTTTGCAAGAGTAACTCCCTGTAATGGTGCGTTTTTTTCCGTTTCTGGTTGTTTGTTGTAAGAAATTCCTACGGCATCTGCAAGGCCATTATGTAAAGTACCTAATATGTTTGTTTGGTCTTTCTGACCATATTCTTCTGTATTCATTAAGAGAAAATCACTCATCCATTCCTCTTTAGAGCCCCCCGCATCAACTGCACGTTCAATTTCTTCCTTACGTTGTTCGTAGGTATTAATTTCTGAAGAAATTATTTGTAACATCTCTTTTGATTCGGAAGAATCAATTCCTTTGATAGATTTTTCAAATTGTGAGACAAGAAAGTTCTCTATGCCAAGTTCTTTGTTTTTGCTATAACCATCTACCCAACTTCTAAGCACTTGTGTAAAACTAACTTTTGGGGATGTTGGCGTATCCGTCTGACTATTCATCATATCCTCCATTTGTTTTCAATATCCTAATATACTTTATCTGGATGCCTTTTTAAA
The DNA here is from genome assembly GCA_910584065.1 of uncultured Eubacterium sp. GTDB lineage: Bacteria > Bacillota > Clostridia > Lachnospirales > Lachnospiraceae > Eubacterium_F. Next base: position 52,243 of record CAJTZN010000019.1, read on the forward strand.
GTTATGGTCCTCATATGTTTCTTCCATGCTTTTTAATTCCTCCCCCATGAGTTCGGAAAGACAGGAAGTATTTTCTATTACTGATAAAATATGTTCTGTTGTTAATTTATCTGCGCCTGCTACAAAAGCGCTTTCTATACTCTCTTTGATTACACCTTCAATATCAGCACCGCTATATCCTTTCGTTTTATCAACTAATTCAGAAAGATTGATGTTGTTCACATCCATTTTTCGGCGTTTGGCGATATGAAGTTCAAATATTTTCCGGCGTTCTAAACTGTTTGGCAGGGCTACATAGAATATTTCATCAAAGCGCCCTTTTCTTAATAACTCCGGTGGCAGTTTATTGATATTATTTGCCGTTGCTATTACAAATGCCATTGTTTTTTTATCCTGCATCCAGGTTAGAAAGGTTCCAAATAGTCTGGTAGTTACTTCGGAACCGTTTTGCCCGTCCCCGATACCAGCAAACGCTTTTTCCATCTCATCAATCCAAAGTACACAGGGTGATACCGCTTCTGCCAGTGCAATAGCTCTCCGCATATTTTCCTCAGACTCCCCCACATATTTTCCCATCAGTTTTCCCATATCTAAACGAAGTAATGGTATATCAAACTGGTTTGCCGCCGCCTTTGCCGTCAAAGATTTTCCACATCCGGGCATCCCGGCAATCAATACACCTTTCGGGATATCTACCCCAAATGCCTGAGCACTCTTAATATTTTGTAAAACTTTTGTCTTTTTTTTCAGCCATGCTTTTAAATTTTCCAGACCACCGATAGAATCAATACTTTCACTAACAGGTACCATTTCTAAAATTCCGGATTTCATAATCATCTGCTGTTTTTGTTCAAAAATGTACTGCAGATCTCTTTTGGAAAGTTCACCGTGGTTGGCTATTGCAAGAGCCAGAATATTGTTGATCTCATACTGGCATAATCCTTTAAAGGCATTTGCCATCTCTTCCATAAGATTGTCGGTGATTTTTGATAATCCCTGCTCTGTTAAAAATTGTGTAACAACTGACTTGATTTCCTCCGTATTCAAATCATCCGGGGAAAAAATCGTTACAAATTTTTCGATTTCATGTGGAATCTGCAATAATGGTGCAACAATTATGATCGTACCGTCTAATTCCTGAACAATATCCAGAGCAAGCTGTTTTAACTTTGCTATGATTACAGGATTGCTCATATAAGATGCCGCATCCTTAATAACAAAGATTTTACGGTCTATTTCTTTGTTCATATCCAAATAATCTAAGGTTTCTTCTAAACTGCTTCCGCGTTTAACCAAAGGTTTTTTATGAAGGAAATCTACAAATCCTCTAGCTTCATTCCACTCGACAAGTTCTCGGTTCCCGGAAACTTGTCTTACCATTTCGTCTATCTTATTTTCCTCATAGCTTTTGATGTATAAGATGGGAAAACCTGAATCCAAATATTGACGAAATCGTTCTTCGAATCTTGTTTCCATATATTTGTTACACCAACCTTTTTGTAGAATTATATAATTGTATAGTAATCAGATGTGTTTTGTTTTTGAACATCCCAATGTATTCTTTATCGTTTTGTCGGAATAAAAGAAAGATGGGCTGTTTTTCGTCCAGATTGAAAATAATTATTGTTCAATCTCTGATTCAATATGAACCAATTCGGACAGAAGCGCGTTCATCTTCTCACTATTTAGTTCCAGTTCTGTTTGTTCCTTTTGCTCTTTGTTATATTCTTCCTTCATTGCTTGAAGAATGGGATCAAAATGTTTCGTGATAAGTTCGTTAATACAACTTTGATATGAATTTTCCAGTTTTATGAGTTCAGTCTGAATCTTACGGTTGATACTGATAATTTCGGTAACCAGTTCATTCATCTGCTGTTCGATTTGTTCGTTTGCCTGATTGACAAGTTCCATTTGTTCCTTAAGAAGTTTTTGCCGTTTTTCCTCTTTTTTCTTTTTCCTAAGGAATAAGTCACAGATACCATTAAGAATTGCGAATATGGTACCAGTTGGAACTGGCATGGGTGGGAAAACGGTAACGGGACCAAGTGTTTTGAGTTTTGTTGTTAACTCGGCAGGCGTAGTTAATAATTCCCCGATTGATGCCAGGCCATCTTCGAGAAAATTCTCAAAATCAAAAGAAATATCTGTTTCATCCATTAGTTCATGGTTAAGGGCAGAGGTTTGTATGCTGCTTTGTTTGAGATTTACTTTAAGTTTATCAATATCCATAGGGTACAAATCTATAATTTGATTTGATAACTCTGTTGAAAAGGATTTAAAGTTTTTCTGAATCAGGGATTCCAGTTCAGAAATAATCACACTGCTTTGTTTTGGATTCTGATTTGCTAGGACAGAATCATATAGTTCGTTGCCATACATTTGGATTTTATTTTTCCCTTCCAATAGCAATGTCTGGTATAAACTGTCCCGCTGGCGCAGAATTCTGTTTCTGAGTTCGCTATATTTTTTTGCATGTTCGTCGGTGTGATTTTCTTTCATCTGTTCCAGTGAGTCTTTCAATGCATCTTTCATAATCCGTATCGCGGGTAATAGCATTTTGACACCTTCCGAGGAACGCATAAGTTTGTTCATATGGAGGGTTAAATTATCAATTCCGGAACTATCGTATAATGCCTTTGCAAAGTCACCATTACAATGACGACTCTCACAAGCGGAAAATGCATTGACAGAAAAGATGTTATGAAAGTTTTTGGCTTTTTCGATTTTTTCCGCTTTTTGATTATTGCATTCCATACGGATGTTTTCTATGATTCGGGTTTTTAGTTTTTGAATTTTAGGGGAATTTTCTAATTCTGCCTCATCCGGATCTTTTTCATTTATCACGATTAGTGCATTGCTTCCACCTTTTAGCACGGATACAAAAGCAGAATAGAAAGACTTTTCCTCTACGTTCATATCATCAATAACAAAAATAATCAAATCATGCCTGTGGACTTCCTGTTCGGCGATTAAAGTATGTTCATTTTTGGCATTGATACCCGGTGTGTCAATAATCGTAAAATCTCCCCATGGGATTTCCTGTGTCTGACTTGTGGTCGGAATATCGCCGACTTTAGCAAGATCTTCCTGAAATATAGCGTTAATCAGAGTGCTTTTCCCTGAGTTATATAACCCATAAAACAGGACAGAGGGGTTTTCTTTTTGAAGAATCTGTTGTGTGTCAGATTCCAGTTTTATTGCTTTTCCCTGAAAACCGCTTTTTTGAAGAAGTTTTATGACGCTGTCCCTTTTGTTTGTAAGAGCTTTTTTATAATCTGTAATTGATATCATAAAAATACATCCTTTCTAGTACATCAAGCCTTCTAATTCGAAAATTGCCGTGTTGATTTCTTTGCACAGAGTGTCGATAATCTGTTTTAGATTGCCGTAATATTCGCCCTTTGCCTTATCTATTTGTTCCATGACAATTCGTTTCATTTCTGTTTGCAGGCTTTCGTATATAATTTGAAAGAATTCATTAAAATTATCACCAGTTTCTATTTCACGGGTTTTTATCTTAGTACGGATTGAAAATTCATGAAATTCTTTGCCAAAAAAATGTTGAATGTGTTCAATAATTCCCCTTGGATCCCTTAACCGTTCTTTTCCTTCCTGAATCTCGTATTCGATCTGCTTTTTCTTTTTTTCGAAATCAACCTCAATGATAGCCCGTGACTGGTTAATATTCATTGTTTGAAAATTCGCAATGTTATTTCCGATTTCTTCGCTGATTACGGAAGACAACGTCTGGTTCACCAGATCATTAACCAGTTCGGAAAGATGCTCTTTTTCGGAAAGAGTTCCTTTGGATTTTTCTGTGGACAGGGATTGATACAGGGAGTTGCTGAGAATTCCTTTTGCCTGTAACATAATGGTTTCAGTCAGGGCATCAAGCTTCTTTTCCTGTGTCTCAATATCTGCTAAAATGGTTTCCATGTTTTCTTTTAATTTCTTAATCCCAATAAAATCACTTTGTTTATTTCCATCCAGAAGTTCTCTTACGACGAAATTAAATTCGTCAAGCGGACGTTTCATTTTTAGCGCAACTGCTTTTTCGGAAATAACAGTTCCAATCTGCTCAAAGAAATCAGGCATGTTACTCTGCTTAAACAGTTCTTCGTCATTTTGTTCCATGGCATTATTAGCCAGTTTCGTGGAGATTGAAATGTATTCGTTCTGGCTTACTATATTATTTCCACCAAATCTTTCGATTTCATCTTTCACGTAATCCTCCTGTAGTTTTCGATTCTCGTCTGATTTTGGACGCAGAATGGTCCGTCGGTTATTATTTTCATCAAATATAACGCTTCCTGTATCTGATTTTGTAATAGTGACAAGTAAAGGTTTATCGCATTGGATTAGTTTTTTGATTTCCTGTGCCTCGTCCATTTTAAGAGGATTATTTGACGGGGTAAGAAATAAAATCAGATCAGCGTATTTTATGTATTCCTTTGCCAGGTCCTCGTATTCAGACGTAAGAGAGTGAATGCCGGGGGTGTCAACCCATGTCAGTCCGTCAAGTAAAGTAAAATACTGAATACTTGCGGTTGCCTGGATTTCATCTTCGATAAAATGTCCTTCTTTGAGAACTTTTTCGGTTCCGGAGTCTTTGTTTTTTTCTGTATAGTCGTATACATAGCATATCGGTTTTGTGTATAAATCCCCATGTTTTGTATTCTGATAAGAATAGCCGGAAATAAAATTTCCGAGAGAGCTTTTTCCTGCTTTTACATCAGCGAAAACAATAACGAGAAGACTTTTTTCGAAACGGTTGACAAACTGTTTGCCGGAGATATATTTTTCGATTGTTTGTTTCCAGTTCCGGACCGCTTTGCTGTGCTGTGTAATTATTTCGTTGCAGGATTTGACCAGTGCTGTTTCCCCCTTTTTGATCGCAGGTGGAGTAGAGGGAATGTTTTGTATGCAGGTGTGAATTGCGTGCTGCTTTTCATCCATTTCCCGTTCATAGTTTTTTAAACTGGCTGCGGCGGAGCGAATGGAATCGTGAAAACTTTTAATAGTAGTTTCAATTGTCATTTTTGTAGTCCTCTCTTTACTGTTATATTAAATATGTAAGAAGTATGTCTTTACATGCAGTGTAATTTTTGAGTTCCGTTTTTACATCTTTGGCGGAATCAGATTCTGCCTTTGCTGCCGTTTCTATGATTTGGTTAAGCCGCTTGTCCAATGTCTGTTTCAATTCTGTGGTAAAGGACTCCAGAGCACGCTCGACAGGATTCCATTCACTTTTAAGGTTCTGATCGAAATAGCTTAGATCCTCTACCATTTTGCAGACTTCATTATATAGCTCATATACGTAGTATATTGTTTTGTATTTTAGTCCACCAAACAGTCCCTCGCCAACACACTCTTCACTATCGGTGATATCTACATCATCTACATAATAGTTAAGGCTGTAGAAATCACCATACTCCACGACTCTCCAGCATAAATCCTGTACGATGGCACTTTCAGATTTTGCTTCCAGTTTCGGTATGATTTGAATCTCTTCCAGAACTTCTTTCGGAAGGTAAACACCGGCATTGGTCAGCGCATCATTGCATTGTAACAGTGAAGTGGTTGCCGCCTGGCAACAGTCAAAGTAATAGTTGCCGGGTGTGTGTTCATATAAGTAGTATTTTGCAATTTCTTTTGCAACAGTCTGTGCGTGATCGCGTACAGCACGTTCTCTGCGGTTGTATGGACGTTCCAGAAGTTCTTTGATCCGCCGTTTGGCAGCATATTCAGAATTTTCTTTTATATACTTGTTTGAAAAGCCTAAGAAAGGAGCTCCTCGATCCGTTATTTCCCAATAACCTTTTTCTGGTATCTTTATTTCATCCTTTGCCGTTCCTATTATTTTTTTACAAGAGGCAATTGCTTTTTTTAATTTGTCAGAATCTATCCCTTTTTCAGCTTTCTTTTTTTCAAGGTCAGCAATTCTCTGTTCGACGCCTGAAAGAATGCCTTCCAGACTGTCACATACTTTTTTCTCTTTTTCTTCCAGGCGCTCATTCCACATAGCTGCCTTGTGTTCCCGGATAAAACTTTTCTTTTCATCCAGTATATTGAGCAGAGCCTGTATGTTGCTTTCTTCAATCAGTTTATCATTATTCGTTTCACGGCCGTCATGATATGTGGCGGAATCATATGCGAGTACGATTTCAGGTTTGTTCCCGAGCTGTTTGTTTAATAATTTTTTATGTTCATTAATAACCTTTTCTACATGTTCAGTCTGGCTGGCATGAGACAGTAAAAAGATTGTTTGTTTCAATAGTGTATCTTTACCACCCAGAATATCAGAAAGGATGTCCAGATATTCTGCCTCTGCCCTGTTTAAACCACCATTTTGTATATTTGAGACAAATAGTATAACATCTGCGTCCCGAAAGGATTGAATGGCAGTAGTATCATCACTTGTTTTGGCATTTAAACCAGGTGTGTCAATGTAAATGCAGTCTTCGGTTTCAAATTGATCCAATGCATCTGTTGTCGGAATAACGCCTACAGGGAAATTTTCTGTTTCGGACAGAATATTTAAAAGTGTACTCTTTCCTGCATTATAAATCCCAACACATACGATATGGAGCTTACTATTTTTATTAATATTCAGATCGTCCATAAAGTCCTGCATATTTGCCATAAGTGCAGTAATAGCTGGTTCGGTGACTTTTTCAAGAGCGTTCAGACACTCCATATCTTTTGAAAATTGTTGGAAAGTAGTAAGAGTTTTTGTGTTCAAATTTTTTTTCATAGTTGCTCCTTTTTGTTTTTTTGTAATCATTGTAGATGCAATGTATTATATCACCCAGGGCTTTAAAATCGCTTTCCGTTTTTTCGTTTTTGAACAGGAAGTTTAACTTTATTTTGAAAAAAGAATATGGTATACTTAAAATAAAAAAGTTACATTTCGTAAGATGAGGGGCTGAGTACATATGTGGAAAGGACGTCGCTGGGTTACGGTGCTGCTTGTGCTGGGAATGCTGGTTTCCCATCTGGCATCCGGTGTTTCCTGTGACGGGGCGGAATCAGGTGCAGGGGATATTGCTATGATAAGCGGTGTCTGGTCGTATGAGCTGCTGGAGGGCGGAGGCGCCAGTATTACCGGGTATACGGGAAATGAAGTAAATCTCCGCGTTCCGGACGAACTGGAGGGACATAAAGTAGTCTGTATTGGGGAAGGTGTGTTTCAGGAAAATGAGACAGTGCTGTCCGTGGAATTTCCTGATACATTACAGAAAATTGGGAACAGTGCGTTTTGCGGGTGCATAAATCTGACTGGGACTTTAACGATACCGGATTCCGTTACGACGATAGGTTCTTTGGCGTTTAATAACTGCCGACTTACTGGGGAATTGAAAATTCCGGACGGAGTAGAAGAAATCGGGGCGTATGCCTTTTATAATAACACCCGCCTGACCGGGGATTTAGTCCTGCCGTCCTCCCTGAAGAAAATCGGAAAATATGCCTTTCGCTTGTGCAATAAGATGAAAGGGGAACTGACGCTTCCGCAGGGAATCACCAGGATCGAGGAAGGAGTTTTTCAGGACTGTGGTTTTACCGGTACGCTCACCATTCCCCGGAGCGTGACGGAGATAGAAGACTATGCATTCCATGCGGCAGCCGGGATTAAAAAGATTGTCATACCGAGAGAGACGGTGTATATTGGGGAATCATCTTTTGTCAATGTGTTTGCAACGGTATACGGTTATGAAGGAAGCGAAGCACAGACATATGCGAATGGGCATGAAATGCCGTTTGTGGATCTGGAAAAGGAACCCACGCCGCGACCGAGCGAACCTTCGACGGAGATAAAAAACGGTGTCTGGTCGTATGAGCTGCTGGAGGACGGAGGCGCTAGTATTACCGGGTATGCGGGAAATGAAGTAAACCTCCGTATTCCGGACGAACTGGATGGACATAAAGTAGTCTGCATTGGGGACGATGCGTTTTACAAAAATAACACACTGGTGTCCGTGGTGTTTCCTGATACATTACAGAAAATTGGGAACAGAGCGTTCTGCGAGTGCTTAAATCTGACGGGTACCTTAACGATACCGGATACTGTTATGACGATAGGTTCTTTTGCTTTTTATAGCTGCCGATTTACCGGAGAATTGAAAATTCCAGATGGAGTAGAAGAGATTGGGGCGTATGCCTTTTATAATAACATCCGCCTGACCGGGGATTTAACCCTGCCGTCCTCCCTGAAGAAAATCGGGAAATATGCTTTCCGCCTTTTGCAGGATATGAAAGGGGAACTGACGCTTCCGCAGGGAATCACTAGGATTGAGGAAGGAGTTTTTGAGGACTGTGGTTTTACCGGTACGCTCACCATTCCCCGGAGCGTGACGGAGATAGAAGACTATGCATTCCATGCGGCAGCCGGGATTAAAAAGATTGTCATACCGAGAGAGACGGTGTATATTGGGGAATCATCTTTTGTCAATGTGTTTGCGACGGTATACGGTTATGAAGGAAGCGAAGCACAGACATATGCGAATGGGCATGATATGCCGTTTGTGGATCTGGAAAAGGAACCCACACCCACTCAGAAACCGACGGTGCCCTTACCGGAAACGGAAACGCCGACGGCCGCGCCCACCCGGGAACCGATGGTGCCCTTACCGGAAACGGAAACGCCGACGGCCGCGCCCACCCGGGAACCGATGGTGCCCTTACCGGAAACGGAAACGCCGACGGCCGCGCCCACCCGGGAACCGATG